>JAGSYU010000219.1 GCA_018262575.1 Pseudomonadota bacterium | reverse complement strand
GGGAGAGAGCAGGAAGCCGACGATGCGGGGAGGCCTTTCCGGACCGCGCGTTCTGCTCCGCCGCCTCCGCGAGGTGATGGCGGAGCCGATCAGCGCCCAGGAGCGACTGGACAAGATCGTCGTTACGATCGCGGCCAACATGGTCGCGGAAGTTTGCTCGCTCTACGTGCTGCGCGCCGATGGTGTGCTCGAACTGTTCGCCACCGAGGGCCTCAATCGCGACGCCGTCCACAAGGCCTCGCTCCGCATCGGCCAGGGCCTCGTCGGCCTGATCGCCGCCGAGGCGGCGGTGCTCAACCTCGCCGACGCCCAGGAACACCCGGCCTTCTCCTACATTCCCGGCACCGACGAAGAGGCTTACCACTCCTTCCTCGGCGTGCCGATCCTGCGCTCGGGCCGCACGCTCGGCGTGCTGGTGGTGCAGAACCGCGTCCGCAAGACCTACTCCGAAGAGGAGGAGGAGGCGCTCCAGACCACCGGCATGATCATCGCCGAGATCATCGCCTCCGGCGACGTGCTCGGCCTTGCCGCCGCCCAGCAGACGGTGCTCGACCTCAACCGCCCGATGCACGTGCCCGGCGTGGTGCTGTCCGACGGCGTCGGCCTCGGGCATGTCGTGCTGCACGAGCCGCGCGTCGTCGTCACCAACTTCATCGCCGAGGACCCCGAGCAGGAGGTGAAGCGCCTCACCGCCGCCATCGGCAACTTGCGCCTGTCCATCGACGACATGATCGACAGTGGCGAAGTCGCCCACCACGGCGAGCATCGCGACGTGCTCGAAGCCTATCGCATGTTCGCCTATGACCGCGGCTGGACGCGGCGCATGGAAGAGGCGATCGTCCGCTCCGGCCTGTCCGCCGAGGCGGCGGTCGAGCGCGTGCAGTCCGACACCCGCGCCCGCATGCAGCGGCAGACCGACCCCTACCTGCTCGAGCGCCTGCACGACTTCGACGATCTTACCTACCGCCTGCTGCGCGAGCTGATGGGCAAGGAGAAGACCACCGAGCTGCCGGAGAACGCCATCGTCGTCGCCCGTTCGATGGGCGCGGCGGAGCTTCTCGACTACGACCGCTCCAAGCTGCGCGGCCTGGTGCTCGAAGAGGGCACCTCGACCAGCCACGTGGCGATCGTCGCCCGCGCCCTGTCCATCCCGACCGTCGGCCAGCTCGCCAACGTGGTGTCGCTCGCCGACAACGGCGACAGCATCATCATCGACGGCGAGAGCGGCTATGTGCACCTGAGGCCGCCGGCCGACGTCGAGCAGGCCTATGTCACCAAGGTGCGCTTCCGCGCCCGCCGGCAGGAGCGCTATCGCCAATTGCGCTTCAAGGCGCCGGTGACGCTCGACGGCGTGCGCATCGCCCTCAACACCAATGCCGGCCTGCTGTTCGACCTGCCGCATTTCGACGAGTCGGGCGCCGACGGCATCGGCCTGTTCCGCACCGAATTGCAGTTCATGATCGCGCCGACCTTCCCCAAGCTGGGCCAGCAGGCGGACCTGTATTCCAAGATCCTTGACGGTGCCACCGGCCGGCCCGTCACCTTCCGCACGCTCGACATCGGTGGCGACAAGGTGCTGCCCTACCTGACCCGCTCGGTTCAGGAGGAGAACCCGGCCATGGGCTGGCGGGCCATCCGCATCGGGCTCGACCGCACCGTCATCCTGAGGACGCAGATCCGCGCCCTGCTGAAGGCGGCCGGCGGCCGCGAACTGCGCGTCATGTTCCCGATGATCTCGACGGTCGACGAGTTCCTCAAGGCCAAGGAGCTGGTGAAGGGCGAGCAGCGCTTCCTCGAAAAGCACGGCCATGCCCTGCCCTCGTCGCTGAAGCTCGGCGCCATGATCGAGGTGCCGGCGCTGCTGTTCGAACTCGACGAACTGCTGTCAGTGGTCGACTTCGTCTCGGTCGGCACCAACGACCTGTTCCAGTTCATGCTGGCCGTCGACCGCGGCAATGCCAAGGTGGCGCAGCGCTTCGACCCGCTCGCCCCGTCCTTCCTGCGCGCGCTCCGCACCATCGCCCGCAAGTCGGCCGAATATGGCAAGCCGGCGACGCTGTGCGGCGAATTGGGTGGCACGCCGCTCACGGCCATGGCGCTGATGGCCATCGGCTTCCGCTCGATGTCCATGGCGGCCACCTCGGTCGGCCCGGTCAAGGACATGATCCGTTCGGTCAACCTCGGCGAACTCGAGGCGCTGCTGGCGCCGGCCCTCAACCGCCCCGACGGCCCGCCGATCCGCAAGCTCCTGCAGGACTTCGCCGAAGCCCGCGACATCCCGCTCAACTGACCCGGTTCCCAACCACCGCATGACCCCATTCGATGCTCGTCTCGAGGCCCTCCTCGACCGCTTCGCCATTATCGAAGCACGGCTCGCCGGCAATCCGGACGCCGACACCTTCGTTCGCCTGTCGCGCGACTATGCCGAACTTGAGCCGCTGGTTGCCCGCATCCGCGCCTTGCGGGAGGCCGGCCGCGAACTCAGCGACATCGAGGCGATGCTCGCCGATACCGTGACCGATCCCGACATGCGCGCCCTCGCCGAGGCCGAACGGCCCGAACTGACCGACAGGGTGGAAGCGCTGACGCAGGACGTGCGCGTCGCGCTGTTGCCGCGCGATCGCGCCGACGACAAGAGCGCCATTCTCGAGGTGAGGGCCGGCACCGGCGGCGACGAGGCGGCGCTGTTTGCCGGCGACCTGTTCCGCATGTACCAGCGCTACGCCGAGGCGCGCGGCTGGCGCGTCGAGGTGATGAGCGTGTCGGAGGCCGAACTCGGCGGCTACCGGGAAATCATCGCCTCGATCGAGGGCGCCGGCGTCTATGCGCGGCTGAAATTCGAGTCCGGCGTCCACCGGGTGCAGCGGGTGCCGGTGACCGAGAGTTCGGGCCGCATCCATACCTCGGCGGCCACCGTAGCGGTGCTGCCGGAAGCCGAGGAAGTGGACATCGCCATCAACGAGGGCGACCTGCGCATCGACACCTTCCGCTCGTCCGGCTCCGGCGGCCAGCACGTCAACACCACCGACAGCGCCATCCGCATCACCCACATTCCCACCGGCCTCGCCGTCGCCTGCCAGGAAGAACGCTCGCAGCACAAGAACCGCGCCAAGGCGATGAAGCTGTTGCGCTCCCGCCTTTACGAGATGGAGCGCGAGAAGGTCGACAGCGCCCGCGCCGCCGACCGGCGCGGTCAGGTCGGCTCCGGCGACCGCTCCGAACGCATCCGCACCTATAACTTCCCGCAAGGGCGGATCACCGACCACCGCATCAACCTGACGCTCTACAAGCTGCCGCAGGTGATGGAAGGCGATCTTGATGACGTCGTTGGCGCGCTGATCACCGACCATCAGGCGAAGCTGCTCGCCGAAGCCGAAGCGTGAGCGACGCCCCTACCCTCGGCGCCTTGCTGGCCACCGCCCGCCGCCGTCTTGCCGCCGCCGGTGTCGATACGGCGGCCATCGACGCCCGCCTGCTCGTCGCGGCGGCCACCGGCGCCAGCCGGCTCGATCTTCTTTCCGCTGCCGACCGGCCGGTCGCCGCCGACGCTGCCGCCCGCCTTGGCGCCTGGATTGACCGTCGCGCCGCTGGCGAGCCGGTCGGCCGCATCCTTGGCACCGCCTCCTTCTATGGCCTCGACTTCGCGCTCGGGCCGGACACGCTGGAGCCACGCCCCGATACCGAGACGCTGGTGGAGGTGGCGCTCGCCGCCGTCCGGTCCGGCCGCATCGCCGGTGTTTCGCCCGATGGCGGCGGCCTCCGTCTTGTCGACCTCGGAACCGGCACCGGCGCCATTGCCGTGACACTGCTCACGAAGCTGCCGCGGGCGCGCGGGCTGGCCACCGACCTGTCTCCAGGCGCCCTCGCGATGGCCAGCGGCAACGCCGATCGCCATGGGGTCAGCGACCGCCTCGATTTTGCGACCGGCGATTTCTTCGCCGCCGTCACCGGTGTCTTTGACCTTGTCGTTTCCAACCCGCCCTACGTCGCCAGTGACACCATTGCCGGCCTCGACCGCGAAGTGCGCCTTCACGATCCCCGTCTCGCCCTCGACGGCGGGCTCGATGGGCTCGATGCCTACCGAACCATCCTGGAAGGTCTTCGGCATCACCTGGCCCCCGGTGGCTTGATCGCCGTCGAGATCGGCTGGGACCAGGCAGCAGCAGTCGGCGACCTGTTCGGGGCGGCCGGGCTATCTGAAATCGAAGTCCAGCGTGACCTTGGCGACCGTGACCGCGTGGTCTCGGGCATCCGCACCACCGAAAGCGACTGAAATTCCCACGTTTTATTGGTCTTGAGGCCAAAATTCAGCTTGGAAAGTGGCCCCGAAGCAGCTAGGGTCCTTGCGTAGAGAATCGGCTGTATTTGACGTCACCGTCGAAAAGCCGTATTCGGGAGGCATGACCTCTTGCCCTGGCGGATGAGCAATCGGATCTCGCTTACGAAGATCGGTTGCCGACAGAGCCAAGGCGTGAGCCAGGATCCCGCTCAGACCCGTTCTCGATACGATTAAACGTAGAGGATGCTGAGGCGACACCGTCATGGGCTGCGAGAGCCCGACCGGACGGTCGTTCTTGATGGATGATATGTTTGCACCAGGCGCCGCGACTTCGTCGGTCCTCCGCAAGGAGAGCCGGAAGTCAACGAGACCCGCGGCCTCGCGCCTCGTGCTGTTTTGACCCGCGAAGGCAAGAGATAGCGGACATATGAGGCAGAACCAGCAGAACAAGCAACGGATGCGCGGCCGGCCCAACCGCAAGGCTCCCAATCCG
>JAGSYU010000095.1 GCA_018262575.1 Pseudomonadota bacterium | reverse complement strand
GCAGATCGACTTCACTTGGCGGTGAGTTCCGTCTCCCGAAATCTCACGGTGATAGTGATGGCCGATCCTGAGCCGGTCTTCAACGGGAAAGACGCCGGCAATCCGGTCGCGACGGCTAATCGAAAATCCATGTTGCAGTTTTGCCACTCCCCTCCTCCCCCCCGGTAGCAGAGGGATTAACGAGAGGTTAAGGGCCTGCTTCAAAAGGAAATTGTCGGTTTCCAACCCATTAGCATTCGGGAGTTTTCCACAGAGCTCAGGGAAGCTACTCATAACCAAACGGCTAGGATGTACGCGCGCCTTCCAGACCGGCAACGGCAAATGGAGGGCGTGACGGCGGCGAATCTCTCCCGGCGGAATCAGGGGGGCAAAGAGAAAAATAAGGGGGGCGAGCTTCCGTAAGCGCCCTCATCCGTCAATTTGACGTCGCACCAGGCCGGCGGCAACGCGCCGCCATCACGCCGGGCCTTGATGACCATCGGCCTTTCGGATTGGATGGAGCCGCTCTTCCTGTTGCCATCGGAATCGCCAGATGCCCACTCGCCCTTCGCTGCAAGCGACCTCTGCCGGCCTCATCGCCGCCTTCGTCGGATTCGGTGGCGCCTTCACGGTTGTCGTCCGCGGCCTGTCGGCCGCCGGGGCGTCACCAACCGAGGTGGCCTCCGGACTGATGGCCGTCACCGTCGCCATGGGGCTGTCCGGCATCTTTCTCAGTCTTAGATTTCGGATGCCGATCTCGGTGGCCTGGTCGACGCCGGGCGCGGCGCTGCTCGCCTCCTCGGGCGCGGTGGCCGGTGGCTATTCTTATGCGGTTGGCGCCTTCCTTATAACTGGCGCGCTGCTGATGCTATCCGGGGTCGTCAGGCCTCTGGGCCGGGCCGTCGCCGCCATCCCGACGCCGATTGCTTCGGCGATGCTCGCCGGAGTGCTGCTGACGCTCTGCCTCGCACCGGTCAAGGCAGTCGCCGTCTCGCCGCTCGCCGGCCTCGCGGTGGTGCTGACCTGGCTTGTCGTCGGCCTGTGGCGCAAGGTGCTGGCCGTACCGGCCGCCGTGATCGTCGCCGCCGCCATTATCGCCATGACGACGACGATCCCGGCAACGGTCACCGAAGGCCTGGTGCCGGCGCCTCTTCTCATCGTGCCCCAGTTCAGCCTCGCCGCGCTGATCGGCACGGCACTGCCGCTTTATGTCGTCACCATGGCGGCACAGAACATTCCGGGCATGGCCGTCCTCAATGCCAACGACTACAAGCCGGAGTTTGGCCCCATCCTCCGAAACACCGGCGCCTTCACCCTTCTCGCAGCTCCGTTCGGCGGCCATGCCGTCAATCTTGCGGCGATCACCGCCGCTTTGTGCGCCGGCCCCGATGCCGACCCCGACCGGAGCACCCGTTACTGGGCCGCCGTCGTCTGCGGCGTCGCCTATGTCGTCGTTGGCCTGATCTCCGGCGCCGCCACCGCCTTCATTGCGGCGGCTCCCCCCGTCCTCATCGAGGCGGTGGCCGGCCTGGCACTGCTCGGCGCTTTCGGTGCATCCACCTCCACGGCGCTGTCGGCGCCCGCAACGCGCGAGGCCGCCGTCGTTACGTTCCTGGTCACGGCCTCGGGCGTCGGCTTCCTCGGCATCCCCGGAGCCTTCTGGG
This sequence comes from Pseudomonadota bacterium, assembly GCA_018262575.1. Lineage (GTDB taxonomy): Bacteria > Pseudomonadota > Alphaproteobacteria > Rhizobiales > Pleomorphomonadaceae > Pleomorphomonas. Next base: position 12,886 of record JAGSYU010000095.1, on the reverse strand, counting down.
GGCTGATCGCCGGCATTGCCGTTCACCTCATCAACCGCGCCAGGGTCGCCTGACGAACCACACCGGATCACCACATGCTTTATCTCGTACGACACGGTCAAACGCTCTGGAACACAGAAGCCCGCTTCCAGGGACAATTCGATTCGCCGCTCACCGATCTCGGTCGCGATCAGGCGACGCGCATCGGCCGGGCGCTCGCCGCCGAAATCGGCGAACGGACCGAACCGATCCGGGCCTATGTCAGCCCACTCGGCCGCACCCGCACCACGGCGGAACTGATTGGCCGGTCGCTGCCGATGCGTATCGTCGAGGAACCGCGCCTGATGGAGGTGCATTTCGGCGACTGGGAAGGGCTGACGCGCGACGATATCCTCTCGCGCTTCGGCACCGACCAATCGGTCCGCCCGATCGACTGGCAGTTCCAGGCTCCGGGTGGGGAAACGCTCGACGGCGTGCTCGCCCGCGTTGACGCCTGGTACGCAAAAGCGGAGACACCGGCCGTCATCGTCACCCACGGCATCATCAGCCGCCTGGTGCGCGGCCTGCACGCCAGTCTCGGGCATGAGGAGATGCTGGCACTGCCCGTGTCGCAGGACGGCTATTTCCGGCTGGACGGCGGGCGCATGGAGTTCGTGCCGGCACCCTGACAGGCCATCGCCAGACCCGTGAGGTTTCGTTGACCGAACTGGTCAAATCCTGGTGTGAAGGGCGTGATCGGCCCCTTCCAGGCTCGCCAGGGTAGCGGTTATGCCTTATGGTTCTTCCATTATGACCTTCTGGCAACAGTTCTCCGCCATCATCGCCCGCATTCCTGATGCGGTGACCTGCGTTTTCCAGTGCGTGGTTGACGTGCTGCGCGAGACGCTGTCGCCGGAAGCCCGGCGCGAGGTCGCCTTCACCACGGCGATGATTGCGCTGTCCGCCAAGATGGCCAAGGCCGATGGTGTCGTCACCGCCGACGAGGTGGCCATTGTAGAGCGACTGTTCCAGGTGCCGCCGGAAGAAAAGCGCCACGTCGCCCGCCTCTTCAACCTCGCCAAGCAGGACATCGCCGGCTACGAATATTACGCCGAGCGGATCCGCGCGCTCTACGAGAGTGACATGGACACGCTCGAGGACATCCTCGACGGTCTGTTCGTCATTGCCACCGCCGACGGTAGTCTGCACGACGCCGAGCTTGCCTTCCTTGAGACGGTGGCCGCCATTTTCCGCATGCCCCAGGCGGCCTTCCATCGCATCTTCGCCCGTCATGTCGGAGAGGATGCCCGTTGCCCCTACGCCGTGCTCGGTCTGCCACCCGACGCCGATGACGCGGCGGTAAAGAAAGCCTGGCGGCGCCTCGTCGCCGAGCATCACCCCGACCGCCTGCAGGCACGCGGCCTGCCGGCCGACTTCATCCGCGCCGCCACGGAGCGGATGGCCACCATCAACGCGGCTTACAGCGCCATCACCCGACAGGCCGCGTAACACCGGCATCCGATCCGCTTGGCCCATTTACCGACGTCCGGACCCTCCCTCTTTCAGCTCGCCGCCGCTTCCGCTAAAGCTGGAAGCCATGACTGAAACATTCTCTCTTCCGGACGGCTACCACGCCCTCCCCCCCGGCAAGCTCGCCAACCTCGTCACGTTCCTCGAGATCACCGAACGACCCGACCGGCCACGTCGACCGGCGCCGGCCGGTTATGCGCTCGAGCCCGTGGAGCGCTGGGACACGGACGCCTTCCTTGATCTGTACAGAGAGATCGGCTGGGAGTGGCTATGGAGCTCGCGCCTCCTGATGCCGCGGGAAAAGCTCGAGGCCAAGCTCGCCGCGCCACACATGCGCTCCTGGTGTCCGGTAAAGGAGGGCCGCCGCCTGGGGATCGTCGAGATGGATCTCTCTACGGCGTATGAGACCGAGATCTCTTTCTTCGGCTTGGTGCCGGATGCGGTTGGCGGCGGCATCGGCGGCTGGATGATGCGAGAGGCGATCGACATCGCCTTCGCGCGCCCAGGCGTTACGCGCCTCTGGCTGCACACTTGCCATTTCGACAGCCCGCAGGCGCTGCCGTTTTACATGCACATGGGCTTCACCCCGTACGCCCGCGCCGTCGAGGTGCATGACGACGTTCGCCTCCTTGGCCGGCTCGACGAGAGTGCCGGCCCGCACGTGCCCCTGATCAAAAACGGCCGCCTGCCCAACCTCGGCTGAGGGGCGCCGCTTATGCGGCTTCTTGTTTGCGGCCTCAATCGATCACCTTGCGGGGTGCACAATCAGGGACTGGCTTCGCTGTCATCTTGTGGTATTGACCTTGCGGTACCAGCCCGAGGGTGAACAGCCTGACGGGCACGTACCGCAAGAGACCGATATGATCGCATCCGAGCGCCCGGCTCCCGTTTTCATCGACAGTCCCCCCCGCCTCCCGATGACCAGCTTCCGCGACGCGGAGGCTGCCGTCGATCGCCTCATCGAGATTTACGCCCGCAATACCGCCTTCCTCCGCTCATCCTTCGAAGCGGTGGTGCAGGGTGCCGTTCCCGAAGGGCGCATCCGTACCTATTACCCGCTGATCCGGGTGTCGACCGACACGCATGGCCGCGCCGACTCGCGCCTGTCCTACGGTCAGTTCAGTGGTCCAGGTGTCTACGAGACCACCGTGTCACGGCCCGAGCTGTTCCGTACCTATCTCGTCGACCAACTGACGGTGATCATCCGCAACTACGATGCGCCGGTCGAAATCGGCGAGAGTTCGCTGCCGATTCCGCTGCATTTCGCCTTCTACGAGGGGGCCTATGTCGAGGGCGCATTGATGGACACGCTGCCGCGCCCACTGCGCGACATGTTCGACGTGCCCGACCTCGCCGTCACCGACGACGCCATCGTCAACGGCACGCTCGACCCCAAGATCGGCGACCCGCTGCCGCTCGCCCCATTCACGGCGCCACGCGTCGACTATTCCCTGCACCGCCTGCAGCACTACACGGCGACCTCGCCGCGGTTCTTCCAGAACTTCGTGCTGTTCACCAACTATCAGTTCTACGTCGATGAGTTCGCCGCCCGCGCCCGCGAGATGATGGCCTCCGGCCAGAGCGACTACATCGCCTTCGTCGAGCCGGGCAACCAGGTGACGCCGCTCGGCGAAGTGGCGCCAACCGAGGGCGAGGAACTCCAACGCCTGCCGCAAATGCCGGCCTATCACCTCGTCCGCGAAGATCACTCCGGCATCACGCTGGTCAACATCGGCGTCGGCCCCTCCAACGCCAAGACCATCACCGACCACGTTGCCGTTCTGCGACCGCATGCCTGGGTGATGCTCGGTCACTGCGCCGGTCTCAGGAACAGTCAGGCGCTCGGCGACTACGTTCTCGCCCACGGCTATGTGCGCGACGACCACGTGCTCGACGCCGACCTGCCGCTGTGGATCCCCATCCCGCCGCTCGCTGAAATCCAGGTCGCGCTTGAAGGTTCGGTCGCCGAGGTAACAGGCCTCAAGGACCTCGAACTCAAGCGCATCATGCGCACCGGTACCGTTGCCACCATCGACAACCGGAACTGGGAGCTGCGTGACCAGCGTGAACCAGTGCAGCGCTTCTCGCAATCGCGCGCCATCGGCCTCGACATGGAATCGGCAACGATTGCCGCCAACGGCTTCCGCTTCCGTGTGCCGTACGGCACGCTGCTCTGCGTCTCCGACAAGCCGCTGCACGGCGAGCTGAAGCTGCCGGGCATGGCAAGCGCCTTCTACCGGCGGCAGGTCAGCCAGCATCTGACCATCGGCATACGCGCCATGGAGAAGCTGCGCGACATGGCCCCGGAGCGGCTGCATTCGCGCAAGCTGCGCTCCTTCATGGAAACGGCCTTCCAGTAGGCCGCTTCGTTTCCATCTCCATTCCGGCCCTGTCGGGCCAGCCACCGAACCCGGACCATCCCATGCTCACCATTTTCGACTGTGACGGCGTACTCATCGATTCCGAGATCATTTCTTCAGCGGTTACCGCGGAAGTGCTCAACGAGGAGGGCTTCGCCATCACCGCCGAGGAAGTGACATCCCGCTTTGCGGGCTTGGCCAGCGGCGAGATGGAGGCGATCCTCTCCGAGGAATCTGGCCTGCCATTGAGCGGCCGCATCAGAGAGCGCATCCAGGCGGAGTTCGACCGCCGCATCGTCCACGTGAAGGCGGTGCCCGGTATCGCCGAATTGCTCGACATGCTTGATGGCCCGCGCTGCGTCGGTTCCAACGCCGAGGCAGCCTATCTCAAGCGGGCGCTCACCAGCGCCGGCCTCTACGACCGCTTCAAACCCTATGTGTTCTCGGCTGGCGAAGTCGGAACCCGCAAAGGCAAGCCCGACCCCAACGTCTTCCTCCATGCGGCCCGCGATTTCGGCGTTGATCCGGCAGAAGCGATCGTCATCGAGGACTCATTTGCCGGGGTCACCGCCGCCGTCCGGGCCGGCATGCGAGCGATCGGCTTCACCGGCGGTGCCCATTCCTGGCCCGGACATGCCGACGCGTTGATGGAAGCCGGCGCCGAGACGGTGGTCCGCCGCCACGCCGACATTTTTCCGGTGATCGAAGCCTTTCGGAGCTGGGACGGCAGGGGCGTGTGAGTCGCTGGATAGGCTCACACAGACCGACCGTCAGCTACCGATGATGTCCTTCAATGCCCCCGTGAGCGAAGAGCGATCATCGCCCTCGCCCGAGATGACATCGGCGATCACTGGCCGGCCGCGCTCTGAAATCACCCGGAAATGGATTTCAGAAACGGCGTTGCGCTCCTCGTCGGAGGAACCCTCCATGCAGGAAAAGCGCTTGAACCGGACGACGACATCCGTTGCCACCCCGTCCGTCTTGCCCGCCTGCACAGTGAGCCCGTCCAGCGGGCAACCATCCTGCCCGAGGATGATGGGATCGTAGTCGAAGGGGTTGCCGGTTTCCTCGTCCGTATCAAAAGCGGGATGCTTGATCGCCTCGGCGTAAAGGCCCCGCACGTCCTCGCTGAAGTTGCCAATATGGGCGTCGTCAAAATAATCTCCCGCCTCGCCGTCAGCGTTCGACCATAGCGCCGTCGCCACATCCATGATGGCGCGAACCGGAGCCACGGCATCAGCGGCACAAGCCGGCCCGGCGAGCGCGAGCGAGACAGCGACAAGAACAGACTTCAGCATTAGAAACTTATCCTTACATTCTTGGAAAACAGACAGACATCCAGGAGGACGCGATCAGGCTTTTTTCGCCGCCCGCAGCACGGCGGCGATCACCGCCGCCACCGCCTTGTAGAGATCGACCGGGATCGTTTCGTCGAGCTTCAGCGTCGACAGGGCATCGGCGAGCGCCGGGTTTTCTTCGATCGGCACGCCAGCTTCCCGGGCCTTGGCGAGAATCGCCTCGGCAATATCGCCTTTGCCGGTGGCCACCACCTTCGGCGCGCCCGGCGCGGCATATTGTAGGGCTACCGCTTTGCGGATGTCCTTGTCGCTCATAGCTGAAGATCCAGGCGATGGCTGGGCACGGCCGCCATCTCATCGCGGTCTTCGGGCGGATGCCCCCGGTGCAGGTCGACGCCGGCCACGATCATGCCCTCCTGCTCAAGGCCAAGCACGATATTCTCCCGCTCCGCTTCCATGCGAACGAGGCCATCGTCGCTCTCGCACCAGACGCCGACGGCCACGCGCCGGCCATCCATCAGTCCGACCCGCACGGCGACCGGCCCCAAGGGCGCGACATCGAAGGCAATGTCCACCTGGAACACGCGGCGCGGCCGCCCGCCCGACTCGCTCGGCGCGTGGTCCTCGCGCTCGATCCGGAGTTGGGCGATGGACGTTCCGTTCGGCCCGGCGATGGGGATCTCGAACATCAGCGCCGGCATCGGCTGGGCCGCCTTTGCATCGCGGCTTTCGGCAGTGGCTGCCTGATGCAGGAAGACGCGGGACAGGGATCGCTCCGCTTCGCCAAGCGCACGACCGGCCAGTGCTTCGGACGATGCCGCATCGGTCTCGTCGCCATCGTGAAGCGGAACCGCCGGCTGGCCACGAACAGGGCCACCCTTGCGTGGCGGCACCGGCCGATCGGCGCGCGGCACGGCATCGTCACCGGCCCCATCAACGCTGGCCATCACGTCGGCGTTGCGGCCGAGCCAAGCGATCAGTTCCCGGCGCAACACATCCAACGCCCCCTTGAGATCGACGCCGGCCGTCATCGGTAGTCCTGCCGGTGACGGGGTGAGCTGCGGGATGGTTGTGGCGGAACTCGCGGTGCCGGATGTCCCCGCCGGACGGACCTGCGGCCCAGCCTGCTCCAGTTGGGCAGCACTTGGCCCCGTCGCTGGCGCCGACGCAGCCTGGAGCAATGAGGCCGATACCGCGGGTTGGGCGGAGCCGGAGGGCATCGGCGCATCCGCTGCGGCGTTTGGCGCCAAAGCGGCCATCGCCCGCGGTACCGTCGGCGAAACATCCGGCAGACTTTCCACGGCGGAGGGAACAAAGGGAGTCCGATCACCGGTGAGGCGGTGCGCAGCTGCTTCGCCGCCAGGCGGACCGTAGGTCGGGATTGGCGGAGGATGGCCGGCGTCTGTAGGCGAGCCGACCGACGTCGCCGAGGGCGCCGCTGGCGTGGCGGGCACCATTGGCCGGCCGGGCGTCCAGGGAGCGAAGGAGCGCGAAGAGGCGTGGGCGGATGGCGGCACCGAATCCGTTGGCACCGGCGAAGCTGCTGCTCCGGCTTCCGATGGCCCGGACGTCGGCATCGGAGGCTGAGGCGAAGGCGGACCAGAGGTTCCGGTCGTCGGCCCGCCCGAAGGGGCGGACGCCGGCGCGGCCGGTGCCGTCGATGCGGGCGATATCGCGACACCGCCGGCTTGAGTCGCAGATGGGGTTCCCTCGCCACCGCCCGTAGGCATCGATGCCAACGGAGGCGCCGGGCTAGAGACGGCAACGGCAGGCGATGGCGGCATCGACGCGCCAGTCGTTGTGGAAACCATCAGCGGTGACGTTGCGTCGGTCGCTGCGGCCTGCATCGGCAAGGCGGCAGCGGCGAAAGGTGGCGCGGCCGTCGTGCTCGCCAACGGCGCGGCGGGAACGGCTGCAGGCGAGGCAGAAGCGGGTGTCGCCGGAGCCGTTGCCCCGGAGGACGGCCCAACGAGGTTGCCAGCGACCGCGGCCTGTGGGACCGCCTGGGCCGCCGGAGTGACCGTTCCCGCCGGAGAACCTCCCTGCCCGCCGTAGGCCTGGGCAGCCGATGCCGGCGCGCCGGCAATGGGCTGGGTCACGGGTGGGGGAGACGAAACCGGCCTCGCAGTTGTCATTGATGTCGTCGGTGAGAACGCCTGCGTCGTTGGGCGTGCCGCCACCGGGCGCTTGGGGTCCGGTACGCCACCGAGCGCCTGTCGGACGGCCGGCGGCAGCGCCGCCACCATCTTGCCAGCCGCCACCGCCTCATGGAACAGGCCCGACGAGCGGATCGCCTCGGCAACCCTCTCGGCGGTGACGTCGCCTTCGCCGAGGCGGAAGGCCAGAACCATACTGATCGCCGCCTTCACAGCATCGGGCAGGTCAGGCGCGTCAGCGAGTTCGAGCAGCGTGGCGTAGAGCGGGGCCAGCCCGCCCTGACGTCCCAGCGCTTCGGCCACCGCCGTCTCGATCAACGTGGTTTCAGGACGGATGGCGGCAGCCGGCTCAGCCGTCGCCGCGGCCTGCAGATTGAGAAGCGAGGCGGTTGCCGATGGATGGGCGAGCGTCTTGCCCGGTTGACCGGAGTTGGCCTGGATTTCGTTGATCACCGGCGGCAGCGGGCCGATCGCCATGGGCATGTTCCCGGAGGAAGGGTCTCCGGGAAGGTGCGTTGAAACGCCTCGCCTGGCAAGCCATCACATGGAATCGGGCGCGGTTCTCAGGGGCCTGTCAGGCGGGAGCGGCGGCCAAAGCCGCCGCTCCCGTCATATCAGCCCTGATGGACGAGCTTCGGCTGGCGGGCGGCCAGCGTTTCGTCGACCCGGCGGCGCGGCGCCAGCCGTGGTGCCGCCTTGAAGGCAGAGGCGTCGCCTGACGTCGCCGTCTCGGCGAGGTGGCGCAGCATGCCGATAAACTGATCGAGACTGGCCTTCGACTCCGACTCCGTCGGCTCGATCAACAGGGCACCGTGGACGACCAGCGGGAAATACATGGTCATCGGGTGGTAGCCCTCGTCGATCATCGCCTTGGCAAAGTCGAGCGTCGTGACGCCGGTGCCCTCCAGGAAGCGGTCGTCGAACAGCACCTCGTGCATGGCCGGTCGCTCCGGGAAAGCCACCGTCATCACATCCTTGAGGCACGCCTTGATGTAGTTGGCGGCGAGCACGGCATCCTCCGACGCCTGCTTGAGGCCATCGGCACCGTGGCTCAGCATGTAGGCAACCGAACGCACGAACATGCCCATCTGGCCATGGAAGGCGGTGATGCGACCGAACGGCTTCAAACCCCGCTCGCCGGCCGCCTTGCGCGTCTCGACGAACTCGGCAGCGCCATCCTCACCGAAACGAACGAAGGGCACCGGCGCGTAGGGCGCAAGGCGGTCGGAAAGGACCACCGGACCGGCGCCGGGGCCGCCGCCGCCATGTGGCGTCGAGAAGGTCTTGTGCAGATTGATATGCATGGCATCGACGCCGAGATCACCTGGCCGGACCTTGCCGACGATGGCGTTGAAGTTGGCCCCATCGGCATAGAAATAGGCGCCAGCGGCATGCACTGCCTCGGCGATCTCAACGATGTCGCGCTCAAACAGGCCGCAGGTGTTGGGATTGGTCAGCATGATCGCCGCCACCTCGGGGCCGAGGCGTTTGCGGACCTCCTCCGGATCCACCGTACCGTCGGCACGCGCCGGCACGGAGACCACGCGGAAGCCGAGCTGGGCGGCCGTCGCCGGATTGGTGCCGTGTGCCGATTCGGGCACCAGCACCACGTCGCGCGCCTCGCCGCGATCGACGATTGCCGCCTTGATCGCCGCCATGCCGCACATTTCACCGTGGGCACCGGCCTTGGGGCTCATGGCGACCGAGGCCATGCCTGTCAGCTCCAGCAGCCAGCGGCCAAGTTCGGCGACCAGTTCCACCGCGCCGGTCACCGTCGACAGGGGCTGCAACGGGTGTACGTCGGCAAACCCGGGCAGCCGCGCCATCGCCTCGTTGAGGCGAGGGTTGTGCTTCATGGTACAGGAGCCGAGTGGGTAGAGGCCGAGGTCGATGGCGTAGTTCTGGCGGGACAGGCGCACATAGTGCCGCATCGTCTCCGGCTCGGTCAGGCCGGGGAGATCGACGGGCGCCGTACGGGCGAGCCCGCCAAGTCGTGGCTCGAAGGCACCGACGTCCTCGAAATCGACGCCGGTGACGTCGAGCCGGCCAACCTCGAACAGCAGCGGTTCCTCAATGGCAAGGCCCCGGTTGCCGGTGAAGGTGGCGGCGACGGCTGCGTCAGTGGCGACGGGTGCGGTCGGGCGGCCCACGTTATTCATGGTCATCGATCACCTCCAAAGGTGAACAGCGTCGAAAGCAGGAAGCTGCGGTAGCGGCTCGGCGTCTTCACCGGTCTGTCGCTGAAGAGACGGCGCGAAGACGCGGAAGAGGGGTCCTCAGACCGCCGCACGCTGCCCTCTGCCGGTTGCCTGTCGGTCATGACAGCGCCTCCCGCAGAGCGCCCACCAGCGCTGCCCGGTCTTCATCGGTGTTGACCTCGGTGGCGGCGATCACCAGCACATTGTCGAGTTCCGGCCGGTTCGGTTCGAGCCGGCTTGCCGGCACACCGGCAAGAATGCCCTGGCTGGCCAGCTTTTCGACGACCGCGGCAGCGTCCTTCGGCAGGCGCAGGGAAAACTCGTTGAAGAAGGTGCGGTTGAGCAACTCGACGCCGGGCAAGACGGCAAGTGCGTCGGCCAGCCTGACCGCGTTGGCGTGATTGAGGCGGGCAAGCTTGCCGAGCCCTGCGCCACCCAGCAGCGTCAGGTGGATCGAGAAGGCCAGCGAACAGAGGCCGGCGTTGGTGCAGATGTTGGAGGTCGCCTTCTCGCGGCGGATGTGCTGCTCGCGCGTCGACAGCGTCAGCACGAAGGCGCGTCGGCCATCGGCGTCCACCGTCTCGCCGCAGAGGCGGCCGGGCATCTGGCGGACGTATTTCTGACGCGTCGCGAACAGGCCGACGTAGGGGCCGCCGAAGGAGAGCGGGTTGCCGAGCGACTGGCCCTCACCGACCACGATATCGGCGCCTTGCGCGCCCGGCGGCTCGATCAGGCCCAGCGATACCACCTCGGTGAAGACGGCGATCAACAGCGCACCAACGGCGTGCGCCTTGTCGGCGATCGGTTTCAGATCATAGAGATGGCCGTAGAAGGACGGCGACTGCACGACGACGCAGGAGGTCGTTTCGTCGATGGCCGCGAGAATATCCTCGCTGCCGGAGATGTCCGGCGGCAGGCTTTGCACCACGTGACCGGGGAAGCGCGTCACCGTCTCGACGACGCCGCGATAGTGCGGGTGAACGCCGCCCGACAGCACCGCCTTGTCGCGCTTGGTGATGCGATGAGCCATCAGCACCGCCTCGGCCAGCCCCGTCGAGCCATCGTACATCGAGGCATTGGCCACCTCCATGCCGGTGAGGCGGGCGACCTGCGTCTGGAACTCGAACAGCACCTGCAGCGTGCCCTGGGCGATTTCGGGCTGGTAGGGTGTGTAGCTCGTCAGGAATTCCGAACGCTGGATCAGGTGATCGACGGTGGCCGGCACATGGTGCCGATAGGCGCCGGCGCCGATGAAGAAGGGCACCGAACCGGCCGACGTGTTCTTCGCTGCCATCGCGCCCAGACGGCGGGTGACGGCCTGTTCGCTGGCATGTGGTGGCAGGTTGGGCAGCGCGGTGAGGCGCTTGTCGGCCGGCAAATCAGCAAAGAGATCATCGATCGAAGCGACGCCGATGGCGGCCAGCATGTCGGCCCGATCGGTGCCCGAAAGAGGAAGATAGCGCATGGGATATGCTCCAATGGCGTCGGAAGGGGTGTTTTTCCCGGAATGCCCGATTCGGCCCAAAACCGCGATGCGGTCGGGCAGCCCTTCCGGTCGGAAAGGCTGGAACGGGGCGCTTCAGATATGGCTCGGCTTTGTCAAAGTCCTTCGACGAAGGTCTTGTAGGCGGCCTCATCCATCAGCACTTCGAGCTCGGCGGGATCGGACATTTCGATCCGGCAGAACCAGCCGGCGCCCTCGGGGTCTTCATTGACGGTGATCGGGCTGTCGGCGAGCGGGTCGTTGGTCTCGACGACCGTGCCGGTAATCGGAGAATAGACTTCGCTTGCCGCCTTGACGCTCTCGACGACGGCCGTCTCCTCGCCCTTCTTCACCTTGCGGCCAACGGTTGGCACCTCGACGAAGACGACATCGCCGAGTTGGGCCTGCGCATAGTCGGTGATGCCGAGGGTGGCAACCTTGCCGGCCACGGAAATCCACTCGTGCTCTTCGGTGTAATATTTGGTCATGGCTTTGCCCTGCTGTCTCTGGAAGCTTTATTTGGGTGCGCGGTAAAAGCGCGCCGGAACGAAGGGTAGGGAAACGATCTCGGCCGGCAGCGCCTTGCCGCGCACCACCAGCCCGACCCGCGTGCCAGGCCGGGCCTGGACGGCGGCGACGTAGCCCATGGCCACCGGGCCACCCACCGTCGGACCGAACCCGCCGGAGGTGACGATCCCAATGGCGACGCCGTTTTCGTCGACGATCTCGGCGCCGTCGCGAGCCGGTGCCCGACCATCGGGCCGGATGCCGACACGCTTGCGGGCGACGCCCTCGGCGATCTGCGAGCGAACGACATCGGCGCCGGGGAAGCCGCCGTCCTCGCGGCGTCGCTTCTGGATCGACCAAAGGAGACCCGCCTCGACCGGCGTCGTCGTCTCGTCAATGTCGTGGCCGTAAAGGCAGAGCCCGCCCTCGAGGCGCAGCGAATCGCGGGCACCGAGGCCGATCGGCCGGACGCGAGGATCGCGCAGCAGGATTTGCCAGAGGCCGGCGACAGTATCGGCGTTGACCGAGATTTCGAAGCCGTCTTCGCCGGTGTAGCCCGAGCGGGACAGGACGACTGGAATGCCGGCGAGGCTTGCCGGGCCAACGTCCATGAAATCCCAGCCGGCGACATCGGCGCCAAGCGATACCAGCACGTCCGCCGCCTGAGGACCTTGCAAGGCAAGCAGTGCCCGCTCCTCGTGGATGTCGAGCAGAACGCCGTTCGGCAGGCGGGCGGCCATGTGGGCGTAGTCAGCGACCTTGCAGGCGGCGTTGACGACGAGGCCGAGCACGCCGTCGGCGCCCGGCAGGCGATGCACCATCAGGTCATCAAGGATGCCGCCCTGCTCATTGAGGAACTGGGAGTAGCGCTGCCGGCCCGGCTCCAGGCCGACGATGTCGGCCGGCACCAGCGTCTCGAGGGCCCGGGCAACCGTCGCATGGTCGGCTCCGCGGAGCGTCGCCTGCCCCATATGCGACACGTCGAACAGACCGGCAGCCGTGCGGCAGTGGGCATGCTCGGCGAGAATTCCCTCGTACTGCACCGGCATCAGATAACCGGCGAACGGCACCATGCGCGCACCAAGCGCCACGTGGGCGTCATGGAGTGGCGTGCTGAGCGGCGCGGCGGCGGAATGCGTGTCGTGGTCGGCATGGACGGGTGTCGTCATGCGTCGGCTCCGGATTAAGGTGGGCGGACGACGGCTCCGTCATGTCCGCGCCCCCTCTGTCCCGTAACCTGAGAGATTTCCCCAGACGCCTTGTCCGGGTTACTCCTTCGGTGAGTCGAGGCCAAGAACCTCGCCTGCTTTCCAGAGCGTCGTCCGCTGCGAGCGGTCCGTTTGCCTGAGAGTTTCCGGGGCGGTTGCTCCTTCGGCGCCGACGGTAACCACCGTCG
>JAGSYU010000218.1 GCA_018262575.1 Pseudomonadota bacterium | reverse complement strand
CGTGGTCGGCACGCAGCATTTCTGGGACCGCGAGGCCTTCAACGGCGCCGTCGACAAGGTCAAGGAACTCGGCGGCGAAGTGCTGCCGGTCGATGGCGGTCGCGACAACCAGGTTCACGCCGACAATCACGACATCTTCCTGACCAACAAGGTCGACGCTGTCATCTCGATCCTCGGCGACGCCGCGGTCGAGCCTAAATTCAAGGCGTTGAAGGATGCGGGCATTCCGGTGTTCACCGTCGATCACCTGTCGCCCAACTCGATCAACAACACCACGTCCGACAACTACTACATCGGCACCACAATTGGCCGCTACCTGGCGGACTCGCTCGGCGGCAAGGGCAAGGTTGCCTTCTTCAATGCCTTCGAGGGTTCGCTGCGCATCTGCGGTATCCGCGCCCAGCTCGCCAAGTACGTCCTCAAGGACTATCCGGGGATCGAGATCGTCCAGCCGGAGCTGGCGGAAGCCTTCGCCAACGCCCCCGAGGATGCCCGCAAGAAGACGCTCGACCTCTTGACGCAGTATCCGAAGGGCACGCTCGATGCCATTCATGTTGCCTGCTGGGATCAGCCGGCCATCGGCGTCGTGCAGGCGCTCGAGGAGACCGGCCGCACCGAGATCAAGGTGACCGCGGTCGACGCCGGTCCGGATACCCTCGAGATCATCGCCGAGAAGGACAGCCCGTTCGTCGCCAACGTCGCCCAGCAGCCGCACAAGATCGGCTCCATCTCAGCCGAGAACGTGGCCAAGTTTTTTGCCGGTGAGACGCTGCTGCCGCAGACCTTCGTCGACGTCGTTCCCGTGAAGGGCGCCGAAGAGGCCAAGAAGGTTTACGCCGAACTCGGCTACGGCAAGCTCGACTGATCGGACATCCCGCCATCCCGACAATCGCCGGTCGCCCCGTGGGGCGGCCGGTCTCTGCCATTCAGTTGTCCCGACCACCGTGCCGAGGAAGCCGCGATGACCGCGCCGGTTCCACCCCCCACGCCTGTTTCGCCCATCGCCGGGGCAGCCGACTTTCTCGTCCTTGAGGCGATCAGCAAAGGCTTTCCCGGCGTGCAGGCGCTCGATGGCGCCGGCCTTGGTGTGAGAGCCGGCGAAATCCATGGCGTCGTCGGCGAGAATGGCGCCGGCAAGTCGACGCTGATCAAGGTATTGGCCGGCATCTACCGGCCCGATGCCGGCCGCATTCTGCTCGACGGGGCCGAGATCGACGCGGGCTCGCCCGACGCGGTGCAGGCGGCCGGCATCCGCTTCATCCACCAGGAACTCAACCTCGTGCCACATTTCACGGTGGCCGAGACCATCTTCCTCGGGCAGGAGCTCTCCGGCCCGTTTGGCCTCAGGACGGGTGCCATGCGCCGCGCCGCCGAGGCCTTCCTCAAAGATACCCTCGACACCGACATCGCCGGTCACAGGCTGATCGCCGACCTCGGCATCGCCGAACGCAAGCTGGTGCAGATCGCCCGGGCACTGATCGACGGCAAGGCGCGCGTCGTGGTGTTCGACGAGCCGACGGCGCCACTCAGCCACACCGAGATCGAGCACCTGTTCCGGGCAATCGACGCGCTCGCCCGGCGCGGCATCGCCATGATCTACGTGTCGCACTATCTGTCGGAAATCACCCGCATCTGCCACCGGGTCAGCGTACTGCGCAACGGTCGCAATGTCGGGCTGGTCGATCCGGTCGGCCATGACGATGCCGACCGGCTGATTTCGCTGATGGTCGGCCGCGATATCGGCGATCTCTATCCGAAGCGCAACCACGCGGCGACGACCCCCTGGCTGACATTGACGGCTCTGTCGCAGCCACCGCATTACGCAGACGTCGATCTCGAGATACGGCGGGGCGAGATCGTCGGCCTGGCCGGCCTCGTCGGCTCGGGACGCGAAGAGCTGGTCGACACCATCACCGGCCTCGGCCGCCCCACGTCCGGCAGGATCGTCGTCGACGGGCGGCCGCTACGCAGCGGCTCGACCGCCGCGGCCGCCGATCACGGCCTTGCTCACGTACCGCGCGACCGCCGCAATGACGGTCTGGTGCTGGCGATGAACGTTGCCGACAACATCAACCTCGCCTCGCTTGAGGCCGTCTCGACGGGTGGCTTCGTCCGCCGCAGCGCCGCGACAACGCGAGCCGAACAAAGCGCCGAGGCCCTCGACATCCGACCGAAGACGGTGACCACCGCCGCCCGCCTGCTGTCGGGTGGCAACCAGCAGAAGGTGGTGCTGGCGCGCGGCCTTGCCACCGGCGCCAGCCTGTTCGTGCTCGACGAGCCGACCATCGGCGTCGACGTCGGCGCCAAGGCGGAAATCTACGCGCTGATCGAGCATCTGGCGGCCGAGGGCGCGGCAGTTCTGGTGTCCTCCTCTGACCCGACCGAACTGCTTGGCCTTTGCGACCGCATCCTGGTGCTGGTGCGCGGCCGGATCGTCGCCGAGGTGACACCGGCGACGACCGACCTCGACCGTCTGGTGGCGCTGACCACCGGCGGCGAGCCGGCCGGAGGGCTTGCCGCATGAGCACCACCCTTGCCATCGGCCGGCCACAGCTGAACTCCGCCCTCGCCTCTGTGGTACCGCTCGCCATCTTTTTAGCGCTGCTCGGCTATTTCGGTCTGCGCGCGCCGGGCTTCCTCGAGCCGGCGACGCTGATCCTGATCCTCAAGCAGGCGATCCCCACCGCTGTGCTCGGCCTCGGCCTCGCCATCGTGGTGATTGCCGGTGGCGACGACGTGGTGGCCGGCGGCATCGATCTGTCGGTGCCGTCGATCGCCGTATTGTCGGCGGCGATCATCGCCGACCAGCTCGCCAGCCATGGTAGTTCCGCGGCGACGGCCGTTGCCCTGGGGTTTGCCGCCGCCATCGCGGCCGGTGCCGCCAACGCGCTGCTGGTCACCCGCGTCGGCATGACGCCGCTGCTCGCCACGCTCGCCACCTCGACGGCCTATATCGGCCTGTCCAAGGTGGTCACCGCCAACCGCCGCATCGACCTCGCCGATCCGCTGATCGTCACCTTGCGCGACGGTACCGTCCTCGGCCTGCCGCTCGGCGTCGTCGTCGCCACCGGGCTGGTGGCGATCGCCCACATCGCCGTCCACCGCAGTCGCTGGGGCCTTCGGCTTCAGGCGGTTGGCGGCAATCGTGACGCCGCCGAGATCGCCGGCCTCAAGGTCCATCGCTTTCTCGCCCAGTCCTTCCTGATCGCCGGCGCCTTCGGTGGTGCCGCCTCGCTGTTCGTGCTGGCCCGCGGCTCTGGCAGCACACCGGGAGTGGCCGAGACGCTGCTGATGGAGATGGTGCTCGCCACCTTCCTCGGCGCCGCCTTCTCACCACGCCGGGTGGTGACCGTCTGGGGTGCCGTGCTCGGGGCGATCCTGGTATCGGCGCTGTCCATCGGCTTCGGGTCGGTCGGCGTCGACGTCTTCTGGACCGGCTGCATCAAGGGCGGCCTGATCCTGATCGTCGTCGCCGCGTCGGCCCTGGCCAAGAGGAACCGGACATGAGCGCGTTCATCGCTTCTCTGCCGACTCTCGGCCGGCAAGGGCTTGCCCGTCATGGCTTTCTCGCTGTCGTCGCCGTGTGCTTCGTCGGCTTCGCCGTGGCCAATCCGAGCTTTGTCGGTGGCGCCAACCTCGTCAACATCCTGTCGGGCGCGGTGATCCCGCTGATCGTCGGTCTCGGCATGACGCTGGTGGTGGCGCTCGGCGCCATCGACCTGTCGGTTGGCATCGCCCTCGATTTCGGCTCGGCCTTCGCCATCGTTGTTCTGAAGGACTATGGCGCAGCGTGGTATCTCGCCGTGCTGATCGGCATTGCCGGCGGCGCGCTGATCGGACTTGCCAATGCCGTCCTGATCGTCCGGCTGCGGATCAGCCCATTCCTTGCCACGCTCGGGACCTTCTTCATCGGCGGCAGTCTGCAGCGCATCTTCACCCACGGCGGCGGACCGATCTCCTACCGCCGCCTGCCGCCGGAATACTATGACATCGCCGTCGGCGAGGTGTTCGGCATTCCCATCCGCATCCTGATCGCCGCCACTCTGCTGATCGCCTATTTCCTGCTGCTCGAGCGTTCGACCTTCGGAAAGAAGATCCACGCCATCGGCCTACAGAGCCGGGCAGCGCGGGTCGCCGGCCTGCCGGTCGGCAGGCTGGTCGCCATCGGCTTCGTTCTGGCTGGCGCGACGGCGGCGGTCGGTGGCCTCGTCGCGTCGGCCAACCTGCGCATGTTCACCCCGCTCGCCGGCAATGCCTACCTGATGGACGCCATCGCGGCGGTGTTCATCGGCGCCTCAATGCATCGCGACGGCCGGCCCAATGTGCTCGGTACGCTGACCGGCGTGCTGTTCCTGTCGATGGTCGCCAACGGCCTCAATCTGATGGGCCTCGACTTCAACCTGAAAGACGCGCTGTCGGGGCTGATCCTCGTCGCCGCCCTCGCCCTTTCCATCATCCAGCATCGTCGGAGAACCTGATGGTCCGTGCTCCCCGCCCCTCCAAGCCACGCAAACCAGCCCTTCAGGCCAACGCCCGATCCACCGAGGACATCGCCCTCGGCATCCGCCGCCGGGTGTTCGAGCACACGATCCGCAACAATGGCGGCTATCTCAGCCAGGCCTGTTCGGCCGCTGAACAGCTCGCCTGGCTGTACAACGAGGAACTGCATATCGGCGAGCCGACGCTGCCGCCGGTACCGGAGCCGTTCGGCGGCGTGCCATCGGCAACCAACGCCGACTACCACACTGGCGCCGGCTACAACGGCCCGGCGCTGCCGCATTTCGATCGGCTGATCTTTGCGCCGGCCCACTATGCCCTCGTCGCCTA
>JAGSYU010000010.1 GCA_018262575.1 Pseudomonadota bacterium | reverse complement strand
CTCAGATGCGGCGGGCGCCGAAGGCGTCGGCGAGGCGGTCGAAGTCGCGGGCGACGAGGTTGGCGGTCGGCTGGGCGGTGGCGAGGTAGGCGGCCTTGTCCATGTGGACGATGCGCTCGTGCAGGCGGTCGGTGCGCTCGATGATCGACCGCAGCGTCGCCGGCAGCTCGCTCCACAGCGGGCCGGACATCACCGGCGGCTGGAAGTCGAGGCGAACCTTGTTCTTTTCGGAGCGGGCCTGTTCGGAGGACATCTCGCCCTCGTTGACGGCGCGCTGCATCAGGAGCCAGGAGGCGATCTGCATCAGGCGGGTGGTGAGGCGCATCGACTCGGTCGAATAGGCAAGCGTGGCGGCGCGGCTGAGCGACCGGCTCTCGGTGCGGCCATCGCCGTCGAGATAGGTGGCCGTTTCCTCGACCAGGGCCATGCCCTCGCGGAACAGCTCGCGGAACAGTTCCGAATTGAGCGCACGCGCGCCGAAGGCGATGGCCTCCGTGCCGGATTGGGACTTGCCGGAAAAATCACTCATCACGCCACCTCTGCACCAGACGATCGGACGATCGGCCCGGCCGGTTCCACTGCCCATGACGTGGACCGTGGAAGCGCCATCGCAAAGACAAAGCTGACGATCACCGCCGCTCGTCCCCGCAATCCCCAGAAGGAGTCACACTGCATCCCCTTCCGGGACAGTCGCCCGATTTTGCGATCAAGGTCGCAACAGGCATGCCAGCGACGGCCGAGGCCTCGTTGGACATGAACGAAAGGTTAACGCAAAGCGGGATGGGAGTCTCGGCGAATCCGACCGCGATAAATCGGCGGGGCGCGGCGACAAAAAAAGAAGGCCGCCAAGGGCGGCCCTTCGTAAGTTGAACAGGGAGGCGTCAAAAGAGTGACAGGAGCCACTCGTGATCCAACCAAAGGGGATCGCTTCCTTGATAAACAAAACTGGTAAATGGACCCTTAACAATGAATATTTTTCGATAGAGTCCGTTGACCATCCGGGGCTCAGAACTTGAACAGGGAGTCGGCGGCGCTGCGGACGTCGTCCTTGAGGCGCAGGGTCTCCTCGATCCGGCCGATCTCGGCGCGCAACAGATCGAGGCGTTCACGGAGATCGACCACCGAGAGGCGCGACAGATCCTGGCCGACGACATGCTGTGGGGCCGGCGGTTGGGGCCGATCGTCATCGATGGTCATCGGGCTTCCTCCTCTTGCGGCAGACGGGGAAGTGAAGGCTCGGTTGCTCGGCGTGTCAAGACGGCGATGAGGGGATAGGGTCGTCCGGCAGGCTTTTCAGGATCGGCGATTCGCCATCCGTCCGGACAGGGAAGGAACCCGCCATGGTCGCGTTGCCCCGGGACATGCTGGCGATCGAGATTTCCCTCCCCGGCGGGCCGGAGGTGCTCAAGCCGACACGGCGGCCGCTGCCGGCGTTGCCCGCCGACGGCGTGCTGATTGCCGTCAAGGCGGCCGGCGTCAACCGGCCGGACGCGTTGCAGCGGCAGGGCGTTTATCCGCCGCCATCCGGCGCATCCGACATTCCCGGCCTTGAGGTCGCGGGGAGCGTGGCGGCGATCGGCGCCGAGGTGCACGGGCTGTCGGTTGGCGACAAGGTGACGGCGCTGGTGGCCGGCGGCGGCTATGCCGACTATTGCGCGGCGCCTGCCGGCAGCTGCCTGCCCTGGCCAGACGGCTACGACGCCGTGCGGGCGGCGGCGCTGCCGGAGACCTTCTTCACCGTCTGGTCCAACGTGTTCGACCGGGGCCGGCTTCAGGCGGGCGACAGCTTTCTTGTCCACGGCGGCACGTCGGGCATCGGCACCACGGCGATCCAGCTCGCCCGCGCCTTTGGCGCCCGCGTCTTCGCCACCGCCGGCAGTGCCGACAAATGCGACGCCTGCCGCCGGCTCGGTGCCGAGATTGCAGTCAACTATCGCGCGGAAGACTTCGTTGCCACGCTCAAGGCGGCAACCGGCGGGCGCGGCGTCGACGTCATCCTGGACATGGTGGGCGGCGACTATGTCGATCGCAACTATGATCTCGCCGCCGTCGATGGCCGCATTGTGCAGATCGCCTTTCTCGGCGGGGCGAAGGCGACGGTCAATTTTGCGCCGCTGATGCAGAAGCGGCTCGTTCACACCGGCTCGACGCTCAGGCCGCGCGAGCCAGCCTTCAAGGCGACGATCGCCGCAGCGCTCCGCGAAAAGGTCTGGCCGCTATTGTCGGCCGGCACCGTCGCGCCGGTGATCGACCGGGTGCTGCCGCTCGACCGGGCGGCCGAGGCGCATGTCCTTCTCGAAGCCGACCATGTCGGCAAGATCGTGCTGACCTGCCGCTAAAAGCCGGTTTTTCCGGCTTAGCTCGATTGCGGAACGGCGACGTGATCTGTATATAGGGGTCATTCCCCGGTCATCGTGATACGAGACGGAGGGCCGCCAGCGAAAGCCGGTGGACCAGCGAAGAGGATTTATCGATGTCGACCCCCCTGATGCCCAAGGCAACCGCCGTCTGGCTGGTGGAGAATACGGCCCTGTCGTTCGAGCAGATCGGCGCCTTCTGCAAACTGCATACCCTTGAGGTCAAGGCCATCGCCGACGGCGAGGCGGCCCAGGGAATCAAGGGCCTTGATCCGATCCTGACCGGCCAGCTTAGCCGTGACGACATCGAGCGGGCCGAGAAGGATGGCGGGATCCGCCTGAAACTGCTCGACCCGAAGGTGCGGGTGCCCGAGGCCAAGCGCCGCGGGCCGCGCTACACGCCGGTGTCGCGTCGCCAGGACCGCCCGAACGCCATCCTGTGGCTGGTGCGCAACCATCCCGAGCTCAAAGATGCGCAGATCATGCGCCTCGTTGGCACGACCAAGACGACGATCGCCCAGATCCGCGACCGCACCCACTGGAACTCCGCCAACCTGACGCCGTCCGATCCGGTGACGCTCGGCCTCTGCTCGCAGATCGAGCTGGATATGGAGGTCGAGAAGGCAGGCAAGGTGTCGCCGGAAAAGGTGCTGACGCAGACGCTGCTGCCGGTCGAAGAGACCACCTCGCCCGACGCGCTCACCGGCTTCCGTGCGCCGTCGCGCGACGAGGAAGAGCTCGATGCCGAGGCGGTGTTCGCCAAGCTCAATGCTCTGTCCGGTCCGAAGCCCGACGAAGACGACGATCTCTGATTGTCGCGAAAGCCAGTGAACGGCGGCCGTCCCTCGGGGCGGCCGTTTTCATTTGGACGATCAGGGCGTCGCGAAGCGGGTGCCGGGAAAGATCGAGGCGATCCATTTGCGGTGCGGTGACACGCGGCAGAACCAGGATGTCTCGCCATAGGTCGCCTCGCCGGTGCCGTTGGAGTTGACGCCGACCAGCAGCCAGCCGGCCTTGGTCTTCATCCAGGCAGAGCCGCCGCTGTCGCCGGAACCGAGCAGACCGACCAGCGGGGTGGCTGGCCGGCTGAGGCCGCCGAGCGAGTTCTCGATCGACCCGTCTTCCTTGGGGAGAAAGACACCGAGCTCATTGCCGGCCTCCTCGCCATCGACCGGCGGCCGCACCAGCTCTTCCCAACTGTCGACAATGCCCTGGGCGGCCGCCTTGTCCGACCCTTCGTAATAGTCGTCCCCCTCGCCGGACGAGCCGATGCCGCGGCTGCCATAGCCAACGAAGGTGATCAGCTTTCCTGCCTCGTTCGCGCCCGTGTAAAGCACCGGTTGCGGCCCGGCGCCGTCAATCTCGTCCTCGAGGCGGAGGATGGTGAGGTCGTAGCCGGCGCGGATATTGGGATCACCATCCCATTCGGGCAGCACCCAGACGCGGTCGATGCCAAGCGTTTCGCCATCGGGCGCCCGCACCACATACTGATCGGTGGTGAGCGGAACGTCGAAGATGTGAGCGGCCGACAGGATGTAGGCATGGCCATCCTTGTTGCCGAGCCATGTGCCGGAGGCCTCGCCCCAGGCCTCGCCATCGCTGGACATCGCCAGCACGGCGCGGAACTGCGGTGCGGCGGCAAGGTGCAGGGCGGAGTCGAATCCGGCTGCTTCGTTGCCCGGCTCGCCGCCGTCTCTGGCCCAGGTGGAATCGAGAATCACGACGGCCTCGGCCGGCATGGCCGGGACGACCAGGCCGATGGCCAGCAGCAGGACGGAAACCTTGTCGGCGAGCATGTTCACCTCATGGCAGGCAAGGGATTGACGCGACGGTTCGCGGCAGCCCGATGATGCCGTTTCCTACCAGCGAAGATTGGATGATTGGTTGACGAGGCGCCGCAGTCGTCGACCACGGCGCAGGCATCCGGGAAGACGCCTAGGGTGTCGGGGGGCGGAGAGCGGCGATTTGCGGCCTTCACTCAGACCTTGGTCGATAGCGCAACATTCGCAATCATGGATGGCCACTTTGCGCAATTATACACAATAATTACGCCGATAGACGCAGTTTATAAACGTCGCGCCGCGCCTTGAAGTCGGCGGCCATCGACTTCATATCAAATTTGTGACACCATGAATGTGTTGAGGCTTAGCCCACAGCAAGGAGGCCCGAATGTCTGTTCAGTCGCACATTGCAGAACTTGAACGCCGTCACGCCGCTCTCGAGCGTGAACTCGATGAGGCTCATCAGCACCCGAGCATGGACGGCACGGCATTGCACGAATTGAAACGGCAAAAACTGGCCCTGAAGGACGAGATCGTCAAGCTTTCCTCTGAAGCCAAGGTCCTGCACTAAAGACTGACATTGTGGTTCGGTACACCCTGATCCGGCAAACGCCACGGACCCTGTCCGTGGCGTTTTGCTATTGGGGCCCGTCGCCCGTGGCCTGTCAGGCCGCCACCGCGTCCTGGCTGGCGGGGTCGGCGACCGTCTTCGGAGCGGCCTTGGCCTTGCTCGCCTTGCCGAGGTAGTCGAGGAAGTAGGCGAGCCCTGCCTGGGCCAGGATGCCGACGGCGAGGAAGGCGAGCTGTCCGACCGGGCCGGGCTGGTCGGCGAACAACACCACCTGACCGACCACCGACAGCGCTGTTCCCAGCCAGAACACCGGCAGCGAATTGCGGCCGATGCGCGACAGCATGTTGTCCGGTGACAGACGGCCGAGCCCGTTCATGATCAGCGGGCTGTGACCGACGACATAGGCGAGCGACAGGATGTGCGTGAGGCGCGGCAGCGCCACCCAGGGCTTTTCGTTGATCTGGAAGTTGTGCGGCAGCCAGCTGACGTTGGGGATGCTGCCGTACAGATTGAAGCGGTGGTAGATGCAGGCGGCGATCAGATAGCCGAGCGCCAGCCACCACAGCGGCCGCCACAAGGGCACCGGCGTTTGCCCGCGCAGCACGCGGACGCCGACGAAGAAGCCGGTGGCGAAGATGATCTGCCAGGTGAAGGGGTTGAAGAACCAGCCGCCGGTGCCCGGATAGCTCGGCATGTTGAGCGCGAAGACCTGGGCGGCGGCATAGATGGCGACGGAGGTGACCAGCATGGCCGCAAGCCCGAAGAAGCGGGCCACCACCATCAGGACCGGCAGGAAGATCAACAGGCAGACGTAGAGCGGCAGGATGTTGTGATAGCCGATCTGATGGGTCATCAGGGGGATGCCGATGAAGCCCTTGATCGGCTCGGCATAGAGGACGTTGATGTTGAGGGGCGTGTCGAGGATGGGCATGCCCCATTGCTGAAGCCCGATGCAGAAGATGCCGAGGCCGACCATCAGCGAGGCGAGATGGGCGACGTAGAGCACGACGACGCGCTTGGCGATCTTGGCGAGCGGCAGGGCGATGGCGCCGGCCGAGAAGCGCGGAAAGTAGGCGAAGGCCGACGCGACGCCGGCCAGCAGCACGAAGGCCTCGGCCGAATCGGACAGGCCGAAGTTCTTGTGCGTGAAGGGCTCAAGAATATTGCCTGGGATGTGGTTGATGAAAATTGACAGGAGCGCCAGGGCTCGCAGGATGTCGATGCGATGGTCGCGTTTGCCCAGCGGCTTGATGTTCATTGTTGTTCTCCCGTCTAGGCCCGCTCCATCGGGCTTTTCGCAAAACCGTTCCCGGCACAAGCTAGGCGCCGACCGGGGCAAAGACGCGGCAAAACCGTGGCTCAGACGCATTAACGCGTCAGAGGCCCAACAGATGCATCGAGCCGTCATAAATGAGCTTCAGGCCGACGAAGAGCACCGAGATCGTCAGGATCCGGTAGAACAGCCGCTCGTCGATGACCCTGACCAGCTTCACGCCGAGATAGGTGGAGCCGACGGTCACCGGCGCCAGGATGGCCGACATCGTCAGGTTTTCGGCGGTGAACTGGCCTAGCTGGGCATAGGGGATCACCTTCATCATGTTGAGGGCGCCGAAGAAGATGGCGGCCGTTCCGGCGAACAGCGACGGGCTGAGGCGCATCGGCTGGACATAGGCCTGGAAGGGCGGGCCGCCGGAATGGGCGACGAAGGACGTGTAGCCGGTCAGCGTGCCCCAGATGGCGGCGCCGAGCGCCGACTTGCGGGCCGGTGGCGGCGCACCGACGGCCGTGCCGGCGGCGATCTTGCGCGCGTGGGCGCGGTCCAGGACAAAGATGCGGGCGACAAAGGCGATGGCGAGGATGCCGACGACGAGGCGGAGCATATCGTCGGAGACATAGCGAGCCGTCGCCCAGCCGAACAACGTGCCGACAACCGCCGCCGGCATCAGGTGCCAGACGAGGTCCGAGCTGAAATTCCGCCGGTAGGACCACATGGCCACCACATCCGATATGAGAAGGATGGGCAGCATCAGGCCTGCGGCGCGAACCGGCGAGACGACGAGGGCAAGGATCGGCACGGCGGCCATGCCGAAGGCGGCTCCGAGCCCGCCCTTCGACAGGCCGGTGAGCACCACGGCCGGGATGGCGGCGAGATAGAAGAGGGGATCATCGATCATCGCGTCGTCACCCTGTCCCGGCGCGGGAGGCGACGGGTCCGCGCGGCCATAGCCGGTTTGTATCGATTCGGAGCTCAAACGCCGCGATGTTTCGCATGGAACAGGGCTGCCGGGTTGGCCGGTCGGCCGCGAACGGTCTTCCGAGGGGGATTGCTCGCCCGCTGCCCTCCCTGGCCGGCGCGAGAAACCGACGTTGTCTAGACACATTTGACTTAGCCGGCAAGATGGAGAAAGCGCGAGGGGGCGCCGCCCGCGAAAGACGGGGGGCTTTGCCGCCGAGGGCCATGAAAAGGCGATGGGGATCTGCTAGACTGCGGCAAAAGCTGGCCCGCGGCCGGCGGGGATGAGGCGAAGGGTGCGCTGGATGACCGGGCAGGAAGAAGGCAATGAACAGGTGCAACTCGAACTGGCGCGGCTGCGCCAGGAGCACCGGGATCTCGATGCGGCCATCGACGCCATGGTGGCACTCGGCACCACCGATACCATCCAGATCCAGCGCCTCAAGAAACGCAAACTGGTGCTGAAGGACAAGATCAAGCAGATCGAGGACCAGACGGTTCCCGACATCATCGCGTGAGACCGATATCCGAGGCTTGCCATCGCCCGGCATTTCCCCTACCGCCTTGGGCGCCACGTCGCGAGCCGGGGGATTTCCTGAGATGACCGCTAAGCCGCCTGTCGCCATCATCATGGGCAGCCAGTCCGACTGGGCGACCATGAAGCACGCCGCCGACACGCTGGAAACACTCGGCGTGCCGCACAGGGCCCTGATCGTTTCCGCCCATCGCACCCCTCAGCGCATGGTTGCCTTCGCCCAAGGCGCGCGGACGGACGGCTTCAAGGTGATCATCGCCGGGGCCGGCGGCGCGGCGCACCTGCCCGGCATGGTGGCGGCGCTGACGCCGCTGCCGGTGCTCGGCGTTCCCGTTGAAAGCCACGCCCTCAAGGGGCAGGACAGCCTTCTGTCGATCGTGCAGATGCCCGGCGGCGTTCCGGTGGGCACGCTGGCCATCGGCAAGGCGGGTGCCATCAACGCCGCGCTGCTCGCCGCCGCCATACTGGCGCTGTCGGACGCGGCGCTGGCCGATCGGCTCGATGAATTCCGCGCCCGCCAGACGGCGGCCGTCGCCGAGGAGCCCGTCGATGGCGCCTGAGATGCTTCCGCCCGGCTCGGTGATCGGCATGCTCGGTGGCGGCCAGCTCGGCCGCATGATGGCGCTTTCCGCCGCCCGTCTCGGCCTCACCGTGCACGTTTATTGTCCCGATCCCGAAAGCCCGGCCTTCGAGGTTGCGAAGGCGCATACGATTGCCGCCTATGACGACGAGGCGGCGCTCGCTGCCTTTGCCGGCCGCTGCGACGTCGTCACCTACGAGTTCGAAAATGTGCCGGCCCGCGCCGCCGAGGTGATCGCCGAGCGGACATTGCTGCGGCCCGGCGCGCTGGCGCTGGCCACGTCGCAGGATCGGCTCGTCGAGAAGACCTTCCTCCGGACGGCGGGCGCCGAGGTGGCTGCCTTCGCCCCTATCGACGGGGCCGCCGACATCGACGCGGCGATCGCCGTCACCGGCCTGCCGGCCATCGTCAAGACCCGCCGCTTCGGCTACGACGGCAAGGGCCAGCGCAAGGTGGACAGCCGGGCGGCGCTTGTTGCGGCGGTGGCCGAACTTGGCGCCGACCTCATCCTCGAGGCGCTCGTTCCCTTCGCGGTGGAGGTGTCGGCCATCGTGGTGCGCGGGGCGGACGGTGCCGCTGCCGTCTACGACATCGGCGAGAATTCGCACGCCAACCATATCCTCAAGGAAACGCGGGTGCCGGCGCGCATCGGCACCGACACGGCCGCCGCGGCGGCGGCGCTCGGCCGTCGCATCGCCGACGCGCTCGATTATGTCGGCGTGCTTGGCGTCGAGCTGTTCGTGGTGCGGGACGGCGGCGGCGAGCGGCTGATCGTCAACGAGATCGCCCCGCGCGTCCACAATTCCGGCCACTGGACGGAGGACGGCGCCGTCACCTCGCAGTTCGAAAATCACCTGCGGGCAATCGCCGGCTGGCCGATCGGCTCGGTCGAGATGCTGGCGCCGACGGTGATGGAGAACCTGATCGGTGCGGAAGCCGACGCCTGGGCGAGAATTACCGCCGACCCCAGGGCGCGGCTCCACCTCTACGGCAAGGCCGAAAGCCGCCCTGGCCGCAAGATGGGCCACGTCAACCGGATCTGAGAAGGCGCCATCTCAGCAAGACATCAGGCGACGCGGGTCACGACCCGGCGATCGAGGTCGACCTCGAACCTGTCGAGACGGACGCGACCGCCCGGCTCCACCGTCAGCACGGTGTTGGGCGCGACGGCCGTCCACTGGTCGTGGGCGGCGTCGATCGGCTCGGACACCACGGTGATGCCGTCGTCGCCCTGCCGCCAGTAGAGGCTGGGCGGCCGGTCGTCGGAGGAATAACGGAAGGCGTGCAGATGCTTGCCGTCGGACAGCGCGGCGGTGAGACGCAGCGGCTCATCGACGCCGGCGTCGATCATCGCCCGGCGCGTCTCGGCCAGCATCGCCCGCATGGCGGCGATCGGGTCGGCGGCAAGGTCGTCGGCGTCGAGTAGCAGGAACAGCACCTCGGAATCGGTGGCGCCGCAGCGTTCGTGATACCGGACGTCGGAGAGGCGTGCCTCAAGGCGGCGGCGGATGCGATCCCAGCCGCCCACCTGGCCATTGTGCATGAACATCCAGCGGCCGCTGGCAAAGGGATGGCAGTTGACGCGGGTGGTCGGCGTGCCCGTGGATGCGCGGACGTGGGCGAAGAACAGCGATGATGAAATCTGATGCGTGAGGCTCTTCAGATTGTCGTCATTCCAGGCGGGCATGGCATCGCGGAACAGGCCGGGCTCGTCCCAGGCGCCGTACCAGCCGAGGCCAAAGCCGTCGCCGTTGGTCGCTGCGAGACATTCGGTGGCCGACTGGCTCTGGTGAATTAGCGAGTGGCAGGGTTTGGAAACCAGCGTCTCCAAGAAGATAGGACGACCGGAATAGGCAAGCCAACGGCACATTGTATGGGCGATCCCGACACGGACGCAGTCTACAGGCGGCGGGTCGGCCCCGCCGACCCGATTTCACTTTTGCAAATCCCATGCCGAGCATCTTGAAGAAAAAGCGTTAACCATGACCTACCGATCCCATTCGGGGGGCATCTGTGGCTTCAGGGTTGCACTGGCAACAGCCGGTCGGACCGGCGACGCATTTTCCGATTTATCCGGCCGATCTATAGTGGACAGGCCCCAAGCGATTTGCTAGAGAACCACCACTCTTGCGGCGCCCTGGTGCTGCGGCGGAAATTCGTCGTTTCCGCGAGATTAGTATCATCATGTCGCCTGAGACGCGCGCCGCGGGTGGGTCCGCCCCGGCTACATGGGTTTCACGGTGACCGACCACGGGAAGAACAGGCGTGCAGGTACTCGTTCGCGACAACAACGTCGACCAGGCTCTCAAGGCGCTGAAGAAGAAGATGCAGCGCGAAGGCATTTTCCGCGAGATGAAGCTGCGCGGCCATTACGAAAAGCCGTCGGAGAAGAGGGCTCGCGAGAAGGCCGAGGCCGTGCGCCGGTCGCGCAAGCTGGCGCGCAAGAAGGCCCAGCGTGAAGGCCTGATTTCGGTCAAGGGCCGCACTCACTAATTTACGGGCTCCGTCGCCCGATGGCGTTTGTCGAAGTCGAGGGACGGTCACGCGAGTCGACCGTCTCTTTTGTTATGTCTGGCGTCTGGTGTTTCGGATTTTCGAGGAACGAGGCCGCGGCCAGATAGTTTGCTATTCGGACGACAGCGCCGAGCAAGGGTGCCCGCCGGTCCGGCTTGTCCGGTAATGCCTGAAAAGGATGGATTGATGCGGTTCATTGCGACGTCTTCGGCTCTTCGCGGTCTTACGGGCGCTCTCGCCCTCGGCCTTCTGGCTTCCGCCTGCACGACGTCTGAGCCGACGCGCGAGCCGACCTGGGTGGTCGACGCCAACGCCGGTTCCACGGCCAATCTCGGTTCGCTGACCGCGGCGATCCAGCGCGATCCCCAGAACCCCGTGAACTACAACGTGCGTGGTTCGGCCTACGGCCAGGCCGGTCAGTTCCAGGCGGCGCTCGCCGATTTCACCACGGCGATCCAGCTCAATCCCAGCTTTTATCAGGCCTACAACAACCGCGCTCTGATCTATCGCCAGCTCAACCAGCCGCAGGCGGCGCTGGCCGACTACAATCAGGCGATCACGCTCAACGCCAGCTACCAGCCGGCCTATCTCGGCCGCGGCACCCTCTACCGCCAGGCTGGCCAGCTGGACTTTGCCATGGCCGACTTCGACCAGGCGGTGACGCTCAACACGTCGGACGCCAAGGGCTATTACAACAGGGCGCTGATCTATCAGGCACGGGGCAACCACACCCGCGCCATCGCCGACCTCGACGCGGCGATCGCCCTCGATGCCAACGCCTCCGAGCCCTACAACGCGCGCGGTCTCAGCCGCCTTGAGGTGGGCAAGGACAAGGACGCGCTGCAGGACTTCGCGGCGGCGGTCAACCGCAACAAGCAGTCGGCCGAATTCTGGACCAACCTCGGCGTCGCCCAGATTCGCACCGGCGACGCGCAGCGCGGCCGCGATTCGATCAACCGGGCGCTGGTGCTGAAGCCGGGCTATGGTCCTGCTCGCCAGGCCTTCCAGACGGCGCAGGCTGCGCAGGGCTGACGCCCGGCTTTCAGGTCAGAGATCATTGCAAACGGCCGCCGATTTACGGCGGCCGTTTTGCGTTCCGGTCAGACAAAACAACAAGGCGCCGGGGGATCAATCCCGGCGCCTTGCTCAATTCCGCAGACGGACCGAACCGGTCACACCGTCGGTTGCGGCGTGGCGCCGTCGGGCTCTTCGCCCTTCGGGCGCGGCTTGGTGGTCGGAACCGCCGAACCGCGCGGCGGCGCCGTGTCGTCGAAGGTATCACGCACCGGCGGCCGGCCGGCCATGATGCCGCGCAGTTCCTCGCCGGTCAGCGTCTCGAACTCGAGCAGCGCCTCGGCGATGGCGACGAACTTGTCGTGGTTCTCGCTGATGATGCGGCGGGCGTTCTGCTCGCCCTCCTCGATATAGCGACGAACCTCCTCGTCGATCAGCTTGGCGGTCTCGTCGGCCATGTTGGTCGACTGGCTGACCGAATGGCCGAGGAACACTTCCTGCTCATTGGGGCGGTAGCGGACGCGGCCGAGCTTCTCGCTCATGCCCCATTCCATCACCATCGAGCGGGCGAGGCTGGTGGCCATCTGGATGTCACCAGCGGCACCGGTGGTGACCTTTTCCGGACCAAAGGTCTGAATCTCGGCCTCGCGGCCGCCGAACAGCATGGTCAGGCGGGCCACCGCCTTCTCGTAGGTCCAGTTGTAGCGGTCGTTCTCGGGCAGGGTCATCACCATGCCGAGCGAGCGGCCGCGCGGGATGATGGTCGCCTTGTGGATCGGGTCGATGGTCTTGTCGAGCATCAGCGCGATGATGGCGTGGCCAGCCTCGTGATAGGCGGTGTTGCGCTTCTCCTCGGGCGTCATGGCCAGCGACTTGCGCTCGGCACCCATCATCACCTTGTCCTTGGCGTCTTCGAACTCGGCCATGGTGACGATGCGCTTGTTGCGGCGGGCCGCGAGCAGGGCACCCTCGTTGACAAGGTTCATCAGGTCGGCACCGGAGAAGCCGGGCGTGCCGCGCGCCAGCACCTTGAGGTCGACGTCAGGCGCCATCGGCACCTTGCGCACATGCACCTTCAATATCTTTTCGCGGCCGTTGACGTCGGGGTTCGGCACGGTGATCTGACGGTCGAAACGGCCGGGGCGCAGCAGCGCCGGGTCGAGCACGTCCGGGCGGTTGGTGGCGGCGATGATGATGACGCCTTCGTTCTGCTCGAAGCCATCCATCTCGACGAGCAACTGGTTCAGCGTCTGCTCGCGCTCGTCGTTGCCGCCGCCGAGGCCGGCGCCGCGATGGCGGCCGACCGCGTCGATTTCGTCGATGAAGATGATGCAGGGGGCGTTCTTCTTGGCCTGCTCGAACATGTCGCGGACGCGGGAGGCGCCGACGCCGACGAACATCTCGACGAAGTCCGAGCCGGAGATGGTGAAGAAGGGCACGTTGGCCTCGCCGGCCACGGCGCGGGCGGTCAGCGTCTTGCCGGTACCGGGTGGGCCGACCAGCAGCACGCCGCGCGGAATGCGGCCGCCGAGGCGCTGGAACTTCTGCGGGTCGCGCAGGAATTCGACGACCTCGATCAGATCTTCCTTGGCCTCATCAATGCCGGCGACGTCCTCGAAGGTGACGCGGCCGTGCGCTTCGGTCAGCAGCTTGGCCTTCGACTTGCCAAAGCCCATGGCCTTGCCGCCGGCACCGCCCTGCATCTGGCGCATGAAGAAGATCCACAGGCCGAGCAGAATCAGCATCGGCAGCCAGTTGAGCAGCGTGCCAATCAGCGAGATGCTCTCGGTCGGCGGCCGGGCGACGATGGTGACGTTGGCCTTGGTGAGCTCGCCAATGTAGTCGGCGTTGTAGGGAGCATAAGTCTGGAAGGTCTCGCCGCTCTGCAGGTGACCGTTGATCGTCTGGTTGACGATGGTCACGTCGCGCACGGTGCCCTGGTCGACGTTCTTGAGGAACTCCGAGAAGGCCACGTCGTTGCCGGGCTGGCGAGTATCCGAGCCCTGGAAAAGCTGGAAGAGGGCGACCAGCAGCAGCAGGATGATGACCCAGAGTGCGAAATTGCGGAAATTTGCGTTCATCGTCGACCTTCGATGCGCATCGCGCGATGCGGGAGGGGCCGGGAGAGAGAAGGTTCGGCCCTCGTCACCCTAGCTCATGTCGGGTTAAGATAGGTTGTCGGTGGGGCCTTGCCAAGCCACAGGCCGGCAATCCTCGCTTGCGGAGACCAATTCCGGCCCTATCGGACGGATCACCACCGTCAGTTCGGCCGGTGGTTCGCCGCCGTCGGCGGCGTTGACGGCGGGAAAGCTGGCGGCGGCGGCGGCGGGCACGTCGTCGGTGCGTGCACCTCGACCGCTCGGGCCGATGATCAGGCGGCGGCCGCCGGTGCCGGCGATCGACACGTTGAACCGACCGTCCCACACGTGATCGCCGTCGGCATCGACGACGCATTCGGGAAAACCGGCACGCCCGGCCTCGGCATAGAGCCACAGGCGGTCGCGGCGGAGGTGCAGCACGACGCCGGCCATGGTGGCGCGGCGCGGCGCGGTGCCGGCGCGGAGGGCGGCGTGCCATGTCTCCGGCGCTTCGGCGCGCGGCGGGTGCTCGGTGGGGCGGATGGCGCGGATCAGCCGCACCAGGAGGCGGAGGCCGATCTCGTCGGGGGCGTCGGCGAAGGCAGCCCTGTCCACCGACCAGACACCGCCATGGTCGGTGGCGGCTCGGCCGAGCAGGTCGTCGGTCATCGATCGCAGCGCCGCCTCGGCGCGGGCCATGCGGCGGGCGGTGCCGGCCAGGCGCTCGGCGGTGAGGCCGAGGTCGGCGAGGGCCGGCAGCGCCTTGCGGATACGGACGCGGGTATAGCGGTCCGAGGCGTTGGAGGGATCGGTGACGTAGGCGATGCCCGCCGCATCCAGACAGGCGACGAGGTCGGCCTTGGCGACGTCAAGCAGCGGACGCAGGAACAGAATGCCACCGATCGTCCGCCCGGTCGGCATGCCGGCAAGGCCGGCGACGCCGGAGCCGCGCGCCAGATGCATCAGCAGCGTTTCGGCCTGATCGTCGCGGGTGTGGGCGAGAAGGACGGCATCGAGCCGGTGCCGATGGGCGGCCTCGACGATGAGGCGGTAGCGGGCGGTGCGCGCCTCGGCCTGGATGCCGCTGGCCGGTGGTGGGCCGTCATGGCGCCAGAGAAGCTTGTCAGCCGGATGCCCGAGACGGGCGGCGAGATCGACGACGGCGTCGGCCTCGCGGGCCGCTTCCGGCCGGAGGCCGTGGTCGACGGTGAGTACATGCAGGGTGGGCGCGGCCGGGCTCTCGTGCGTCCAGAGATCGACAAGGATCAACAGGGCCGTCGAATCCGGACCGCCGGAGACGGCAACGCCGACGCGGGTCAGGCCGGCGAGCGGAGCGAACAGACGGGCTCGCAGCTTCGCCGGCAGAAGGTCGGGCGCGGCGCGGTTGCCGTCCATGTCAGCTGCAGCCGAGCTTCTGCTTCTGCGTGGCGACGCGCGTGACGAGGCCGGACTGGGCCTTGGGGAATTTCTTGGACAGCTCGCCGTAGGTGGCGCAGGCGGCGCTGGTCTCGCCGAGGCCCTCGAGCGACAGACCGAGCTTGAACAGGCTGTCGGGCGCCTTCGGACTGGTCGGGTGGGACTTGTAGGTGGCGAGGTAGGAGGTGGCGGCGTCGCGAAACTGGCCGCGCGAGTAGTAGCTCTCGCCGAGCCAGTATTGGGCGTCGGCGGCGCGCGGGTCGCCGGGGAAGTCGGTGAGGAATTTCTTGAAGCCGGCTTCCGCCGCGGTGTAGTTGCCGCTGACGATGGCGGAATAGGCGCTATCGTAGTCGGCGCCGGGATCGACGTTGGCCGGCGCCACCGAGGCCATCTGCTGTGGCGCGGCGCCAGTCCCGGCGACCGGCGCAGTGCCGGCGGCAAGATCCTGGCGGGTGGCGGCCGCGAGGCCGCCGGACGTGGCGATGGTGGTGTCGGTCGGGGCCAGTTCGCCACGAGCGATCGCCGACAAATCAAGCGGCCCGCCGACGGCGCTGGCCGACGGCGGGGCGACATCGGGAGCCATGGTGCCCGGAAGGGTGCCGAGCGGGGCGGGCGGTGTGCCGAGCGCGTCGGCGGGCGGCTCGGCCGTCGCGACCGCGCCGGGCGCGTCAATGGCGAAGCCGGCCGGCAGCGTCTCACCGTCGCCGACCGAATCCATCGGCGCCTCGGCGGTGGCCGCGGGGTTGACGGCGGAGGGCGCGGCGAGCGGGCCGGCGTCGGATCGCTTCTGACCTTTGCCGCCTTCCAACTGCTTCAGGCGGAACTCGTTGTCCTCCTGGGCGCGCTTCAGGATGGTCTGCAGCTGCTCGATCTGATGCGTCAGTTCGTCGATGCGGCCGCTCAGCGAGCGCATCTGCTGCTCCATGTTGTCCATGCGGACCGCCTGCTGGGCGAGATCCTGCTGGCCGGGAATGTTGGCCGGCGGCGTCGGATCAGAACCGAACAGGCCCGCCGAGGCGGGGCCGGCCATCAGAATGGCGGCGCCAAGCGCGACGATGGCCAACGCGGTGGAACGGACAAAGCTTGGCGGACGGAAGAGGCGGCTGGTCATCAGCTCGGATACCCCACAGGCGATTCTGGCGGCGCCCCCGTGCTGCCGTTGGTCCACCGGCCGGAGGACGCCTTCATCGAAGACAGGACCATGAGACCGTCACCGGCGCAACCCCGGAGGACGATTTCCGGACGGAGCGACAGACACTCCGGTCCTTGCCGCCGACATAAAGCGCCGGACTTCGGCGGTATTGCGGCCATCATACGAAAATCCCGGATTCCGCGAGGGAATTCCGGGATGATCGTGCCTGGGGTGTGGCGGCGATGGCGGGCGGAGATCAGCCGCCAGTGTTCAGCACGGTGACGGCACGGCGATTCTGCGCCCAGCAGCTGTCCTGATCGCAGAGGGCGACCGGGCGCTCCTTGCCGTAGGAGATGGTGCGAATGCGGTTGCCGGTAACGCCGCGGGCGGCGAGGAAGTCCTGGGCGGCCTTGGCGCGGCGAGCGCCGAGCGCGAGATTGTATTCGCGGGTGCCGCGCTCGTCGGCGTGGCCCTCGACGGTGACCGTGTAGCGCGGGTAGAGCGCCAGCCACTGGGCCTGACGGCCGAGGACGGACTGGGCCTCGGCATTGAGCGAGGTCGAGTCGGTGTCGAAGAACACGCGGTCGCCGACGTTGACTACAAAGTCCTGGGCGCTGCCAGGGGTCGCGGCACCGGCGCCACCGGCACCACCGGCGAGCTGGCCGTCGAGCTCGCTCGGGCTCTTGGCGCAGGCGGCGGCGAGAAGGGCTAGGCCGAGGACAAGTGCCCCACGGCGGCTGAAAAGGCTGGTCATTGTCGTCATGATCCCGGTATTCCTCAAATACGTGCTGACCGGATGTTTCGAGAGTCTTGGTAAACGGCTTTGGTTAAGCCGGCGTTCAAAGACATGGTTAACAAAACATAAAGTCCCGAATTTCCGACCTTTTGATGGTGAAGCGGCACCGGAAGACGTCCGGTGCCGACGATCTTGTCACTTGAGCAACGGCGACCATGCGGGGTCGGAGGCAAAGTTCGGCGTCGGGATCTTCTGCTCGTTGCGACCGGTCAGGTCGACCGACCAGAGCTGCGGGCCGCCATTCGGGCCACCGGCGTCACGGAAGAACATGATGACGCGGCCGTTGGGCGCCCAGGTCGGGCCTTCGTTGTGGAAGCCCTCGGTGAGAATGCGCTCGCCGGAGCCATCCGGCTTCATCACGCCGATGGCGAAGCCGCCGCCGCTCTGCCGGGTGAAGGCGATCAGGTCGCCGCGCGGGCTCCACACCGGCGTGCCATAGCGGCCGCTGCCGAAGGAAATGCGGTTGGCGCTGCCGCCACCGGCGCTCATCACGTAGAGCTGCTGGTTGCCGCCGCGATCGCTCTCGAAGACGATGCGCGAGCCGTCGGGCGAATAGGACGGCGAGGTGTCGATCGCCGCCGTATTGGTCAGGCGGGTCGGCGCGCCGCCGATCGGCATGGCGTAGATGTTGGCGTTGCCGCCCTGCTCGAGGCTCATCACGACCGAGCCGCCATCGGGCGAGAAGCGCGGGGAGAAGGTCATGTTCGGGAAGTTGCCGACGAGCGAGCGCTGGCCGTTCTCGATGTTGAGAAGGTAGACGCGCGGCTCGCTGACGCCGAAGGACATGTAGGTGACCTGCTGGGTGGTCGGCGAGAAGCGCGGCGTCAGCACGAGGTCGCGGCCGTTGGTGAGGAAGCGGACGTTGGCACCGTCCTGATCCATCAGGGCGAGGCGCTTGACGCGGTTGCCCTTGGGGCCGCTTTCGTCGACGAAGACGATGCGGGTGTCGAAATAGCCCTTCTCGCCGGTCAGCCGCTCATAAATGGCGTCGGCGATGATGTGGGCGATGCGGCGCCAGTTCTCCGGCGTGGTGAAATACTGCTGGCCGGCCAACTGGGTGCCGCCGAAGACGTCCCACAGGCGGAAGTCGGCTTGCAGCCGGCCATCGGCGGCGCGGACGATGCCGCCCGACACCAGCGCCTGGGCGTTGACCACCCGCCAGTTCTGGAAGTTGGGCATCGCGTTGGGGTCAAGGATGCGATCGACGAAGGAGGCTTGGTTCAGCACCTGGAACAGGCCTGAGCGCTGCAGGTCGGCGGCGATGACGCCGGCCATCTGCTGGCCGACGGCTGCCGTGTCGCCGCTGCCCACGAAGTTCGGGATGGCGATCGGCAGCGGCTGAACGTTGCCGCCGTTGATGTTGATGGTGATCTCGGCGTTCGATGGCGCCGCCGCGGCGAGGGCGGCGAGGGCCGTCAGCGCGGCGAAGAGTGTGCGGACCAGTTTGTTCATTCTGAGGTGCTCCCAGACGGGTGTTCCGGACGTGCCCGATCGGGCGATGCGGCAGTCCGGTTCAACGTGCTTGCTCGCCGCGTCAGTAGGACGGTGGCGGGGTGAAATTCATGTTCACGACCTGCCAGTTGTCGAACTTGTCTTTTGGCAGGAACGGGTAGGGTGCGCAGCGCTGAACGGCGCGTACGGCCGCCTCGGCGACCGCCTGGCCGGCCGGGCCGGGCGGGATTGACTTGATCTCCGGCGGCCCGGCGAGGTCACCGTCGACGGTGAAGGTCACGCGCAGCGGCACGACCATCTGGTCGACGCCTTCGGCGCCGACCGGCGGATTGAAGCAGGCGGTGACCGCCGCCGTCAGCGCGTCGAGCTCGCTCTGGCTCATGTCGGCCACCGGGCCGGTTTGGTTTTCCGAACCCAGCGAGGCCTCCTTGTCGGATTCCTTGCCGCCACCGCCGGACGGGTCGACCTTGTTGAGCAGCGCCGCCATCTCGTTGGGGTCGAATTCCTCGCTCTTGGAATCCTTCTGGGTCTGCTTGGGCTTTTCCTTGGCGGGCTTGGCATCGGCTTTGTCCGGCTCGTCGGCCGTATCTTCGGTTGGCGTCGGGGCCGGCGGCTTCGGCTTGATCGGTGGCAGCTTGGGCGGCACTGGCGCCGGCTTGTCGGCTTCCTTGATCTTCTCGGCGATCTCGCCGGTGTCGGCCTTGGGAGTTTCCTCCAGCGCCGCCATCTTCGGCTCGGCCGGCTTCTCAGCCGGCGGCGGCGGTTCGACCGGCTTGGGCGGCGCGGCCTTGGGCGGCGGTGGCGGCGGCGCTTCGGCCGTCTTGGCGGCGGCGGTGTCGGTGACCTTCTCGGTGATCGGCGTCGACTGGTCGACCTTGGCGGCACCCGCCCGCTGCGACTCGGGGCGCGGCGTCGGCGTCTTCACCTTGGCCTGCGAAGCGTTGTCGGATTTCGGCGCGGTCTTGGTGCCTTCAGCGATCTTCGACACGTCGGCGATCGGTACCAGCTCGACCGGCAATGCGTCGACCGGCGTGGTGTCAAACGGCTTCGCGCCGGAAAAGGATG
The DNA here is from genome assembly GCA_018262575.1 of Pseudomonadota bacterium. Lineage (GTDB taxonomy): Bacteria > Pseudomonadota > Alphaproteobacteria > Rhizobiales > Pleomorphomonadaceae > Pleomorphomonas. The sequence goes on along the minus strand of JAGSYU010000010.1, from coordinate 23,040 downwards.
CCAATCCCCAGGCGAACAGCATGACGTGACCGATGATCGATGTCGTGAGACCTATGCGCATGTATCAGCCGGACGGCGCCGCGGCCGTCCCCTGTTCCTCTAGCGTGACGAGACCGATCTTCTTGAAGCCGGCCGCAGAAATGCGGGCCATGACGCGCATCACGGTGCCATAGTCGGTGGTTTTGTCGCCGCGCACGTAGATGCGATCCTCGACGCCGTTCTTGGCGACGGCCATCAGCTTGGGAACCAGTTCGTCGAGGGAAATCTCGCTCTCCTGGATGAACACCTTGCCGGCGGAGTCGACCGAGATGTTGATCGGGTCGGTCTGGCCTTCCATCGGCTTGGCGGCGGTTTCCGGCAGGTCGATCGGTACGCCGACGGTCAGCAGCGGTGCTGCCACCATGAAAATGATCATCAGCACCAGCATGACGTCGACCATCGGCGTCACGTTGATCTCGCTCATCACCCCATGGGCGTGGCGACGCCGGCGACGCCGGCTGCCGGCGGGGGATCCCCCTGCGACACCCATGCCCATGGCTCAGCTCCTGTCGTCGATCTGGCGCGACAGGATGGCGGCGAACTCGTCGGCGAAGCCATCCATGCGCGAGCCGAGCTTGGCAGCGTCGGCGGAAAGTTTGTTGTAGGCGAGCACCGCCGGAATGGCGGCGGCAAGGCCCATGGCGGTGGCGAGCAGCGCCTCGGAGATGGCCGGTGCCACCACGACGAGGCTGGTGTTCTTGGAGGTGGCGATGGCCTGGAACGAGCTCATGATGCCCCAGACGGTGCCGAACAGGCCGATGAACGGGCCGGCCGAGCCGAGGGTGGCAAGGAAAATCAGGCGCGCCTCGAGGCGCTCCATCTCGCGGGAAATGGTGACGTCGATCACCTTGCCGATGCGGTCGGTGATGCCCTGGAAGGAAACACGGCCGGCCTCGTGGCTGCGCTTCCATTCGCGCATGGCAGCGACGAAGATGGCGGCGAGGCCCTCGTTGGAACGCGAGGTCAGCGAGCGGTAGAGCTCCTCGAGCGACTGGCCGGACCAGAAGACCTTCTCGAAATGGTCCATCGAGCGGCGGGCGCGGCCATAGGCGACAATCTTGTCGACGATGATCGCCCAGCACCAGACGGAGGACGCCAGGAGGCCGAGCATTACCGCCTTCACGACGAAACTCGCCTGCCAGAACAATGCCCAGACGGACACCTCGACGGCCGGTGTTGCGAGCGCGTTCTGGGTCAGTTCGACCGCATTCATGAGTGTCTTCCGTTTGTCCGCAGAATAGGGCGGGATTTCTTGGCGCTGGGTCGCGCGTCGGCCAGGGTGGGCTGTGGCGGCATGCGGTGATGCCAGGACTTCCACATGGCGCCCAAATTTGGCGAAAACGGGACTTGACGCTCAGGAAACCGAGGGATTTCGCCCCCCTGCCGCCGGGACGGGTTCCGCCGCCGACGGCGCCGGGGTCCCGTTCCTGTCATCCTATGGTATGGTTAAGGAAGGGTTTACCGTGGTGGCCGTTTTCAGCGTGCCCCGCCGATCAGCGCGGCCATGGCCGGTGGCAGGCGGCGCGGCCGGCCGTTGCCGCCGGTCGCCACCACCTCGACTTCGGCGGCGGCGATGATGTCGCCCTCGCGCAGGAGGCGCTGGAGGACGGTGAACCGGGGGCCGGAGATGGCGCCGATTTCCGTCTCCACCGTCAGGAGATCGTCGAGAAAGCCGGGCTTCTTGTACTCGATGGCAAACTTGCGGACGACGAACAGCAGTGCGTCCGGCCCGGTGCGGTCGGCGGTGGCGCTCTGGCTGATGCCGAGGTCGCGCAGGAACTCGGTGCGGCCGCGCTCGAAAAAACGCATGTGGCTACCGTGATACAGGATGCCGCCAGCGTCGGTATCCTCGAAATAAACGCGGACGGCGAGGCGATGGACGGTCAAAAAGCGATGTCCTCGGCAAGGGCGACCGAAACCGGCGTGTCGAACCGCGACCACACCCAGCTGTGGTGGCGCACCACGTCGGCGGCCGAAAGGTGCGGCCGGTCCGATGTCGTGTGGCCGTCGGCGATCACCGTGGTCGGGATGCCGCGCGAGGCGGCGGCGCGGACGGTGGTGTCGACGCAGAAGTCGGACGCATAGCCGCCGACCACGATTCCGTCGACGCCGAGCCGTTGAACCGTGGCGGCAAGGTCGGTGTCGCGGAAGCCGTCACAGAAGGATTTGGCGACGACGGTATCGCCGGGACGCGGGGCGAGCGAGGGATGGAACTCCCAGCCGGGCGTGCCGCGTTCCCATTCGCAGCCCGCTTCCTCGTGCTGGATGAAGATCACGGGTGCGCCAGCGGCGCGCGCCTCGGCCGCCTTGCGGTCAAGGAGGGCGGCCACCTCGGCGATTCGGAAGGCGCGCGGTTCGTCGAACAGGTTGGCCTGTACGTCGATGATGACAAGGGCGCGGGTCATTTCACTCCTCCTCACCGTTGGAAAACAGCGTGAACTGGGCCTCCTCGGCGGTCTTCGGCACGGCAAAGCCAAGGTGACGGAAAGCGTGCGGCGTCAGCAGGCGGCCACGCGGGGTGCGCTGCACGAAGCCCTTCTGGATGAGATAAGGCTCGACGATGTCCTCGATGGCGTCGCGCGGCTCGGCGATGGCCGCCGCGATGGTCTCGATGCCGACCGGGCCGCCATTGAAGCTGAGGGCGACGGTGTTGAGATAGCGCAGATCGAGCGCGTCGAGGCCGATGGGGTCGACGTCGAGCCGGAGCAAGGCCTTGTCGGCGATGTCGGCGGTGATCGTCTCGGCACCGGCGACGATGGCGAAGTCGCGGACGCGGCGCAGCAGGCGACCGGCGATGCGCGGCGTGCCGCGCGACCGCTTGGCGATCTCGGCGGCGCCGTCGGCGGCGATGCCGATGCCGAAAATGCGGGCACCGCGCCGGACGATCAGTTCCAACTCCTCGGTGGTGTAGAATTCGAGGCGAATGGGGATGCCGAAGCGGTCCCTGAGCGGCGTCGTCAACAGGCCGAGGCGGGTGGTGGCGCCGACCAGCGTGAACTTGGCAAGATCGATGCGGACGGAGCGGGCGGCCGGCCCCTCGCCGATGATCAGGTCGAGCTGGTAGTCCTCCATGGCCGGATAGAGGATCTCCTCCACCGCCGGGCTCATGCGGTGGATCTCGTCGATGAACAGGACGTCGCGCTCCTCGAGATTGGTGAGGAGGGCAGCGAGATCGCCGGCCTTGGCGATCACCGGTCCGGAGGTGGCGCGGAAGTTGACGCCGAGCTCGCGCGAGACGATCTGGGCCAGCGTCGTCTTGCCGAGGCCGGGCGGGCCGACGAACAGCACGTGATCGAGGGCTTCCTTGCGCGTTTTGGCGGCTTCGATGAACACCTGGAGATTGGCGCGCGCCGACGCCTGGCCGACGAACTCGGAAAGCGCGCTCGGGCGGATCGACTGCTCGAAGTCCTCGGCGCGCTTCTCGCCCGTGACGAGGCGGCTCTCTTCGCTCATGGTGGTCCGATCGTCTCCGGCGCCCCTGGACCATCCGTCGATCAGGCCGGAACAGCCTGATCGCAAAGCGGAGGTCCCGCTGGCAGCAACTTGTTGTTTCCAGTGGATTTCTGAATCCGGCATTTGATCGCCAGCTCAATGCCGGCCGGACTCCAGATGCCGAATTCGCTCCACTGGCCGAATCGGCACATGGCGCCGACTGTTCGCCTTTCGTTTTGCACGAAAGGCGCGCCGTTGCCAAGCAGCCGACGGAGAGGCGCCGACCTGGGACGACGGAAGCGCTATTGTGCCTACTTATTGGATGTCAATGGTCACAATTACATCACGCTGTCGTGATCGATTGCATTGACCGGCGATAAGCTCTGGTCAATTCTTGCACTTGGGTTCGAGGCGTTTTCCATCCCCTTGCGACGAGGCGGTTATGGTGGCTTTCAGGACGGTGTTCGGGTTGATGCTGCTCTTGGTTGCTCTGGCGACGGTCGGTGGCCTTGTTGCCGGTCCGGCGCGGGCCGAGAGCATCGTCAGATTCTCCGACGACGAGCTGTTGGATGGCTTCCAGAAGACGGTGTTCGGCGTGGAATACGGCGGCCTCGCAGCGGGCAGCGGCGTCAAGAAGTTCAACGGCGCCGTTCGCATCCGAGTCGTCAATCTCGCCGACAAGGACCGGCAGCGCGAGATCACCGGCTTTGTGGCGCGCCTGCCGCGCCTTGTGCGGGGCCTCGATATTCGCATGGCCGGACCTGGTGACAGCCCGAATTTCACCGTCTACGTGGTCGATCGCGCCGACTATGTCGACACCGTGCGGACCGACGTGCTCGGCTCGTCGCGGGCCGCCGTGCCGGGGCAATGTCTCGTCCGGGTGTTCCCGAGTTCGCTCGGCATCGTCCGCTCCACGGCGGTGATCGTCTCCGATGAAGGCGACAGCCTGTTCCGCCGCTGCATGGTCGAGGAGATCCTGCAGGGGCTCGGCCCGATGAACGACAACGCGGCGCTTTATGCCTCGGTGTTCAACGACCGTTCGCGGCACGATCGCCTGATGCCGTTTGATCGGGCGGTGGTGTCCATGCTCTATGACCGGCGCATCCGGCCGGGCATGACGAGCACCGAGGTCAGCACGCTGCTGCCGCTGATCCTCGCCGACGTCAGGCGGTCCGTGCGATAGGGCGGCGAAAACCGCCGCCCGCGGCTCATTGCATATTGCGCTTGATGCGGCCCAGGAAAGACTTCTGGTCATTCGGCGGCCGTTTTTCGATCGCCGCCGTGATGCGGTCGCGCTGGTCCGGCGTTGCTATGTAGATCTGCGCGAGGGCATCGCGCCCCCGGCTACTGGCGGCCAGCGTCTGGATATCGGCGTCGTCGATTGCTTTGACCGCCGGTGGAGCATCCGGCAGGGTGGAGACCAACCGCATCCGCGCGACGGCCAGAGAGTATTGCCAGGGGCCGTAGGCCCGGCTGCGCTCGACGGCGTGGAACACCGTGTTACGCTGATCGGGCTGGGTGACGGCGAACTGGGCGAGGGTCAGCCACAGGCGGGCGTTGCCGGGCGCCGCTTCCACCAGAAATCGGGCGCGGGCAAAACAGGCTTCGTTGAGGCGTGGCTGGTCCTCGACGGGAATCGGCACGGAGGTTTGCTCGAAGGCGAGTTTGCGGCAATCCTCGTCGAACAGGCTGAGGGCTCGCTTGCTGGACAGGTAGGGCACGTCCGGGTCGGCCGCCACCGACTGCAGCCGGTCGGGGGCGGTGCCGGCCGTTCTGAGGAAGAGGGCAGACTCCACGCTTATCCCATAAAGGCCGAGGCAAAGCACCCCGGCTGAGAACAGGCCGATGAAGGGCGCGGACAGCTTCAGTGACTCCATCACTACCTTCCTCAATGTACCGTCCCCAAAATCTGGCACCCACCGCTGCGAAGAGCCTGTGGTCGGTCGCGCCGATGCCTTGGCGCGGAACCGAACGGCACGGTTGCCGTTTGCCGCCCCTCTCTACCTCGGCCTGCCTTAACCGTCTCGCCAAAATTCGCCGACGACCAGCAAAAATCGCTGGACCTTGCAGAGCGTAGACCGGATAAATACTTAATGACAAGGGGCATCGGCGGGCCTCAATAGTGACCGCAGGCTGAGCGCGCCGACGATGGCCGCGCCGGTTTATTGCCTTCCCCAGCTTGGAGCCCCGCATTGCTGACCGCGGTTCGATCGTTTTTTGGTCTTGGTGCGAAATCGGAGGCGGGTCCGCCGACGAGTCGTCGCGAGCGTATCGACATCGATCCGAGGGGCACCGTCGTCTATGCCATTGGCGATGTGCACGGCTGTTTTGCCGAACTTCGGGCCGCCGAGCAGCGGATCGTCGACGATGCCGCCGGCGTCCCTGCCGAACGCCGGATCATTCTCTGCCTCGGCGATCTCGTCGACCGCGGACCGCAGTCGGCCGATGTGATCGATCATCTGATCGGCGCGCCACCGCCCGGCTTTGAGCGCCTGTCGCTGTGCGGCAACCACGACGAGACGTTCCTCGCCTTTGTCGGTGATCCCCAGGCGAACATGGGGTGGCTGGAGTTCGGCGGCGAGCAGACGCTCGAATCCTATGGCATCGATCTGTCGCGCCTGGCCCGGCACCGCGGCGGCACGGCCGGCCTCGGCCTGCTGATTCGGGGAACCGTGCCGGCGGCGCATCTCGACTTTCTCAGCCGGTTGCCGATATCGGTGCGGTTTGGCGATACGCTGTTCGTCCACGCTGGCGTTCGTCCCGGCGTACCGCTCGAGGAGCAGGACGACGACGATTTCATGTGGATCCGCGAGCCCTTCGTCAGCCAGCCGCACGGCCTTGGCGTCACCGTGGTGCACGGGCATACGCCGGCCAACGAGCCGGTGTTCGCGCCGGGGCGCATCGGCATCGACACCGGCGCCTTTGCCACCGGCCGCCTCACCGTGCTGCGGGTGTTCGGCGGTGATGCGGTGGTTATCGCCTGACCAACCTGCCAACGCCCCTCTGTTGGGCGGAACCGCCGTCGAGCGCTGCCCGAAACGAAAACGCCGGCCATCAAGGCCGGCATTTTCTTGTCGTCGCAATGGATTTCAGCGCATGGCCAGCTGGCGCGAGGCGAAGTCGATGACTTCGGTCGGCGCCGTTACCGTACCGGCAAAGCGGGTTGACACCAGGGCGCCATAGGGTTGGGCCGAGAAGGTGGTGTTGACCACTTGCTTCGGCGCCTCGAACAGCGTGGCGATGTGCAACTGGTCCGGATGGGTCAGGGTCCGGAAGCGACCCCAGTAGACGGACTGGCTACCGTCGAGAAGCGACGGGCCATCCTCGGAGACGATGTCCGGCAGCTCGATGTTGCCGAACATGTCGCTCTTGCCGCCATCGATCACCGGCCGGGCGAGACTGGTCGCTGGCGGTGCCGGCTTGCGCGGCGTCGGAACCAGGGCGGCCATGTGCACCGGCTGGCGCGCGGCCGCCACCGGCAGCGGCGGTTCGGCGGTGGGGGGCGCGAAGGACAGAGCGGAGGCGGGCGGCGCCTGATCCTGGGCCACTTCGGCCAAGGCGAGCTGGGCGGCGATGGCGTCTTCACGACTGGCGGCCAGCGGCAGCGGCGCTTCAACGGGCATTGGCGGCTTCGTCGGCGGCAGCATCATGGGCGCGTCGAGCATGGCCAGCTCGGTCTCGGCGATCTCCGACGGCTTGGCCTGCGGCAGCGGCACGTTGTCCATCGCCAACCGATCGGCACCGGTGAGCTGCGGCACGGCGGCGGGCTCGAGGCCGGCCGGCAGCGTCGCTTCGGCGAAGCTGGTTATCTGACGAGCCGGGGCGGCAGGCGGCGGTGGCGTGAAGGCGGCGGTCAGCACGGGCGCGGTGGGGGCGGCAGGCGCAACGGTGGCCGGGGCCAGCCGCGGAGCGGCCGGAGCCGGCCGCGCGGCGACAGCCGGAGCACCGTCATCACTGCCGGCCGAGTTGATCTCCTCGGCGCTGTCCTCCTCGTCGTTCGAGAACAGCATGGTGAGCAGGCCGCCACCCTTGCTGCTCGTGCCGGAGGACGAGGCGGAGGCCATGGCGACCGGGGCAGCGCCCTTGTTGCGTTGCAGTTCGGCGAGCGCTTGGCTGTAGCCGGGCAGGGGCTTGCCATCGGCCGGAAGATGGGCGGTCTTGCCGTCGGGGAACAGGCCGACGAGCTGCGTGCGGCTGAGGCGCGGCCAGGCACGAACCGAGCCGACGTCGATATGGACGAACGGGCTGTTGGCCGACGGATACCAGCCGACTCCGCCGTTCTGCATCTGGACGGCGATCATCCGCAGCTTGTTGACGGACACGTCGGGAATGTTCATGTCCATCGCCTTGCCGAGCGAGTGCTGGCTATGCTTGGCGACGGCCGACGAACGGGAGCGCAACATGTTGTTGGTGGCGAGCGACCGGTAGCCGCAAACCACCTGGATCGGCTGGCGCGAGCCGGACTTCTGGTAGAGTTCCCACACCGTGTCGAACAGGCGCGGGTCCATGCGGGTCGCCTCGTTGCGTCGCCAGTCGCGCAGGAAGCGGTTGAGCTCGGAAAGAGCCGAGGGAATGAAGCGGCCATCCTTCTTGAAGACGATGGTCAGCCGTTCCTTGGTGTGCATGTTGTAGAGGTCGAGGGTGCGGTTGTCGGCCGCCTTCGCCACCGAGGCGAAAAGCGCCAGCGCCGTGGCGGTGCCCACGAAGGCCCCGAGCGCCGCGCGACCGGCGGCAAGCGCGAGGCGGGAAGAGGAGATGTTCGCCGTTACGCCGAAAGCCCTCAATGCTTTCATCGAAGCGATTCCTCTCCCTGATGGTGTGGTCATTGTCCGGGTTTCCACGCGTCTTTATCCGCTTGCTCTCGTCTCCAGCCAATCTGGATTATTGGCGGAGATAATTAAGCAACGGTTTACCGTAAGCCCATCACGGCCGGCTTCATCTTCAATAATCGGAAACGTCCCCTGGATTTCACGGGGCGTACAATACCCGCCACCGGGCGAAAGGCCAAGTGGGTAGTTTAAAGCACGGTGGAAATGCCAAAAGACCCGCTCCGCCAAGGGCAAAGCAGGTGTTTGAGCGCCAGTCCGAGGGGTGTCGGTCAGACCTGCGACATGCCAAGCGCCTTCTTGATGGCCTGGACATGGCCGTAGATATCGTCGCGAAGCTGCAGCTTGCCGCCGTCATCGACGAAAGCGGTGAAATAGGCCAGATGCACCTTGAGATGGGTAGCGATGTCCACCCGCCGCTCGTCGCCGCCGAACATCGCCTGCAGCTTGGGCACCGTCCATTCCGGATCGCCCTGCAGCACCGCATCGGCAAAAGCCATGGGGTCGTCGACGCGGACGCAGCCGTGGCTGAAGGCGCGGACGTCGCGGTTGAACAGGCTGCGCAGCGGCGTGTCGTGCAGGTAGACGGCGTGCTTGTTGGGGAACATGAACTTGATGTTGCCCAGCGCGTTGGCCTCGCCCGGCACCTGGCGGATGCCGACTGCCTTCACCGCGTTCTCGTCCCAAACGATGCGGGTGGGATCGATGAGCTGGCCATCCCAGGTCACTTCGTAGCCGTGGCGGGCAAAGTAGCCTGCCGGATCCGCCTGGATCTGCGGCAGCATCTCCTTGACCTTGATCGATTCCGGAATGTGCCAGTAGGGGTTGACCACCAGGTACTGCATCTCGCCGGAGAACACCGGCGTCTGGTTGCTGGTCTTGCCGACCACGACGCGTGCTTCGTGCACCTGCAGTCCGTGGCGAACCACGCGGACCTTGAACTCGGGAATGTTGACGAGGACGTAGTCCTGGCCGAGATCGCGTGGCATCCAGCGCCACATTTCCATGTTGGCGATGATCTCGCCCTCGACGTCGCGATGGGCGCCATTGAGAACGGCGAGCGTACGGCTGCCGACGACGCCGTCGGCGGCAAGGCCGTTCTCCTTCTGGAAGGCCTCGACGGCGGTGACCAGCGGCTCATCGTAGAACGCCGGGTCGATTTCGACGTCGGGCACGGCGACGCCAAGCCGCTTGCGCAGGGCGGGCACGCCCTCGTCGCTCATGCCTGGCTTCAGTGATTTGGCGAGGGCGACCGGCTCGGGCGCCGGCTCGGCACTGTCCTTGGTGGCACGCACCTCGGCCAGCATGGCCTTGAGGTGCCGGAAGCCATCGGTCGGCGGATTGAAGCCGTCGAGAGCGGCGGCGACGTCGGTGGCATCGGCGACGGTGGCAAGGGCCCTGTCGGCGGGGATGCGCTCGGGCGTCCGCGTGATGTCCTTGGAGATGGTCCGCGGTGCGACGCGGCCGCCGGAGGCCTGCTCGGCGAAGGTGGCCACCGCCATGGAAACGCGGAGGTCGGCGTTGGCGACGAGTTCGGCGTCGGCGGCGGTCAGGCCGGTCTCGGGCAGGGCGTAGTCGATCGGGTTGAGGCCATCGGCCACGGCGTCGGCAAGGCGGGCGATCACCGCCTTGGCCTTGTCGGAATACTGCTCGCCCTCGACCCAGATCGGCTGGTTGCCGCGGGCGGCGTAGACCTTGGCGACGGCGTCGGCCCGGCGGCGGGCGTCGCCGGTCGCCGAGGCGACCACTTTGCCGATCTCGGCGATGATCGCCTGATCGACCGACATGCCGGGGACGGCCGTGGCGACAGCCGGCGTCGTCGCCGGATCGACGATCGGCGCGGCAGCTTTGGCCGGCACCGACGCCGGATCGACGGGCGCCGCCACGGGATCGGCTGGCGCGGCGGCTGCGACAGGTGCGGCCGTCACGGCGGGCGGCGTGTCGGCGGCGGGTGGCAGGGTCTTGGTCTCGATCGCTCCCGGCGTCGCGCTGTCGGTGGTCGTGGCCGCAAACGGGTCGAAGCCGGGCTCGGCACGAGCCGGCACGGCGGATAGGCCGAGGCCGATCACGGCGGTAGAGAGAAGAAGTCTGGACAGCGAGGGGATCATGACGTTCACCACGGCCATTCCTTCGGGCGATCGGGCCTGACGCGGAATGTAATAAGGTTTGTTTGGCGGTTCGGCGGCGCGTCGGCAAGGTCGACCCATCGCCAAAGGTCGATTACGGGCTTCTTGTTACTCAGCGGCCACACCCGCGTCGTCGTCGCCGTCGGCGAGGCCGTATTCCTTGAGCTTGCGATACAGCGTCGAACGGCCGATGCCGAGCCGGCGCGCCACCTCGGCCATGCGGCCGCTATAATGGTCGATGGCGAGGCGGATCATCTCCTCCTCGATCGCCTCGAGGGGGCGGACGTGGCCGTCGTCGGCCAGCGAGCGCAGGAAGCCGAAGGGCGCCGGGTCGTTGCTCGGGCCCGAGTTGACGGCAACGCCGATCAGGCCGTCCTCCGATGCCGCCGACGGGGCGCTGCTTTCAATGATCACCGGTTCGGCCGGCGGCGGCGCGTCGGCGCCCTCGACGCGGCGGATGGCCGAGACGTGGCCGGTTTGGGCGGCGATCTGCGGAAACTCGTCGACGGTGAGGTCGCCGCCGTCGCAGAGAATGATGGCGCGGAAGACGGCGTTCTCGAGCTGGCGGATGTTGCCCGGCCAGTTGAAGGCGCTGAGCATGGCGACGGCGTCGGGCCGGATGCCGGTGATGCGCCGCTTGCCCTCTTCGGCGGCAAAGCGGGAGACGAAGTGCTCGACCAGCAGCGGGATGTCCTCGCGGCGGTCGCGGAGCGGCGGCACGAAGATCGGGTAGACGTTGAGCCGGTAATAGAGGTCTTCGCGGAAGCGGCCCTCCTTCACCATGTCGAGCAGGCGGCGGTTGGTGGCCGAGATCAGTCGGAAGTCGACCTTTTGCGCCCGGCGGGAGCCGACCGGCTCGATCTCGCCCTCCTGGATGGCGCGCAGCAGCTGCACCTGGACGTCGAGCGGCAACTCGCCCACCTCGTCGAGGAACAGCGTGCCGGTGTGGGCTTCCTGGAACTTGCCGGTGTGGCGGTCGATGGCGCCGGTGAAGGCGCCCTTCTCGTGGCCGAACAGCGTGCTCTGGACCAGATTTTCCGGGATGGCGCCGCAGTTGACGGTGACGAAAGGCTTGTGGCGCCGGTCGGAGGCGCCCTGGATGGCGCGGGCCACCAGTTCCTTGCCGACGCCGCTCTCGCCTTCGACCAGAATGGGGATGCCGGAGGTGGCGGCGCGTTCGCCGAGGCGGAGGACGCGGGCCATCTCCGGGCTTTTGGTGATGATGTCGCGGAAGCCGATGCCGGTGGAGGCCGGCCGGCGGGCGCGGCGGATCTCGCCTTCGAGGGCGGAGACCTTGAGGGCGTTTTGGATGGAGACGGCGAGCCGCTCGTGATTGACCGGCTTGACGATGAAGTCGAAGGCGCCGGCCCGCATGGCGCCAACCACCGTGTCGATCGAACCGCGCGAGGTCTGGACGATCACCGGCAGGGTCTGGCCGGTCTTGGCGAGACGCTCGAGCACCGCCATGCCGTCGAGGTCGGGCATGACAAGGTCGAGGATCATCAACTGGAAGTCACCCGGCGCGGCGGCCAGCGTGGCAAGGCCCGCCTCGCCGCCGTCGGCGGTGACCGCCTCGTGGCCGAAGCGTTTGACGGCCTCCTCAAGGAGGCGGCGCTGGATCGGATCGTCGTCAACGATCAGGATTCGACCGGCCATGCGTTAGTCCGTCCTTCCGCGTCTGTGCCAATTCGGGGCACTGTGCCGACGGAAGGGTTAAGAGAAGGTTAGGCTGGGTCGGTCGATCACCATTTTCCCCCGACATTCCCTTGATCGACGATGCCTTGAGCACGTAATCTTGCGCATGGCGCCGTGCGCCTTAGCTGGAGTTGCCGTTTGATGAGCCGTTTCCGTCTGCCCCGTCCCGCCTTCCATCCCACTGAGGCCGGCGCCGTTGCCGAGACGCTGCCGGAGTGGGATCTGTCGGCGCTCTACGCCTCGCCCGACGATCCGGCCATTCAGCGCGACATCCAGGCGGCGGCCGACGCGGCCACCGATTTCGCCGGTCGGGCGAAAGGCCGGCTCGAGGCGCTTCTCAAGGCGCCGGACGGCGCCGCCGCCTTCGCCCAGCTGATCGCCGACTACGAGAAGCTGCAGGATCTGCTGGGACGACTGATGTCCTATGCGGGGCTGCTCTATTCGGGCGACACCACCGATCCCCAGCGCATGACGTTCTACGGCGACATACAGGAGAAGATCACCACCATCTCCTCGGGCCTGCTGTTCTTTGAGCTGGAGGTCAACCGCATCGACGACGGCCTGATCGAAGCCGGCTTTGCCGATCCGGCGCTCGCCCACTACCGGCCCTGGCTCACCGACATCCGCCTCGACAAGCCCTATCAGCTCGAAGACCGGGTGGAGGAGCTGTTCCACGACAAGTCGATCACCGCCTATTCGGCCTGGAACCGGCTGTTCGACGAGACCATCGCCGGCCTGCGCTTCCCGGTGGATGGCGAGGAACTGGCCATCGAGCCGACGCTGCACCTGTTGCAGGAGGCGGACCCGGCCAAGCGCCGGGCGGCGGCCGAGGCGATCGGCAAGGTGTTCGGCGACAACATCGGCATCTTCGCCCGCATCACCAACACGCTGGCCAAGGACAAGGAAATCTCCGACCGCTGGCGCGGCTTCAAGGACATCGCCGATTCGCGGCACCTTGCCAACCGCGTCGAGCGCGAGGTGGTCGACGCGCTGGTCGAGGCGGTACGGGCGGCCTATCCGCGCCTCAGCCACCGCTACTACCAGCTCAAGGCGCGCTGGATGGGCAGCGACACCATGCCCTACTGGGATCGCAACGCGCCGCTGCCCGGCGCCGTCACCCGGCCGGTGCCCTGGCACGAGGCCAAGGCAACCGTGCTCGACGCCTACGGCCGCTTCTCGCCGGAGATGGCCGCCATCGCCCGCCGCTTCTTCGACGAGGGCTGGATTGACGCGCCGGTGCGGCCGGGCAAGTCGCCCGGCGCCTTTGCCCACCCGACGGTGCCGTCGGCGCATCCTTACGTGCTGCTCAACTATCTCGGGCGGACGCGCGACGTGATGACGCTGGCCCACGAGCTCGGCCATGGCGTGCATCAGGTGCTGGCCGGCCGGCAGGGGGCGCTGATGGCGCCGACGCCGCTGACGCTGGCCGAGACGGCGTCGGTGTTCGGCGAGATGCTGACCTTCCAGTCGCTGCTGCGCAACGCCGCGACGCCGGCCGAGAAGCGGACGCTGTTGGCCTCCAAGGTCGAGGACATGCTGAACACGGTGGTCCGGCAGATCGCCTTCTATTCCTTCGAGCGCAAGGTGCACGCCGCCCGCCGCGAGGGCGAACTGACGGCCGAGCGGATCAACGAGGCCTGGCTGTCCGTGCAGGGCGAGAGCCTGGGGCCGGCCATCACCTTCGGGCCGGGCTACGAGACCTTCTGGGCCTATATCCCGCACTTCATCCACTCGCCGTTCTACGTCTACGCCTATGCCTTCGGCGACTGCCTGGTGAACTCGCTCTATGCCGTGTTCGAAACGGCCGAGGCCGGCTTCCAGGACAAGTATTTCGCCATGCTGGAAGCCGGTGGCACCAAGCACCACAAGGAGCTGCTGGCGCCGTTCGGCCTGGACGCCACCGACCCCGCCTTCTGGCAGATGGGCCTTTCGGTGATCGAGCGGATGATCGGCGAACTCGAAGTGCTCGACGCGGAGATCGCCCTGAAAGGATAACCGTCCATCGTTGATACGTATTTGCGCGCAAAGAAATGAACCCGTCGGCCTGCCGGCGGGTTTTCCCTTTTCGGTCAGATACCTATCGATGAACACGCGGCGGCTGGCCGGTCCAGTGCTCTCCTTCGCCTCCGAAGGTTACGTTGCATTACGCAAGCAAAAGGCTCTAGGAGTTTTTCCGGAGGTCTGGCCGGCCTTGGCCCGCGTTCCGGGGAGGGAAGGCGGGGGGAGAACCTATGGGTGCTCTCCCGGCATCGGCGCACGAGAGACATCCTGGAGAAGCTCAATGAAGATTGCGGTGTTAAAAGAGCCCGATTCCGAAGAGGGGCGCGTCGCTATAACGCCCGACACGGCCAAGCGCTTCATCGGCCTGGGCGCCACGGTGCTGGTCGAGGCCGGGGCGGGGTTGCGGTCGCTGATCCTGGACTTTGACTATTCGATGGTCGGCGCGGTGTTGACGGAGACGGCGGCCGACGCGGTGCGCGAGGCCGATGTGGTGCTGACGGTGCGCCGCCCGTCGCAGGAGATCCTCTCCCATCTGAAAAGGGGCGCGCTCGCCATCGCCATGATGGACCCCTACGGCGACGACGCCGCCATCAAGGCGATGGCCGAAACGGGCGTCACTGCCTTTGCCATGGAATTCATGCCGCGCATCACCCGCGCCCAGGTGATGGACGTGTTGTCGAGCCAGGCCAACCTGGCCGGTTACCAGTCGGTGATCGATGCGTCCTACGAATATGGCCGCGCCATTCCGATGATGATGACGGCGGCCGGCACGGTGCCGGCGGCGCGCGTCTTCGTGATGGGCGCCGGCGTCGCCGGCCTGCAGGCAATCGCCACCGCGCGCCGGCTGGGCGCCGTGGTGACGGCGACCGACGTGCGGCCGGCCGCCAAGGAGCAGGTGGAAAGCCTCGGCGCCAAGTTCGTCGCCGTCGAGGACGAGGAGTTCAAGCAGGCCGAGACGGCGGCGGGCTACGCCAAGCCGATGTCGGCCGAGTACCAGGCCAAGCAGGCGGCGCTGGTCGCCGAGCATATCAAGAAGCAGGACATCGTCATCACCACGGCGCTGATCCCCGGCCGGCCGGCGCCGCGCCTCGTGTCGGCCGACATGGTGAAGTCGATGAAGCCCGGGTCCGTGCTGGTCGACCTGGCGGTCGAACGGGGCGGCAACGTCGAGGGCGCGCGGCTCGGCGAGGTGGTGACGACGGCTGAGGGCATCCGCATCGTCGGCCACAAGAACGTGCCCGGCCGTATCGCCGGCACCGCCTCCCAGCTCTACGCCAAGAACCTTTTCGCCTTCGTCGAGACGCTGATCGACAAGACCGCCAAGGCTCTCGCCGTCAACTGGGACGACGAACTCGTCAAGGCGACCGCGCTGACGCGCGACGGCGCCGTCATCCATCCCGCCTTTCTGAACTGACGCGGAGACCGTCCGATGTCCTCTACGCTTACGGCCGATCAGGCCCTTGAACAGGCGCGGCAGGCGGCCCGCCTCGCCGCCGAAGCGGCGCGTGCCGCCAATGCCGCCGCCGATGCCATCGCTTCCGGCCAGGCGGGGGTGGCCGCCGACGCGGCCGGTGCCGCCGCCCACGCGATTTCCGGCGGGGTGATCGACCCCTTCGTGTTCCGCCTGTCCATCTTCGTGCTGGCGATCTTCGTCGGCTACTTCGTGGTGTGGTCGGTGACGCCGGCCCTGCACACGCCCTTGATGGCGGTGACCAACGCCATCTCCTCGGTGATCATCGTCGGCGCGCTGCTCGCGGTCGGCGTCGAGTTCATGGCGCCGGGCACCGGCGTGTCGCGCGGCTTCGGCTTTGTCGCCGTCGTCCTGGCGTCGGTGAACATCTTCGGTGGCTTCCTGGTCACCAGCCGCATGCTCGCCATGTACAAGAAAAAGCATTGAGGACACGGACATGACAGCCAATCTCTCCGCCGTCCTCTATCTGGTCTCGGGCGTCCTGTTCATCCTGGCGCTCAAAGGCCTCTCCAGCCCGGTGACGGCCCGGCGCGGCAACCTTCTCGGCATGCTCGGCATGGCGATCGCCATCGTCACGACGCTCGCCTCGATCCAGCCGTCTGTCGGCGCCTACACGCTGATCGTCATCGGCCTGGTCATCGGTGGCGGTGCCGGCGCCTATATCGCCCGCAAGATCGCCATGACGGCGATGCCGCAGCTGGTCGCCGCCTTCCATAGCCTCGTCGGCCTCGCCGCCGTGCTGGTGGCCGCCGCCGCGATCTACGCACCGGAGGCTTTCGGCATCGGTCTGCCCGGCTCGATCCATGGGCAGGCGCTGATCGAGATGAGTCTGGGCGTCGCCATCGGCGCCGTCACCTTCACCGGCTCGGTGATCGCCTTCCTGAAACTCGACGGACGGATGAGCGGCAAGCCGATCCTGCTGCCGTTCCGCCACTTGGTCAACGCCGGGCTGGCGGTGCTGCTCGTTGCGCTGATCGTGCTGCTGGTGAACACCGAAAGCCACCTGGTGTTCTGGCTGATCGTGCTGGTGTCGCTGGCTTTCGGCGGCCTGCTCATCGTGCCGATCGGCGGCGCCGACATGCCGGTGGTCGTCTCCATGCTGAACAGCTACTCGGGCTGGGCGGCGGCCGGCATCGGCTTCACGCTGGGCAACACGGCGCTGATCGTTACCGGCGCGCTGGTCGGCTCGTCGGGTGCCATCCTCAGCTACATCATGTGCAAGGGCATGAACCGCTCGTTCATCTCGGTGATCCTCGGCGGCTTTGGCGGCGAGACGGCGGCGGCCGGCGGCGAAGTGGAACAGCGGCCGGTCAAGAAGGGCTCGGCCGAGGACGCCGCCTTCATCATGAAGAACGCCTCCAAGGTGATCATCGTGCCCGGCTACGGCATGGCCGTCGCCCAGGCCCAGCACGCGCTGCGCGAGATGGCCGACAAGCTGAAGGCGGAAGGCGTCGAGGTGAAATACGCCATCCACCCGGTGGCCGGTCGCATGCCCGGCCATATGAACGTGCTGCTCGCCGAGGCGTCGGTACCCTATGACGAGGTGTTCGAACTTGAGGACATCAACTCGGAGTTCGCCACCGCCGACGTCGCCTTCGTCATCGGCGCCAACGACGTCACCAACCCCGCCGCCAAGACCGACAAGGCCTCGCCGATCTACGGCATGCCGATCCTCGACGTCGAGAAGGCCGGCACGGTGCTGTTCGTCAAGCGCGGCATGGGCTCGGGCTATGCCGGCGTCGAGAACGAACTGTTCTTCCGCGACAACACGATGATGCTGTTCGCCGACGCCAAGAAGATGGTGGAGACGATCGTCAAGAACCTGGAATGACCTTCGAGGCACCTTGAAAAGAAGGGGGCCGTCGCGGCGCACGCGGCGGCCCTTTTTCTTATGCGGCGCTGTGGTGGTAGATGCCCCAGACGAGGTGGTGGCGGCGGGCGTTCCACAACAGCAGGCCGGCCACCACGGCAAGCATCGTCACGTCACCGACGGGATAAGCCATCCAGATGCCGATCTCGCCAACTGCCATCGGCAGCAGCACGAGGATCGGCAGGCCGATGACATAGGTGCGGACGAGGTTGAGGACCGCCGCGCTGCCGGCCATGCCGAGCGCCTGATAATAGGCGCCGAGGATCATCAGCGGCGCCGACAGCACGTAGGTCATGCTGGTGACCGGCATGACGCGCGCCACCTCGGCGATCACCTTGATATCGTCGACGAACAGGCTGCCGAGCGGCCGCGCCAGCAAGACGAACGCCGTCTCGAACAGCGCCGCGTAGACGACGGCGGCGCCGAAGGCGATGTTCAGTGTTGTCTTCACCCGGCCCTGCAGGCCGGCGCCGAAGTTGTTGCCGGCGATCGACTGGCAGGCCATGGAAACGCCCATCAGCGGCAGGAAGGCGAAGGTCATGATGCGGGTGATGACGCCATAGGCGGCAACCGTGGCGGCCTGGTTGTCGGTCGACCACAGCTGGATGTCGGTGATGATCAGGGCGCTCGACAGGCTGATGCCGAGCAGGCCGAGCGACGGCGGCGCGCCGAGAGCGAGCATGTCCTTCCAGTAGGCAAGGACCGAGCCGGTGCCGTGGGCATACAGCGGCAGCCGCGTGCGGCCGGACAGGCGGAGGAAGACCACGATGGCGATCGCCACCACTTGCGCCAGCACGGTGCCGGCGGCCGAACCGGCGACGCCGAGGCCGAACGGGCCGATCAGCACGTAGTTGAAGACGATGTTGAGCAGCGTCACGGCGATGGCGACCGCCGCCATGGTGCCGACCTTGCCTTCCGAGCGCAGTCCGTCGCCCTGGATCGACAGGAAGAAGCTCATCGGCGAGAACACCACCATGATGGTGGTGAAGGTGAGGCCCATGCGAGCGATTTCCGGGTCGCCGTCCGACAGCGCCTGCGTCATCGGTCCGCCAACGAGCAGAAGCGTCAGAATCAGGATGCCGCAGACGACAAGGGCCAGCAGATGGGCGGCGTTGACGGCGCCCTCGGCGGCGCGGATGTTGCCGGCGCCGATCGCCCGGGCGACGATCGACGCCATGCCCGAGGACACCATGGTCTGCAAGGCGACGATCAGCATCATCACCGGGAACATCAGCGTCACGGCGGTCAGCGCCTTGGGGCCGGCGAGCCGGCCGAGCAGCAGGGCGTCGATCACGGTGTAGAGGCCGCTGACCGTCATGAACAGGACGATCGGCGCGGCGGTGTGCACGAACACCCGCGTCAGCGAGCCGTGAAGATAAGGATTATGCGTTTGATCTCGTTCGGACATGACTTGCCCCCCGGCACACTCCGGCAAACCATATGAGGGGCCCGCATTGCCGCACGTCGGAGTGCGAAAACCGATGGAGACAAGAAAACTGGCTTCACCAATGCTTGGAGCATGCGGGCGGCCGGCGCCAGGGACCGGGCGGGGAAGTAGAACTTCGCGGGATGGTTGTCAATGCCCGGCGGGGCCGGCTCAGCCCTTGCTGTTGAGATACGCCTCGAAGGCCCTCAGCGTCGTCTCCGAGACATAGTGCTCGATGCCCTCGGCATCCATCTCTGCGGCCTCGGCCGGCACGCCGACGGCGATCAGCAGGCGGACGACCAGGCGATGGCGGGCCTTCACCGCCCGCGCCATGGCGGCGCCGGCCTCGGTCAGGAACACGCCGCGATAGGGGCGCGAGTTGACGAGGCCCTCGCGCTTCAGCCTGAGCACCGCCTTGTTGGCGGTGGGATGGGTGACGCCGAGCCGGCGGGCGATGTCGGTGATGCGTGCCTCGCCGAACTCCTCGCTGAGGTCGGCGATCAGCTCGGTATAGTCCTCGAACAGAGCCGTCGAGCGGATGGCGCGGGCGTTGGTGAAGCGATCGGCATCGCTCGTCTCCGGCGGGATGCCGCCTTCGGCGGCGGACGGGAGATCGTCCCTCGGCATGGTCCTATCCTTCGCGGGTCCTGTCCCTTGGGGCAGTGGCGGCCGGGCTGTCCCGACGCGCCGCTTTGATGACGCGGCACTCTATGCAGCCCCGGCTACGTTTTGCAATCGCCAATCAAGGGCACCCTGCCGATGGAACCAGACGCGGCCCGGCAGATTTAATTGCAAGTTAGTCGCAACAAGCTTGACGGGAATGTAGCACGTGCTATATTTCAAAGCATAGGTAACCCAGGTGATCGTGATGTCCGTCATTTCCCAGTCTGCCCTCGGTTCGACGTCTACCGGAATGACGCTCCGCACATCCGTCGCCATCGGCGAAGCGCTGGCCGGCCGTCTCAAGGGGCCGCGGGCCATGCTGGCCTTCGTCGGCCCGGCGGTGATTGCCTCGATCGCCTACATGGACCCCGGCAACTACGCCACCAACATCGCCGCCGGTGCCGGCTACGGCTATGCGCTGATCTGGGTGGTGGTGATGGCCAATCTGGTTGCCATGCTGTTTCAGGCGCTGTCGGCCAAGCTCGGCATCGTCACCGGCCGCAACCTGGCCGAAATGAGCCGCGACCATTTCCCCTTCCCGGTGGTGATCTTCATGTGGATCGTCTCCGAGATCGCCGCCATGGCCACCGACCTCGCCGAGTTCCTGGGCGGGGCGATCGGCCTGTCGCTGCTGTTCGGCACCTCGCTGTTCACCGGCATGGTGATCACCGCCGTGGTCACCTACGCGATCCTGATGTTCGACCGTGGCGGCTTCCGGCCGATGGAACTGATCATCGGCGGCCTCGTCGGCGTCATCGGCGTCAGCTACCTGATCGAAATGCTGATCGCCCCGATCGACTGGACCGCCGCCGCCGCTGGCGCCATCACCCCGCAACTGCCCGATGCCGGTGCGCTGACGCTGGCCGTCGGCATCATCGGCGCCACCGTCATGCCGCATGCCGTCTACCTGCACTCCGGCCTCACCCAGCACCGCGCCCCGGTGCGCAACGAGGGCGAGCGGCGCAAGGTGCTGAAGTTCTCCAACATCGAGGTGGTGGCCGCCCTGGCCGTCGCCGGTATCGTCAACATCGCCATGGTGATGATGGCCGCCTCGGCCTTCCACGCCGGCCACAGCGACGTCGCCGAGATCGAAACCGCCTATCACACCCTGACCCCGCTGCTCGGCGCCGCCGCCGCTGGCGTGTTTCTGGTGTCGCTGATCGCCTCCGGCATCTCCTCGTCGGTGGTCGGCACCATGGCCGGGCAGATGATCATGCAGGGCTTCGTCCGCTTCGAGATCCCGGTGTTCCTGCGCCGCCTCATCACCATGGTGCCGGCCTTCGCGGTGGTCGCTGCCGGTGTCAACGCCACCGATGCCCTGGTGGTCAGCCAGGTGGTACTGTCGCTGGCGCTGCCGGTGCCGATGATCGCCCTGGTGCTGTTGACCCGCCGGGCCGATATCATGGGTCCTTATGCCAACGGCCGGCTCACCGGCGGGCTGGCCATTGCCGCCACCATCTTGGTGCTGTCGCTCAATGCCGTGCTGGTGGCGGGCGCCTTGGGGCTGAAATTCCCCGGCTTTTCCGGCTGATTGCCCTTCGCCGGACGCTTAGTCGCCATTCTTTCGGCTAGCTCCGCGAATCGTGATGGATGGCTTCTTACCCTGTGAACGCACAATAGGCACATTATGACTGTTGCCAAGAGTGGCGATTGTCGTCATTCCTGTCGTATCGTCGTGCGACAAGCCCTGCGAGTTCAGCGTTCCGATGTCCATGCCCAACCGCCTCATTCCGAACCAGCCGGTTCCCCCGCTCCGGGTGAAGACCGTTGGTGGTCCGTGCTGGCGGCTGTGCGACCAGAAGCCCGAGCATTTCACGCTCGTCCTGTTCTACAGCGGCCTGCACTGTCCCTTCTGCAAGGCGCAGCTGCAAGCCTACGAGGCGCGCTACGAAGAGTTCCGCAAGCTCGGCGTCCGCGTCCTCGCCGTCTCGGCCGATGATCGTGAGCGGGCCGAGCAGACAGTGCGCGACTGGCATCTCGATGAACTGACGGTCTGCTGGGGGCTGACGCTCGACCAGGCGCGCGACTGGGGCCTGTATCTCAGCGAAGGAAACGGCAAGGTCTTCGACGGCATCGAGGAGCCCAACTGGTACGTCGAGCCCGGCTTGTTCTTCATCAAGCCCGATGGCCGCCTTTATGCCGGCTTCGTCCAGACCGTGCCGGTGGCCCAGCCGCGGATCGATGATGTCATCGCCGGCATCCGCTTCGCTGTCGCCACGGCGGCCGAGCCGCCGGGCGGCGCCGATGAAGAGGCTTGCCGCGGGGACGGCTGCGGCTGCGCCGAGCCGGTCAAGCTGCAGGTCGTCTGCAAGGGCTGAGCTAACGTGTCCGATCTCTATGTGAGCCGCCCGAAAGGTTTATGACCTCTCGGGCGGATTTGTTTGTCGGGCATCCGCCTATCCGAAAAGTCTCCCAACTTTTCGGGCGGATGCTTACCTCAGCTCCACCGCGTAGTCCTCGACCGGCTTCACCGTCTTGATCAGGCCGGCGTCCTTCATGAACTGAGAGAAGCGGGCGGTGCGGCCGGCATCGAGCGCCGCCGGGCGCTTGGCAAAGCGCGGCAGCGTGTCGGCCCAGGCGCGCCGGTTGAGCTCGTCGTCGAGATCGGGATAGGCCTTGACGAACAGCGCCCAGGCATCGTCGGGGTGGTTGGTGAGATAGATGGTCGCTTCCTCGACGGCGGCGAGGAAGGCCGGCAGGCGCTTGTCGGCAACGAGGTCCTTGCGCGTCACGTAGATCAGCTCGTCATAGGCCGGCATGCCGTTTTCTTCCGGGTAGAAGGCGAGGCCCTCGTGCCCCTCGATCTTCATCTGGTTGAGTTCGAAGTTGCGGTAGCCGCCGACCACGGCATCGACCTGGCCGGCCAGCAGCGACGCCGACAGCGAGAAATTGACGTTGATCATCTCGACGTCGTCAATCTTGAGACCGGCGCTCTTCAGGAACTGGCCGAGCATGGCGTCCTCGAAGCCGGACACCGAATAGCCGATCTTGCGGCCCTTGAGGTCGGAGAGCGTCTTCACCGGTCCGTCCTTCAGCACGATCAGCGTGTTGAGCGGCGTCTCGATCAGCGTGCCGAAGCGGACGAGCGGCAGGCCGGCGTCGACGTCGAGATTAAGGCTCGGCTGGTAGTGCAGCGCCACGTCGGCCTGTCCGGCGGCGACGAGGCGCGGCGGCGCCGACGGGTCGGCCGGGGCGATCAGGTCGACGTCGAGGCCGTGGGCGGCGAACAGGCCCTTTTCCTTGGCCACCACCAGCGGCGCGTGGTCGGGATTGACGAACCATTCGAGCAGCACGCTCAGCTTGTCGGCGGCGGCGGCCGGTGTGGCGGCGAGCACAAGGGCGGCGGCGAGGGCGGGAAGAAGGCGCATGGGCGGGTCCTTTCGAAAGGTCAGTCTTTCTCGATCCAGGGAATGAGGCGGAGCGTCAGCCGGTCGACGGCGATCTTGATCAGCAGCGTCGCGGCGGCCAGCACGCCGAGGGCGGCGAACAGC
>JAGSYU010000217.1 GCA_018262575.1 Pseudomonadota bacterium | reverse complement strand
CAGGCGCGGCACGTTCTTGCAGATGATCGGCTCGCGGAAGATGACGCCGCCGAGGATGTTGCGGATGGTGCCGTTGGGCGACTTCCACATTTCCTTGAGGTTGAATTCCTTCACGCGCGCTTCGTCGGGCGTGATGGTGGCGCACTTGATGCCGACGCCGTGCTTCTTGATGGCGTTGGCGGCATCAACCGTCACCTGGTCGGCCGTGGCGTCGCGGTTTTCGACGGAGAGGTCATAATAGTCGATGTCGATGTCGAGATAGGGCAGGATCAGCTTGTCCTTGATCAACTGCCAGATGATGCGGGTCATCTCGTCGCCGTCGAGATCGACGACCGGGTTCGCAACCTTGATCTTCGCCATATTTGAGTGACCTTCCGAACGTGTGGCCAAGCCCTGGGGCCGGTTCGCGCGTCTGCCGATTACGCAAACGCACGGATGCTCGCCTGTAGCATGGCATCGCGGCGGAGGCCAGTCCGGCTGGATGGCTTTTGGGATGGACGCTAACGTAAACGGAAGGCGTCAGGACGGCAGCGTCACCACAACCGGACCGTTGCGGGTGGCAACGATGGTGTGCTCGAACTGCACGGTCGGCGCCCGCGGCTCGGAGTAGAGCGTCCAGTCGTCATCGCCATCCTCGGCCCATTCGGCGCCCAGTGACAGGAAGGGCTCGACGGTGAAGACGAGGCCGTCGGTGATGACGCGCCGCTCGCGCGGATCGGGCCAGGTGGCGATGTCGGACGGCTCTTCATGCAGTGCGCGGCCGACGCCGTGGCTGCCGAGATTGCGTACCAGCGTGTAGCCGTTCTTGCGAGCGAAGACGCCGACGGCGCGGCCGATGCCGCCCAGCGGCCGGCCGGGGGCGACGGCGCCGATGCCGGCCCACATGGCCCGTCGACCATCACGGCAGAGCCGGTCCAGCTTGGCCGGAACAGGCGACACGGCGAACGATGCGCCGCTGTCGGCAAAGAAGCCGTCCTTGGAGGCGGAGACGTCGAGATTGATGAGGTCGCCTGTCTTCAGCACCCGGTCGCCGGGAATGCCATGGGCGATCTCCTCGTTGACCGAGATGCAGGCAACGCCGGGAAAACCATATGTCGCCTGCGGCGCCGATATGGCACCGGCCTCGTCGAGAATGCGGCCGGCGATGGCGTCGAGTTCGGCGGTGGTGACGCCGGGGCGGACGGCGGTGGCCATGGCGGCGATGGCGTCGGCCACAGCGCGGCCGATTGCCTTGAGCCCGTCGAGTTCGTCTTCGTTGGTGATGGTCATATCGTCTCTCAGGGCTACAGGCCGCTTTGAAAATCCACTCCGGTCCGTCTGGCTCGACTTTCTGCGCTTGCGGTGCTCATGGACCAAAACGTCCGCTGCGCTCCGGTTCTCGAAAGCCGCGCCAGCCGACTCACCGGAGCGAATTTCCAAACGGTCCCCTGGCCTTTACTTGTGTTTGCCGATCCATGTGGCGAAGGCGGCGAGGAAGCCCTTGAGGAAGGCCCTGGTGTCGTCGCTGACGAGCTTGCCGTCCTTGTCGAGCAGGTCGCCCACCTTGGAAACATAGGCTTCGGGCTGCTGCATGACCGGCATGTCCAGGAAGACCAGCGGCTGACGCAAGTGATGGTTGGCGCCGAAAGCGCCGAGCGTGCCGGGCGACACGCTGACAATGGCCGCGGGCTTGCCCTGCCAGATGCTCTTGCCATAGGGGCGGGAGCCGACGTCGAGGGCGTTTTTCAGCAGGCCGGGAACCGATCGGTTGTATTCGGGCGTCACGAACAATACGGCGTCCGCTCCGACGACCTCGCCCCTGAACTTCGTCCAGGCGGCGGGCGGCGCGTCGCCGTCAAGATCCGGATTGTAGAGCGCCAATTCGCCGATCTCGACGGTGCGGAGCGCCAGCGTGTCGCTGGCAAGAGCTGTGAGGTTGTCGGCCACGGCGCGCGAGAAAGATCCCTTGCGCAGGCTGCCGACCAGAACCGCAACATCATAGGCCACGCTTTTCTCCTTTGCTCGGCGGAACCGGCGAGGGCGCTCCGCTCAACGTCGTCGGCCGCAAACTGGTGCGGCGGGCCGCCACTTCACCTTATAGGGGATTTGCCGGAAGGCTGTCCATGCGGCCATCCGTCTTGATGGATGGGCCTCTATCCTCACTATTTCCTTATTTTTTCGATTATGACGGGAAAATATATTGACGATCGTAGAATTATCGGGAATTTTATCGGAATGGATGAAATCGATCGTCAAATCGTGAACTGTCTGGGCGACGACTCCCGCCGCTCGCTGGCCGATATCGGCGGCGAGGTTGGTCTGTCGACGTCGGCCGTCAATGAGCGCATCCGCCGTCTTGTGGCGAACGGGGTGATCCGCCGCTTCACCATTGACGTCGATGCCGAGGCGCTGGGGCTCGGACTCACCGCTTTCATCTTCGTCGGGCTTGCCGCCGATGCCGACGAGGCGGTGTTCAGGGCGGTGGCCACTGATCATCCCGATATCGTCGAATGCCAGCATGTCACCGGTGGCTGGAACTACCTGGTCAAAATCCGCGTGGCGTCGCTCGCCGGCATCGAGGCTTTTCTCGACGACCTCAAGCGGCGGCGGCTGATTGCCCGCAGCGAGACGATGATCGCGCTGTCAACCGTCGTCGAGCCGCCGTTCCGACCACGGAGGGCGGTGTCGTGAGTCTCTTGCTGTTCGCCGCCAAGGGCTTCGTCCTCGGCTTTGCCGTTGCCGCGCCGCTCGGTCCGGTCGGGGCGCTCTGCATCAACCGGACGCTGCAACGCGGCTTCTGGGTTGGTCTTGCCGGCGGACTCGGCACGGCGCTCGCCGACGCTGTCTATGGCGCCTTGGCGGCGCTCGGCTTTGCCGCCTTCTCGGCTGTGCTTGCCCAGATCGACGGACCGATGCGGCTGTTCGGCGGTCTCGCCATGATCTGGCTCGGCTGGCAGGGCATGCGGCCGAAGCCGCCGCGTCCGGCTGCCGAGATCGGCGCCCGTGACCTCCTCGGCACCGTCGGCGCCACCTTCCTGCTGACCATCGCCAACCCGACGACCATTTTGTCCTTCGCGCTGTTCTTTGCCGGATTGGGGCTTGCCTCGACGGCTGGACCGGCCTCGGCGCTTGTGGTGACGGCGGGGGTGTTTGCCGGCTCGCTCGCCTGGTGGATCATCCTGGCCGGCGGCGTGGCGCTCGTCCGCCACAAGGTCAGCGACCGTTTCGCGCTGTGGGTGGGCCGGCTGTCCGGTGGCCTGATCCTCGCCTTCGGTCTGCTGGCGGTCGGCTCCGTCGTCGCCGGGCTGTGGCGCTAATCCCTCGATCGCTCGCGCATGCTCCGCAGGCAGGCATCGACGAAGACGCGCAGCTTGGGCTGCAGCCGGCTCGATTTTGGATAGTAAAGGTAGAGCGCGTCCTTGGCGGGTGCAAAGTCGTCGAGGCAGGTTTCGAGGCGGCCGTCGGACAGCTCGCGGCGGGCCGTCTGCGACGACGAGTAGGTCAGGCCGAGGCCGGCCACGGCCATGGCCCGCAGCAGGGCAGCGTCATCGGAGGTCATCTGCCCAGGAGGGTCGATGGTGACGGCGACGCCGTCGCGCTCGAATTCCCAGCGATAGAGGTCGCCGGTATCGGGCATGCGGAAACGCAGGCAGGTGTGGTTGGCGAGATCGTTGGGCGTCTCCGGACGGCCGTGGGCGGCGAAGTAGGCCGGCGCGCCCACGACCACCCAGGAGAAGGGCGGGCTGACGCGCACGGTCAGCATGTCCTGGTCGATGAACTCGCCGATACGAACGCCTGCGTCGAAGCCGCCACCGACCAAGTCGCGATGCTTAGTATCGGTCACCACGTCGACGGCAATATCCGGATAGGCGAGGAGAAAGGCCGGCAACATTGGTGTCAGCACTTCCCGGGCGGCGATGTGGTGGATGAGAAGCCTGAGCGTACCCGACGGCCTGGTGCTGAGGTTCGTCAGATTGTCGAGCGAGCCGGCGATGGCGTCGGCGGCCGGTTGGACGTCGGCCAGAAGCCGCTCGCCGGCTTCGGTGAGAGCGATATGACGGGTGGTGCGATGGAGGAGCGGCAGGCCGATCCGCCGTTCCAGCGTCTGCACGGCCTGGCTGATGGCGCCCGGCGTGACGCCGAGTTCGCGGGCGGCGGCGCGGAAGCTGCCGCGCCGGACGACCGTGAGAAACTCGCTGATGCCGTCGAAAAGGTCGGTACGGGCCATGGATGTTCCTGAACGTTGCGTAGCAGCGGCTCGCCCAAGCGTGATTTGGCCGATGGCCGCGATGGTCGCATAATAGCAAGTGCAATAGCAGATGATTGTATAGATCAACTCATCAGCCTGTGCCATTCGGCATGGCTTTTCCGTCCTACCGTCGCTGCCTATGTTTAGAGCGGGCGCCACGGCGCGCCCCTCTGCTTTTGCTCGCCGCCCGAACCCTCGCGCTTTGGCGCCGGCCGCTTTCGCGTTCCTCAATGCAATTTTTCAAGGTGATAACATGCGCTACAACACGCTCGGTGGCACCGGCCTTCTCGTCTCCGAAATCTGCCTGGGCACCATGACCTTTGGTGGTCAGGGCTTCTGGACCGCCATCGGTTCGCTCGACCAGTCGGTCGCCGACCGGATCGTTTCCGGCGCCCTCGACAAGGGCGTCAACTTCATCGACACCGCCGACGTCTATTCCGAAGGCCTGTCGGAAGAGATTACCGGCGCGGCGATCCGCAATTCCGGCCGCGCCCGCTCGGACATCGTGCTGGCAACCAAGGTGTTCGGCGGCGTTGGCAAGGGCGTCAACGATCGTGGCGCCTCGCGCGGCCACATCATGGATGGCGTCAAGGCCAGCCTGAAGCGGCTCGGCACCGACTATATCGACCTCTACCAGATCCACGGCACCGACCCGGTGACGCCGATCGAGGAGACGGTGCGG
>JAGSYU010000216.1 GCA_018262575.1 Pseudomonadota bacterium | reverse complement strand
GCCATGGCGGCGATCTTGCGCGTCTCGGTGATGCCGCCGGCATGCGACGGATCGGGCTGGATGATGTCGCACAGGCCTTCGGACAGGATGTGCTTGAAGTCCCAGCGGCTGAACAGGCGCTCACCGAGCGCGATCGGCGTCGCGGTCTGTCCGGCGATGTCTTTCAGCGCTTCGGCGTGCTCGGACAGCACCGGCTCCTCGATGAACATCAGGTGGAACGGATCGAGTTCCTTGGCGAGGACCTTGGCCATCGGCCGGTGGACGCGACCGTGGAAATCGACGCCAATGCCGAAATCCGGGCCCATCGCCTCGCGGATCGCCTGCACCCGAGCCAGCACCGCGTCGATCTTGGCGTGGCTGTCGACATACTGAAGCTCTTCGGTGCCGTTCATCTTGACGGCCGTGAAGCCCTTCGACGCCACCTCGCGGGCGGCCGCCGCCGTGTCGGCCGGCCGGTCGCCGCCGATCCAGGAATAGACGCGGATGCGATCCCTGAGCTTGCCGCCGAGCAACTGATACACCGGCACGCCGAATGCCTTGCCCTTGATGTCCCACAACGCCTGATCGATGCCGGCGAGTGCGCTCATGTGCAGGCCGCCGCCGCGATAGAAGCCGGAGCGATAGAGCACCGTCCAGTGATCCTCGATCAGGAACGGGTCCTTGCCGATCAGGTAATCGGACAGTTCGTCGACCACGGCGGCCACCGACTGCGCCCGTCCCTCGAGAACCGGCTCGCCCCAGCCGGATATGCCCTCGTCGGTCTCGATCTTCAAAAAGCACCAGCGCGGCGGGACGATGTAGGTGGTGAGCTTGGTGATCTTCATCATGCGTCTCTTTGACAATTTGGAGAAATCACAGGCGGCCGGCGGCCCGCAGCGCCGTCACGAAGGCCTTGGCCTTGCCGGCCACGGCCGCCGGGCTGTCGCCGGCCGTGTAGAGCGAGCCGCCGATGCCGAAGCCGGCGACCGGCGAACCGGTCCAGCGGTCGATGCTGTCGGCGGCGACGCCGCCGACGATCAGCATCGGCACGGATTTGGGCACCACTGCCGACAGCGCCTTGACGATGGCCGGTGTTGCCGCTTCACCAGGGAAATATTTCAAGACATCGGCGCCGGCGGCGATCGCCGCGAAGGCCTCGGTCGGCGTCTGAAAACCGGGCGAGGAGACCAGTCCTTTCGCCTTGCTCTCGGTGATGACGGCCGTGTCTGTATTGGGCGATACGATGAGCTGACCACCAGCCGCCGCCACCGCCGCCACGTCCTCGGTCCGGAGCACGGTGCCGGCGCCGATGACGGCGCGCCCGGCGAAGGCCTTGGCCAGCTGTTCGATCGAGCGCAGCGGCTCGGGGGAGTTGAGCGGCACCTCGATGATGCGGATGCCTTCGGCGACCAGGGCCTCGGTGACCGCGATCGCCTCGTCCGGCCGCACGCCGCGCAGGATGGCGACGATCGGGCAGGCAGCGAAGGCCTCTTGGAATTCAGCGAGCGCGGACATCGGCGGTCTCCTTGTTGTGGCGGGCGATCCTGAGCAGGCCATCGACGAAGGTTCGCTCGGGGTCGACGGTCCTGACGGTGCCGCCCAGGGCTTCGATCGCCTCGCGGTAGTGGCCGGCAATCACCCCGCCGGCCACCAGCACCAGCGGCAGGTCTGGTGGAACGAGCTGCTTTGCCTTGGCGATTTCCTCGCCGATCAGCAGACCGGACAGATAGGGCTCGACATCCTGCGGCTTGAGGCGGCCGGCCAGCACGCCGGTGCGGGCGTGAAAGGCCAGATTGAGCAGGCCGCCCTCACCGGCCGCCGCCTCGACCCCCAGCCGGGACGCTGCCCTCGCCGCCAGGTCGTCGGTGGCCGGTTCGGCAAGGAGTCGCAACACCGAGTGATGCGTCAGCAAGGCGTAGAACTCGCCGGTCATGTAGGTACGGAAGGTTTCGACGCGGCCAGCCCGCACGATCGCCCACTTGGAATGGGTGCCGGGCAGGATCACCACCGCGTCGCCGACGCCGACGCCGAGGATCTGCGTTTCCTCGCCGCGCATGACGTCGGCCGTCGCGTCACCGGTGGTCAGGCCCGGCACGATGTGGATGCGCGAACCGCCAGCGATGTCGAGCGAGATCATGCCGGTGGCGATCTCGGAAAGTCCGGCCGGGCAGGTGACATACGGCACCTCGCGCCAGCCGTTGCGGCTGCCGACCATGCCGGCCATCAGGACGGGGATACCGGGGAAGCGGCCAAACCAGGCCGAACACATCCGCGACAGCACCGCCTCGAAGCCGCCGTTCGTCACGGAGCTCATGCCGTCATCGGAGGCAACGCTGTCGATGAGCCGGCCATCCTCGGCCACGAGGTGGGCGCGAAAGCGTGTCGTCCCCCAGTCGACGGCGATGCAGATGGGGTGCTCGGCGCCGGTGGCGGACCTGCCTTTGTCAGTCATTTGATGATCCACTTGAAACGCGTCCTTCATGGCCGGCCGGCGCCCGTCACGCCGACGTCGATCGCGTAAAGCGATCGGGTCGCCGTGATGTACAGTCGCGTGCGGCGCGGGCCGCCAAAAGCGACGTTGGAGACGATCTCCGGCACGCGGATGCGGCCGATGGGGTCGCCTGATGATGTCAGGCAGATCACCCCGCCACGGCTGCTGGTCCAGATGTTGCCGAGGCTGTCGATCCGGAAGCCATCGGAGACGCCGTCGGCGATGACGTGAACAACGCGCCGGCCGGACAACTGCCCGTCCTCGTCGACGTTGAAGGCGACGATGTGATGCGGTCCGTCCGGATCGTGCGAGCGACCGGTATCGGAGACGTAGAGCGTCGCCTCGTCCGGCGAGAAGGCGATCCCGTTGGGCCGCGAGAAGCCGTCGGCCACCTTGAGAACGCCGCCAGTGACGGGGTCGATGCGGTAGACGTGGCAGCCCGTCTGCTCGCGCTCGGCGCGATAGCCCTCGTAATCGGACAGGATGCCGTAGTCGGGGTCGGTGAACCAGACCGAGCCGTCCGACTTGACCACCACGTCGTTGGGCGAATTGAGGCGGCGGCCATCATGGCGGTCGGCGAGAACGGTCAGACGGCCGTCCGGTTCGGTGCGGATCACCCGCCGGCCGCCGTGCTCGCAGGAAACGAGCCGCCCCTCGCGGTCGCGGGTGTTGCCATTGATGAAGTCGGTGCGTTCGCGCAGCACGCCGGCACCGATGCCTTCAATATAGCGCATCAGCCTCTGGCCCGGCACGTCGCTCCAGATCAGCAGGCCGTGCTCGGCAAACCACACCGGTCCCTCGGCCCAGCCGCATCCGGTGTGGAGCTGGGCGAGGCGGGCGTTGGGCGCCGTCAGGCATTGGAACCGGCGGTCGTGGATTTCAACGGGATCGTCATTATCGAGCATGATGACCTCAACGCGTCGCGCGGTCGCCGCCGGCAAGAACGATGACGGCGATGATGATGATGCCGGTCAGGATCAGGCGGATGCCCGAGCCGAACCCCCAGGTGTTGAGCATCGTCACCAGCAGGAACATGAACAGCGCGGCGCCCCAGATGCCGGGCACGTTGGCGCGGCCACCGGATACCGACGTGCCGCCGATCACCACTACGGCGATCGAGGTCAGGAGATACTCCGCCCCCATGTCGAGCGTGGCGCCGCCCGAGAAGCCGCCGAGCAGCGCACCGGCGAGGCCGGCCAGGGCGCCGCAGAGAACGTAGGTGGCGAGCTGCGTGCGGACCACCGGCAATCCGGCGAGCCAGGCGGCCCGGTTGTTCTGGCCGAACGCCGAGACCGAGCGGCCGAACAGCGTGCGTTCCAGGACGACCGCCACCAGGATCGAGAAGATCAGCGCGGCGATGGCCAGTACGGGCACGCCGACGACGGTCGCCGTGGTGAAGGCGGCGAAGGCCGGCGGCGGCTTGATCAGCAGGCCACGGCCGTAGGAAATGGCGACCGACTGGATGAGGAAGCTCGACGACAGCGTCGCGACGATCGGCGGGATGCGCAGGATGGCGATGATGGCGTAGTTGACGAGGCCAACGGCGGCGCCGGTGGCGAGCGCCGCCAGCACAGCCGGCACGATCATCGCGTCGTCGCCGCCCATCAGCTTCATGGCGACGGCGCCGGCCAGGCCGATATTGGCCGGGATCGACAGATCGGTGTTGCCGGGACCGAGCGTGATGACGAACATCTGGCCAAGGCCGACCACCACCGAGAAGACGGCAAACGACAGCGCCGCGGTGAGCATGCCGCCACCGCCGGTCCCGCCGGTGAAGGCCATGGCGCCGAGCCAGACGATGCCGGCGCCGAGATAGGACCAGATCCAGGGAAGGCGGCTGAGCCGCTGAAGCGAGACGACGGAAGCGTTGCTCACGATTCCCTCCGGTTGATGAGTGCCCTCAGCGCCAGAACGAGGATCAGGATGGCGCCCTGGGCGCCGACCTGCCAGTCGGGCGAGATGCGGAAAAAGGTGAGAGCCGAGCCGGCCAGCGTCAGCGTCAGCGCGCCGAGCACGGCGCCGATCGGCGACACGCGTCCGCCGACGAATTCGCCGCCGCCGAGAATGACGCCGGCTACGGACAACAGCGTGTAGCGCAGGGCGATATTGGCGTCGGCCGACGTCGTCAGGCCGATGAGGGCAAGGCCGGCAAAGGCGCCGAAGGTGCCGCCGAGGGCATACATCGCCGATTTGGCGGCGAGCAGCGACCAGCCGGCCCGGCCGACGGCGCGGGCGTTGCCGCCGACACCCCGCAGCACCACGCCGAAGGACGAGCGCATCAGCAGAAAATGCACGCCGACCGCGATCACCACCGAGGCGATGATCGGGAACGGCACCAGCGGCGGCTTCAGCGTCATCAGCGACCGCAGCATGACCGGCGCCGTGCCGCCGGGCGTCGGCAGCAGCAGAATGGCCAGTCCCGACCAGACGAAGGACATGCCGAGCGTGACGACGATGGCCGGCAGGTT
>JAGSYU010000009.1 GCA_018262575.1 Pseudomonadota bacterium | reverse complement strand
TGCCGCCCGGGTGCTGGACGAGATAATGCTGGACGCTACCCTCACCGAGACCGACGCGCAGGCAAACCTGCGCCGCAGCGAGGCCGACAATCCTTCGAGCCTCGTCATGCGCTTCGGCACGGATGCGCCGCTTACCCTTGACGCCGGTCCAGCGATCGCGCCCTGGCAGATCGCCTATCAAACCTATGGCGAGCTCAACGCCGATCACTCCAACGCCATCCTGATCTGCCACGCGCTGACCGGCGACCAGCATGTCGCCAGCACCAACCCGGTGACCGGCAAGCCGGGCTGGTGGGCGGTGATGGTCGGTCCCGGCAAGCCGATCGATACCGACCGCTTCTTCGTCATCTGCTCCAACGTGCTCGGCGGCTGCCTTGGTACCACCGGCCCGGCCAGCACCAACCCCGACACCGGCCGGCCCTACGCTCTCGACCTGCCGGTGGTCACCATCGCCGACATGGTCAGGGCGCAGGCCATGCTGGTCACCGCGCTCGGCATCGAGCAGCTGTTCGCGGTGGTGGGGGGGTCAATGGGCGGCATGCAGGCGCTGCAATGGACGGCGAGCTATCCGGAGCGCGTGTTCTCGGCGGTGGCGATTGCCACCAGCTACCGCCATTCTTCGCAGAACATCGCCTTCCACGAGGTGGGGCGGCAGGCGGTGATGGCCGATCCCGAATGGTGCGACGGCCGCTATCTCGAGGCCGGGCGTAACCCGAAGAAGGGCCTCGCCGTGGCGCGTATGGCCGCGCACATCACCTACATGTCGGACCGCTCGCTGCACCAGAAATTCGGCCGCAACCTGCAGGACCGTGAGGCGGTGGCCTTCGGCTTTGACGCCGACTTCCAGATCGAGAGCTACCTCCGGCATCAGGGCATGAGTTTCGTCGACCGCTTCGACGCCAACTCCTATCTCTATGTCACGCGGGCGACCGACTATTTCGACCTCGCCGCCGACCATGGCGGCATTCTGGCCAATGTGTTCAAGGGAACGAAGACGCGCTTCTGCGTGCTGTCGTTTACGTCCGACTGGCTGTACCCGACGTCGGAAAGCCGGGCGGTGGTGCATGCGCTCAATGCTGCCGGAGCGCCCGTCAGCTTCGTGGAGATCGACAGCGACCGCGGCCACGACAGCTTCCTGCTCGAGGTTCCCGAACAGTTCCGCATCGTACGCGGCTTCCTGACCGGCGCGGCGCGGGCGCGCGGCATCGCCGGGCCGGCGGCGGAGGACATCCAATGACCGACCTCGCTGACCTTGCTTCCGACGTCCGTATCGATCTCCGGCTGATCGCCGGGCTGATCGAGCCGGGCTCGCGCGTGCTCGATGTCGGCTGTGGCGACGGCGCACTGCTCGAACTCCTGGAGCGGACGCGCGGCGTCGACGCGCGGGGCATCGAGATCAGCCAGGAGGGCGTCAACGCCGCCGTGGCGCGCGGCCTCTCCGTGATCCAGGGTGATGCCGACAGCGATCTCGTGCAGTATCCGGACCAGTCGTTCGACTATGTCGTGCTGAGCCACACCATCCAGGCGACGCGCAATGCACGCCGGGTGCTCGACGAGATGTTGCGCATCGGCCGCCGAGTGGTGGTGTCGTTGCCGAATTTCGGCCACCTCGACGTGCGCTTCCGTCTGATGTTTCTCGGCCGCATGCCGGTGAGCAAGCGCTTGCCCTATTCCTGGTACGACACGCCCAACATCCATTTCTGTACCATCCGCGACTTCGTCGAGCTGGCCAGGACTGTCGATGCCCATGTCGATCAGGCGATTGTCCTCAACGGTGCCGGCCAGCGGTTGCCATTCAGCCTGCCGTGGATCGTCTGGAACATTCTCGGCGCGCAGGCGGTGTTCCTGCTGTCGCGTAACGGCCGATAGCGCTAACAGGCGGGACCGGTGCGGCGCGGGCTTGGCAGGCCGGCCGGCGATGGCAGCAGCACCGGGCGGATGGCCGGCGAGCGAACGCGGCGGATCATCGGTATGCCCTGATGGAGGTGCTTGGCCGCTTCCACCAGGATGACGCCGGCAAAGGCCGGCCACAGACGGGCGCCGATCGCCTCCCAGCGGGCGCTGGCGTGCAGAAAGCGACGACGCGGCACCGGCATCACGTAGAGCGCTTCGTCCCAGGCGGTTGGCGAGAAGGATGTCTCACGCAGGAGCTTGGTGATCTGGCCACGCGAGAACGGCCGGCCGTAGCCGAAGGGCGAGGTATCGAGGCGCGCCCAGAGGCCGCGGCGGTTGGGCACGACGGCCAATACCCGGCCGCCCGGTGACAGCACGCGCCAGGCTTCCTTCAGAAGTTCGGCTGGGTCGTTGGCCATCTCGAGCGCGTGGACGATCATCAACCGGTCGATGGACGAATCGGGAAGTGGCAGCATGTCGTCGCAGACCAGCGCCGAGGCGGAGGGGCCGCCGGCCGGCCAGTTGACCGCCCCCTGAGCGGCCGGCATCAGCGCCAGCGTGCGGTCTGCCTCGTCGCGAAACGGCGCGAGATAGGGCGTGGCGAAGCCGAGGCCGGCCAGCCGGTCGCCGGAAACGCTGGGCCAAAGCTTCCTGAGATGATCGGCAAGAATGGGCCGGATGACGTGGCCGAGGTCGCTCGAATAGAAGTCCCTGAGGTCGACGACGTCGAGAAACATGCGCAACGCTCCAGGGTGCCTCGGGGTGGGGGTGCCTCGGGGTGTCTTTGCGGCACCCTTGCCCTTTCCGCCATATTGATCGACTGTTGCTTCGCCGCAATGGGCGGCCGCCGCCTTTTTTCGCGAAGCCGGTAAAGGAAGCGCCCAATGGTTTACAAGATCGACGTCATCGCCTGTCTGAGCGACAACTATGCCTACCTTCTCCGCGATGAGGACAGCGGTGCCGCCGTGGTCATCGACGCGCCGGAGGCGGCGCCGATCCTTGCCGCCGTCGAGGCAGCCGGCGGCCGGCTTGATGCGCTCCTGCTGACCCATCACCACGGCGATCACATCGAGGGCGCTGCCGAGATCGTCGAACGCACCGGGGCAAAGCGCATCGGCGCGGCGGCCGATGCTCATCGGCTGCCGCCGCTCGACCGGGCGGTGGTGGATGGCGAGGCTTTTTCCGTCGGTCCGCTTGCCTTCCGCGTCATCGCGACGCCCGGCCACACCCGAGGCCACATCGCCTACCACGCACCGATGGCGCGGGCGCTGTTTTGTGGCGATACGCTGTTCTCGCTCGGCTGCGGCCGCCTGTTCGAGGGCAGCGCGGCGGACATGTGGGACTCGCTCCTCCGCCTTGCCGCGCTGCCGCCTGAGACGGCCGTCTGCCCCGGGCATGAGTATACCGCGTCCAACGGCCGCTTCGCTTTGACGGTCGATCCCGACAATGCGGCGTTGGCCGAGCGGCTCGCCGAGGTGGAGGCTCTACGGGCCACCGGGCGACCGACGGTGCCGGTGCCGCTCAAGCAAGAGCGCCTCACCAATCCGTTTCTGAGGGCTGGCGATCCGGAGCTCGCTGAGCGGCTGGGGCTGGCGGGCCGGCCGGCGGTGGAGGTGTTCGCCGAATTGCGCCGGCTGAAGGACAGCTTCAGGTGAGGGCCTTGCCGGCGGCGGGTCGCCGGCGGAAGGGCAGTGCATCCCAGGCTGCGATGAGGGCGCCGAGGGTGACGAGCAGGCAGGCGATCGCCGTCGTCCAGCCGAGCGCGCCGTAGCCGGTCAGCGTCAGCAGCAGCGTCGACAGGATCGGTGTGGCGTAGGCGGCGGTGCCGATCAACTGGATGTCGCCGTGCTTGACGCCATGGTCCCAGACGAAGAAGGCGAGACCGACCGGAAAGACGCCGAGCAGCAGCACCATCAGCCATTCAAAGGAACCGGCGGGCAGCACCGTTTTCTCGAAGGCGGCGTGGCAGAGCAGGCTGAGGAGGGCGGTGGCGAGGCAGAAGCCGGCGACGGCTTCCGACGGCACGCCGGCAAAGCGCCGCGAGATGACCGAATAGCCCGCCCAGACCACGGCGGCGAGGAAGGCGGCGAGATAGCCGAAGGCGTAGCCGCCGTCGAGCGTCAATGACCGGCCCGCGGTTACCAGAAGGGCGGCGCCGGAAAAGCCGAGCGCGACACCGGCGAGGTGATGGACGCGCAGGCGTTCGCCCGGCAGCAGGCCGGAAAACAGCACGATGAGCAGCGGCCAGAGGTAGTTGATGAGGCCGGCCTCGACCAGCGGTGCCGTGCGCAGTGCCGTGAAGTAGAGAGCGTGGTAGCCGAACAGGCCGAGCGTGCCGACAGCCCATACCCGCAGCGGCTGCCGCAGAACGCCGACGCGGCCGCGGGCGATCAACCAGATCGTGGCGACCGAGCCGGACAGGCCGAAGCAGAGGGCGTTGAGCAGGAAGGGGGGCACGGCTCCCGAACCACCGGTGAAGACGCCGAGCATCGACCACATGAGAATGGCGGTGAGGCCGATCAAGGTGGCGCGGGCGCGGTTCGACATGGAGTTCGCCTGACTTCCTGGGGAGCTCGCGAGTCCGGCCCCCCAAGGGAAGGGACCTGCCGAATTCGCGTTTTTCCCGAAGTTACTCGGAGGAATTTGCGAGCCTTTAACGGTAGCACGCTAAACTGCGCAAGATAGTACGAATGGATCATTGCCTTGATTTTCGCCAATCGCCGCTGGATGGAGTTCGCCTTCGGCGTGGTCGTTCCGACCACGCTGACGGCGCTCGCCGCGGCGGCGGTGGTCTATCTCGCCATGTCTCGCATGGCGGCCGAGGTGAACGACATCGATCGGCAGAGCATTTCCCGGGTGGTGGACGTGCTGAAGGGCGAGGCGCTCGACCGGATGGGGCTCGCCGCCACCGAGTTCGCCACCTGGCACGCCTCCTTTGCCGATGACGATCTGCACCTTCCCGCCGAGAGCGGTCGCTTGTTCGACACGTTGCTGGTTGTCGATGCCGAGGGCACGCCGATACGCGCCTTCCACGAGGGGCGGGCGGCGGGCGGGGACGGTATTGGCATCAGTCGGGATGATATCGCCGCTCTCATCGCTGCCGCACGCTTGCAGCCGCATCAGCCAGCGTCCGGCTTTGTCCAGTCACGCCTCGGGTCCCTGGTGGCGGGACTGCACCAGATCGAAATACGGACCGGTTCAGCGCCGGACAATCGTCCGCACTATCTCCTGGTCGGCCGGTTGGTGACTGGAACGCAGTTCAAGGTGATGGCCGACGCGCTTGGAGTTCGGCACCTCATCCTCGGCCCGGCGCCGGTCGGGGCGGATGTTGTGCCGCTGACCTCGGCGGCGGGCGTCCGTCTCGGCTCGATCGGTTGGGAGCCGCGCGTTTCCGGTACCGAGGCGATGGCGCGCGCCCAACTGCCGGTGCTCGCCGTTCTGGGGCTGCTGTTCGTGGTGATGGGCGTTCTGATCGTCACCATCTGGAAGATGATGAGTGGTCTGCATGACGACGAGACGGCGGCGCGCTACGCGGCGAGCCACGACCCGTTGTCCGGCCTGCCCAACCGGGCCTCCTTCCATCAGCGGCTCGCCGCCGCCTACGCTGGTCCGGACCGTTCCATCGCCGTGCTGTTTGCCGACCTCGACGGTTTCAAGGAAGTGAACGACACCTATGGCCATGACGTCGGCGACCGGCTGATCCGGGCGTCGGCGGCCGGCTTCCGCGCGCTGGTCGGCGACTGCGGTACGTTGGC
Organism: Pseudomonadota bacterium; assembly: GCA_018262575.1. Classification (GTDB taxonomy): domain Bacteria; phylum Pseudomonadota; class Alphaproteobacteria; order Rhizobiales; family Pleomorphomonadaceae; genus Pleomorphomonas. Next base: position 37,900 of record JAGSYU010000009.1, on the reverse strand, counting down.
TCGCCTCGGTGGCGATGAGTTCGCGGTGGTGGTCGAGGGGCCCGAGGCCGCCGAACGGGCGCGTGGCCTCGGAGAGAGCTTTGTCGACTTCCTCGACGAGGCCTTCGACTTCGAGGGACGGACGGTGAAGGTCGGCTGCTCGGTGGGGGTGGCCGCCGATGCCGATGGCGGGCTGACGCCGGGCGAACTGGTGCGGCGGGCCGACGTCGCCATGTATGTTGCCAAGGCCGGGGGCAAGAATCGGGTCGACCTGTACACCGCCAGCATGGATGCCGATCGCCAGGCGCGGGCAGCGCTCGCCACCGAACTGCGCGAGGCCGTGGTGGCCGATGGTCTTCAGGTTCACTATCAGCCGGTCGTCTCAGCGAAGACCGGCGCCATTTCCGCCGTCGAAGCGCTGGTTCGCTGGATTCGTCCGGCCGGTCCCGTCAGCCCGGCGGTCTTCCTCGCCGTTGCCGAGGAAGCCGGCATGAGCGACCTGATCGGCAGCTACGTGCTGCGCCGCGTCGTTCGCGACGCCCGGGCGTTCGGCGAGCTCAAGATGGTGGTCAACGTGTTTGCCGCCCAGTTCCGCGACCCCAGCTTTCCCGATAGCCTCGGGGCCATCCTCAAGACGGCGGGCATGCCGCCGGACCGTCTGGAACTCGACATCACCGAAAGCTTCCTCGCTTCCGAGCCGGAGCGGGCGCGCCGCAGCATCGAGGCGCTGCACGCGCTGGGCGTGTCGGTGGCGCTCGACGACTTCGGTACCGGTTTCTCGTCGGTTGCCTATCTGCGCCGGTTTGCCTTTGACAAGGTGAAGATCGACCGGTCGGTGGTGATCGACGTCATTCGCGATCCGGCCTCGCAGAGCCTGGTGCAGGCGGCGGTGGCGCTGGCTGAAACGCTGGGTGCCGAGGTGACGGCTGAAGGCATCGAGGTGGCCGAGGAAGCCGACGCGCTGAAGCGGGCCGGCTGCCACGAGTTGCAGGGGTATTATTTCGGTGCACCGACGGTGCGCTCGGAAATCTTGCGCCGCATCGAGCGCGAACGGCAGGCGGCCAGCCAGCGCCTGGCGTGAGGTGGTCACGGGTCGAGTTCGACGTCCCAGTAGAGGAAATCCAGCCAGCTTTCGTGAAGATGGTTGGGCGGGAACATCCGGCCGTTGTTGTGGAGGTCGTGCACGGTGGGCGCGAAGGGCCGGCCGGCCAGCGTCATGCCGACCTCCGATACCGTCTTGTCGGCCTTCCTGAGATTGCAGGGCGAGCAGGCGGCGACGACGTTCTCCCACGTGGTCTGGCCACCCTTGGAGCGCGGGATCAGATGATCGAAGGTAAGGTCGTCACGGCTGCCGCAATACTGGCACTCGAAGCGGTCGCGCAGGAAGACGTTGAACCGCGTGAAGACCGGCTGGCGCGACGGCTTGACGAAGGTCTTGAGCGAAACGACCGATGGCAGGTGGAATTCGAAGCTCGGGCTGCGCACCAGCACGTCGTATTCGGAGACGATATTGACGCGGTCAAGAAACACCGCCTTGATCGCATCCTGCCAGGACCAGAGCGACAAAGGGAAATAGCTCAGCGGGCGGTAATCCGCATTCAACACCAGCGCCGGGTGTGCGTCCGGCGAGACGGCGATCGTCACCTCACGCTCTCCTTCACCGAGGCAGGCATCCGATCCCACCCCACGCGAGAATACTCTACGCTGATGATGTCGGTGATGTGAAGCCGGAAGCCAATCTTTTCCGCCCGTTTCGCGGGTATCGTTGCGGTCGGGAAGCGTCCCCTCTTCGACCTGGCAAATCCTTGCCGCCGCTCGTCAATTGCCGGCCTTGGCGGCGCGATGCAGCAGGGCCACGAACACGGAGGCCGGCAGGAGGTGCTTGACGATGGCCGCGCCCTTGGTGAGCCAGGTCACCCGGTAGTAGGGGCGGGGTCGGGTTGATTCGCAGGCATGGACAAGACAGTCCACCACCGCCTCCGGCGGCTTGCGGAAAAAGGAGGCCTCGGCCGGTCGCTGCATGTCGGAAAGGCGCTGGCGATAGCCTTCGGCGTTGGCGGATGCCTCCACATCGACGTTCTCGTGGAACTTTTTCATCGAGGTCGACGTGAAATTGGTGGCGATCGGTCCCGGCTGCAGGGTGGCGACGTGGATGCCGGCGTCGATCAGTTCCAGCCGCCAGCTGTCGGCGAGACCTTCGATGGCATGCTTGGAGGCGTTGTAGGCACCGCGATAGGGCATCGACAGGAAGCCGAGGATCGACGAACACATGACGATGCGCCCGGCGCCGGCCTGACGCATCGCCGGGATCAGACGGCGGGTGAGATCGTGCCAGCCAAGCACGTTGACCTCGAACACATGTCGCAGCACCTCGGTGGTCAGATCCTCGAGCGCGCCGGGCTGGCCATAGGCGCCATTGTTGTAAAGGGCGCCGAGCCGGCCGCCGGTCGCGGCGAGCACCGCCTCGGCGGTGGCGGCGATCGAGGCGGGATCGGCATAATCCATCAGGAGCGCCGTGACGCCGGGGATGGCCGCGAGCTTCTGGCGGTCCTCATCGCGCCGCACCGTCGCGAACACCCGCCAGCCGCGCCCGGCAAGGGTGGTCGCGGCGGCAAGACCGATGCCGGACGAGGCGCCGGTGATCAGGATGGTGCGGTCGACGGCGGGAAAGCGCATGACGGAGCCTCGGGTTCGGGAAGACGGCGCGACCGGTGCGACAATCAGTCTTTCTCCGGACGGCGTGGCCGACTATATACTGGGACGGGCGCTTGGAGAGAGACTTGCTCAACGATTCCGACCACGATCATCAGGCCTGCCGCAGCCGCGCCGTTTCCCGCGCCGAGGAACGCTGTCGCGAGGAGGGTCTGCGCCTCACCGAACAGCGGCGTCAGGTTCTCGAGGCAATGTTGGAGAGCCACGCGCCGGTGTCGGCCTACGAGATCATGGACCGCATCGCCGAAAAAGCGCGCCGGCCGAGCCCGATCTCGGTCTACCGTGCCCTCGACTTTCTGGTCGCCCATCGCTTTGCCCATCGCATCGAGAGCCGCAACGCCTTCCTCGCCTGCATCGATGAGCACGGCCATGCCGCCTCCGGTCCGGAGACGCCTTTGGTGTTCCTCCTCTGCGAGGGCTGCGGCTCGGCCACCGAGGCCGAACCCGCAGAGCTCGGCGGGTTGCTGGCCGGCATCGCGGCGGCCGAGGGCTTTTCGCCGTCAGCCTCGGTACTGGAAGTGCGCGGGCTCTGCGCCGCCTGCCGGTCGGCTGGCCATCAACACGATCATTCGCACAGCCACAGTTGAGGATCCCCGACGCATGTCCAGCTCCTTCGGTCCGGCGCCGCGCCGCCGCTCGGTTCCCGTCGTCGTCGGCAAGGTGACGATCGGCGGCGATGCGCCGGTGGTTGTGCAGTCGATGACCAATACCGATACCGCCGACGTCGACGGCACGGTGGCGCAGGTGATGGCGCTGGCTCGCGCCGGCTCGGAACTGGTGCGCATCACCGTCGATCGCGACGAAAGCGCCGCCGCCGTGCCGCACATTCGCGAACGGCTCGATCGGGTCGGTGTCGACGTGCCGCTGATCGGCGACTTTCACTTCATCGGCCACCGGCTGCTCGCCGATTTCCCGGCCTGTGCCGAAGCGCTCGCCAAGTATCGCATCAACCCCGGCAACGTCGGTGTCCGCGCCAAGCGTGACCGCCACTTCACCGACATCGTCGAGATCGCCGCCCGTCACGGCAAGGCGGTGCGGATCGGCGTCAACTGGGGCTCGCTCGACCAGGAACTGGCGACGCGGCTGATGGACGAGAACAAGGCCAAGGGTTCGCCGCAGACGGCGCAGCAGGTGATGCGCGAGGCGATGGTGCAGTCGGCACTGTTGTCGGCGGCCCGTGCCGAGGAGATCGGCCTTGCTAGGGACCGCATCGTGCTGTCGGCCAAGGTCAGCCAGGTGCAGGACCTGATCGCCGTTTACGGCGAGCTTGCCGGGCGTGGCGACTATGCCCTCCATCTCGGCCTCACCGAGGCCGGCATGGGCACCAAGGGCGTCGTCGCCTCCTCGGCCTCGATGGGGTACCTGTTGCAGCACGGCATCGGCGACACCATCCGTGTGTCGCTGACGCCGGAGCCGGGTGGTGACCGCACGCGCGAAGTCATCGTGGCGCAGGAGCTGTTGCAGGTCATGGGCTTTCGCGCCTTCGTGCCGATCGTCGCCGCCTGCCCCGGCTGCGGCCGCACGACGTCGACGGTGTTCCAGGAACTGGCCAAGACCATCCAGGACCAGATCCGCGATGCCATGCCGGCGTGGCGGCAGCGCTATCCCGGCGTCGAGGCGCTGCAGGTGGCGGTGATGGGCTGCATCGTCAACGGACCCGGCGAATCCAAGCACGCCGATATCGGCATATCGCTGCCGGGTACTGGCGAGAACCCGGCGGCGCCGGTGTTCATCGACGGGCAGAAGGCGGCGACATTGCGCGGCCCCACCATCGCCCGCGACTTCCAGGCGCTGGTGCTCGACTATATCGAACAGCGCTTCGGCGACGGCGCCAACCGCAAGCCGGCGGCGGAATAGCCTGCAAGTATCAGCATCGCCGCCCGGCGGCTTTTGACCTGGGCATCTGCTTGTCTGAGACATCTGCAGCTGTTCGGGCGAATGATCTTTCGCGCATCTGGCTATCTGAAAAGTCTTCAACTTTTCAAGCTGATGCTTAGCGTCGCCTCTCGGCGACGAAGCGTGCCGCGGCGGCCAATGTCTCGGAACGCTCGCCCCAGGGGGCGAGCAGATCCGTCGCCTCGGCGACCAGCCGGTCAAGTTCGGTGCGCACCGCGTCGACGCCGTGCAGCGCCACCAGTGTGCCTTTGCCGTGGGCGGCGTCTTTGGCCACTGCCTTGCCCATCTCGCGCTCGGTGGCGGTGACGTCGAGCAGGTCGTCGGCGAGCTGGAAGGCGAGGCCGAGGATGTCGCCAAACCGGCCGAAGCGGACACTCTCCGCCGCGCTGGCGCCGCCGAGCCGGCCACCCATGACGGTCGCGGCACGGATCAGCGCGCCGGTCTTCATCGCCTGCAATTCGCGGATGCCGGCCTCGCCGGGCGCCGCGTCGTCGCCGAAACGTCCTTCCGCCGCCAGGTCGAGCATCTGACCGCCGACCATGCCGCCGAGGCCGCCGGCGCGGGCGAGGTCGAGCACCAGCGCCGCCCGCACGGCCGGATCGGCGTGGCAGGCCGGATCGGCGAGAAGGTCGAAGGCGAGCGTCAACAGGCCGTCGCCGGCCAGGATGGCCGTCGCCTCGTCATAGGCGATGTGGACGGTCGGCCGGCCGCGTCGCAGCGCGTCGTCGTCCATGGCCGGCAGGTCGTCGTGGACCAGCGAATAGCAGTGCAGGCACTCGATGGCCGCTGCCGCCGGCATCAGCGCATCGATCGTCAGGCCGGGATCGAGGAGGCGGGCGACCTCCGTGAGCAGGAACGGCCTGAGGCGTTTGCCGCCGGCCAGCACGGCGTGCCGCATGGCGGCGACAAGCCGCGCCGGGCGGACGATCTCGCCGGGCCGGGGAACGGCGTCGAGACGCGCCGCGAGGCCGGCTTCAAGCGCGCGGGCAAAATCGGCGAGGGCGGCTTCGAAGGCGGCGGTCATCGGCGCTCCGGTCGGCAATTGAACGGCCGCTGTGGTAACGCCGGCCCGACGCCCGGGTCAAGGCGGGGAACGTGCCTCACACCGGGAGCACGGTGGTGTTCTTCACCTCTTCCATCACTGGATAGGTGTGTGTCTCGCGCACGCCCGGCAGTGTCATCAGCACTTCGGACAGGAACCCGCGATAGGCTTCCATGTCGCGGACGCGCGCCTTGACCAGATAGTCGAACCCGCCGGCAATCAGATGGCATTCGAGGACCTCAGGCGCCTTCTTCACCGCGGCGGCGAAGGTGGTGAACACCTCGGGATTCATGCGATCGAGCTTGATCTCGACGAAGACCAGCAGGCCGCGCTGCAAATGCAGGGGATCAAGGCGTGCCGTATAGCCGATGATGAAACCGTCACGCGATAGTCGTTTGACGCGTTCGGCGGTGGCCGTTGCAGACATGCCGATCTTCTCGGCGAGTTCCAGATTGGTGATCCGGCCGTCTTCCTGGAGCGCGGCGAGAATCCGCCGATCGACTCGGTCGAGACCGGGGATGTCCTTGCTCAGATGAGAACGGTCACCTCCTGCTGTAGCCACCATCACAGGGCCCTCCAAGACAGACAGTTCCGGAAGAATCGCGGAAACAAACGGTTCATTCCGAGAATAGTCCCGATTCTATACCTCAATAAGGAGAGTGTCACCGAAAGCCTGCTGCTATCCTGGGACTTATAAGCAAAAGCCGCCCATTGAAGGCGACAACCTTCCGGAGATCAGATGTCTGCACGTCTTACCGAGCCCGTCCGGGCTCCGTGTTTCTCGTCGCCTTACGCGGAGGACGAAACGGTCGTGGTTCGGCGCCTCCTGGCGGCGCGACCTGACGACGCCGAGGCGCGGGCTCGCGTCGATGCGCATGCCAGCCGCCTCATCGCCGCCATTCGCGATGGCAAGTCGGCGATCGGCGGCGTCGAGGATTTCCTGAAAGCCTATTCGCTGACGACGCGCGAGGGTCTTGCCATCATGGTGATGGCGGAGGCGCTACTGCGTGTGCCCGACGGTGCCACTGCCGACCGGTTGATCGAGGACAAGCTGGCCTCGGCTGCCTTCGGCTTCCACGGCAAGGGCGAGGATCCCTGGCTGGTGGCCGCCTCCGGCTGGGCGCTCGGCATGACCACGGCCGTACTGCAACCGGGCGAGACGCCGGAGAACGTCATCACTGGCCTCGTCAAGCGCCTGGGCATGCCGCCGGTGCGCGCCGCCACGCGGCAGGCGATGAAGATCATGGGCCACCAGTTCGTGCTGGGCACCTCGATCGACGCGGCGCTGTCCCGGGCTCGCGGTCTTGCCAGCAAGGGCTACCGCCACTCCTACGACATGCTGGGCGAGGGGGCTCGCACCGCCGCCGATGCCGCACGTTACTTCGCCGATTATGCCAAGGCGATCGAGGCAATCGGCCGGTCGGCCGGTTCAGAGGCACTGCCGGCCCGGCCGGGCATCTCGGTCAAGCTGTCGGCGCTGCACCCGCGCTACGAGGCGCTGAACGCCGAGCGCGTGATGGCCGAACTCGTGCCGAGGCTCATCGAGCTGTCGCGGGCGGCCAGGGCGTACGACCTCAATCTGACGGTCGACGCCGAGGAGGCCGACCGGCTGAAGCTGTCTCTCGACGTGATCGCCGCCGTCGCGGCCGATTCGTCGCTTGCCGGCTGGGACGGCTTCGGCCTTGCCGTGCAGGCCTACCAGAAGCGGGCGCCGGCGGTGATCGACTACATGATCGATCTTGCCGAGAGCCTGAATCGTCGCTTCATGGTCCGCCTCGTCAAAGGCGCCTACTGGGACACCGAGATGAAGCGCGGGCAGGAGCGGGGTGTTGCCGACTATCCGCTGTTCACTCGCAAGGCGTCGACCGACCTTTCCTATCTCGTCTGCGCCGAAAAGCTGCTGCGCGCTCGGCCGCGCCTCTATCCGCAGTTCGCGACGCATAACGCGCTGACGGTGGCCGAGGTGTCGGCGATCGCCGGCACCGACCGGCATTTCGAGTTCCAGCGGCTGCACGGCATGGGCGACACGCTCTATCGCGAGATCACCGAGAAGGACGGCCAGCCCTGCCGGATCTACGCGCCGGTTGGCGGCCACAAGGATCTTCTCGCCTATCTCGTCCGGCGCCTGTTGGAAAATGGCGCCAATTCGTCTTTCGTCGCCGCCGTCGGCGATGCCAAAGTGGAGATCTCGACCTTGCTCAAGCGTCCCGCCGACGTGCTGGATGGCGGTGACCGCGCCCGTCATGCCCGCATTCCATTGCCTGCCGACCTGTTTGGTGCCCGCCGCAATTCGCGTGGGCTGGAGCTTGCCGACGAACAGGCGCTGCAGCCGCTGCTCGCCGCCATCGCGGCGGCCGGCAGCGATTTCGGGACTGCTTCTTCGATCATCGACGGCGCGGACGCGGCGGGTGTATCGCGCCTCCTGCTGTCGCCGGTCGACGGCAAGACCGAAATTGGCAAGGCGATCGACGCCGACACGAAGACCGTTGAGACGGCGGTCGCCGCCGCCGCCGCCGGCTTCCGCTCGTGGTCGATGACGCCGGCTGCGACGCGCGCCGCCGCGCTCGAGACGACGGCCGACCTTCTTGAAGACCGGCTGCCGCAGTTTCTCGCCGTGCTGGCGCTCGAGGCGGGCAAGACGCTGGCCGATGGTATCGCCGAGGTGCGGGAGGCGGTCGACTTCTGCCGCTATTACGCCGCCGAGGCGCGACGTCTTTTTGAGGCGCCCGTCGCCATGCCCGGCCCGACCGGTGAGGAAAATCGGCTCAGCTATCGCGGCCGTGGCGTCTTCGCGGCCATTGCCCCGTGGAACTTCCCGCTGGCCATCTTCATGGGACAGACGGCGGCGGCGCTCGCCGCCGGCAACACGGTGGTGGCCAAGCCGGCCGAACAGACGCCGCTCACCGGCGCCATGGCGGTGCGCCTTCTGCACGAGGCCGGCGTGCCAGCGTCGGCGCTCGTCCTCCTTGTCGGCGATGGCGTGGCCGGCGCGGCGCTCACCGCCGATCCGCGCATTGCCGGCGTCGCCTTCACCGGTTCGACCGACACCGCCTTTGCCATCAACCGGGCGCTCGCTGCCAAGCGTGGGCCAATCGTGCCGCTGATCGCCGAGACCGGCGGCCTCAACGCCATGATCGTCGACGCCACGGCGCTTGGCGAGCAGGTGACCGACGACGTCGTCACCTCGGCCTTCCGCTCGGCCGGCCAGCGCTGCTCGGCGCTGCGGCTGCTGTTCGTGCAGGAAGACGTCGCTGACCACATGATCGATCTCGTCAAGGGGGCGGCGGCCGAGCTCAGGGTCGGCGATCCGCGCCGGCCGGATACCGACGTCGGTCCGATCATCGATCGCGAGCAGGCCGAGAAGCTCGCCGTTCACGTCGCCACCTGGCAGGGCAAGGGTGGCGTGCTGTTGTCCGGCAAGACGCCGGATGGATCACTTGCCGATGGCACCTATTTCGCGCCTGTCATCATCGCGCTGCCTGACGCGACGGCGCTCGATCGGGAGGTGTTCGGTCCGGTGCTGCACATCGTCCGCTACAAGGCGAAGGACCTCGACCGTCTGCTCGACGACATCGCGGCCAGCGGCTACGGCCTGACGCTCGGCATCCACTCGCGCATCGAGACGACGGTGAAGCGCATCGTCGATCGGCTGCCGGTCGGCAATGTCTACGTCAACCGCAACATGATCGGCGCGGTGGTCGGCTCGCAGCCGTTCGGCGGCTCGGGGTTGTCGGGCACTGGCCCCAAGGCCGGCGGGCCGAACTATCTGATGCGCTTTGCACTGGAACAGGTGGTGTCCGTTAATACGGCGGCGGCCGGCGGCAATGCGACGCTGGTCGCCATGGGCGACGACTGACAGACAAACAGTGGCGGGGGGCGGAAGGGCCGGGGAGCAATCTCCGGCCTTTTCCATGCGCTGCCGACAACCGCCCGTGATGGGCACAGCGGAGGACCGAGCAAAAAAACAGGCCGGGGTTACCGGCCTGAGTTCTGGGAGGAAAGCTGGAGAGCCACGGTGGATCAGGAGGAAGATCCAGACGGAAGACCGACAAGCAGCGCTCACAGGTATAAAGTCTCATGCTGCCTCAATTCGCGCCATGCTAAATTTAGGGCATTACTGTGTAATTTGCGAGCATTTGCTGAAATAGGCAGCTCTTTGGCTCTCTGTCACCGGTCAGCCGATGCCTTGGGCGGGTTGAAACCGGTGTCGACCGTCGCCGAATGTCGTCTTTTCCCTTGTTTGCCGGCCGTCATCGTTGGTTTATGAGGAAACGGACAGGCGGGTGGGTATGAGCGATTTCAGCGAGGCAATGGCCGAAGGCGCGCCGGTAACGGACGACGGGGAGACGGTGGCTGTGAGGCGGGCTGGTAGGCGGATCTGGCTCAAACGGCTGTCGATCGCCGCCGCGGTGGTGGTCGTGCTGCCCTTCGTGCTGGCGCCGCTCTATCTGTTCGTCCGGCCGGTATCGACGCTGATGATCTGGGATCTCCTGACCTTCCAAGGCTACAGCCGCACCTGGGTCGATATCGATGACATCGCGCCGAGCATGAAACAGGCGGTCGTGATGAGCGAGGACGGTCAGTTCTGTTTCCACGATGGTGTCGACTGGGGGCAGCTGCGCTCGGTGTTGAGCCGCAATGGCGGCCCCAACCGCGGGGCGAGCACCATCACCATGCAGACGGTGAAGAACGTCTTCCTGTGGCCGTCGCGCTCCTATGTCCGCAAAGGGCTCGAAATCCCGCTCGCCATCTACGCCGATCTCGTCTGGTCGAAGCGGCGGACGCTGGAAATCTATCTCAATATCGCCGAGCTCGGTCCTAACATCTACGGCGTCGAGGCGGCGGCGCAACATTACTACAAGAAGCCGGCGTCGAAGCTGAGCCGGCGCGAAGCGGCGCTGATCGCCGCCGCCCTGCCCAATCCCGATCTCCGCAACCCCTTGAAGCCGAGCCGGGCGCAGAAAACGCTGTCGCGGATCATCGAGCGCCGCGTCGGCCAGTCGGGCGCCTATGTCGAGTGCCTGAAACCGTAAGCACCGGATCGTCGCTGTCGTCGGCTTGCCATCGGGATTGCGACGGAGAGACTCACTTTTTTCCGGCAGGCACTGGCAAAGTGGCCCATCAGTCTGTATAAGGCCGCATCTTTAGGAACGAGCGCCCGCGCGCCCGAACGGTGGATCGTTGCGGTTCGCCCTTCCGAGCGGGCGATGGAGTAGAAGACAATGGCAGTTCCCAAGCGAAAGACCTCGCCGTCCAAGCGGGGCATGCGTCGGTCCCACGATGCCCTGAAGCAGCCGACCTACGTCGAAGACAAGACCTCGGGCGAGCTGCGTCGTCCCCACCACGTCGATCTCAAGACCGGCATGTACCGCGGCCGCCAGATCCTGGCGCCGAAGGAAGCCTGATGAGAGACCTGCTTGGCCGTCGCTGACGGCCAGGATCGACTTGAAAAGAGCCGGTGCTTCGCGCCGGCCTTTTTGTGTTCGGGAACGAGCAGACGAGAGCAGCTTGCGTTGTGACGAACGCAACGCAGCTTGATTTTCGTTATCGCGTCGTTTCTGCGGATGTCGCTGCGCGCATGTTCGCGCACGGTGCTCAGTATTCGGCGGCGCCGAAGAAGCCTGGCTCGAGATCGGTGACGCGGCGATAGCCGTCGCGATAAAGCGCGTCGGCGCGGGCGACGATCAGAGACGGATCGCGACGAACGCGGCGCTCGCCGGTTCCGGCGTCGCCGAGGCCGAGGGCGGCGAGCTGGGCGACAAAGGGTGCCGAGGCGGACTCACCCGCCGGCACCGCCGCATGACGGCGGAACGTTTCGCTCCGCTGCTCGGCGCGAAGGTCGGCGATCGCCAGCCTTGGTGGCCGGTCGCCGCTGGTGGACGCACCCTCGATGGCTTCGACATAATGGCCGGAGGCGCGGCGGACCGCCCTTTCCAGGCTCTGGCTGCCGATGCTTCCGCTGATGGAACCGACCGAACCGATCATTGTCGCGGGCCTTTCAGAGGGGGCTGTGCCATTTCGGCACGGGGTGAGCCGACGCAAAGGAAACGGTGCAACCAACGCGCCAGATCTTGAGAATGGTTAAGAAAAGGTTAAACCGCAAGACCGCCGGATGGAAATTCGGTGGGGAGGCAAGAGCATTCACAACTGCCGACGGCGAGCGGATCAAAAACCCGGTTCCCGTGGTGTGGGCATTGCGGTAGGTGTTCCAAAACGACGAGGGCGGCGGCAGATGGATGACGATCTCGTTTCTTCGGACGGGCACGGGTTGGCCGGTAGCGCCATCGGCGCCGCGATGGCGGCGGCGGGCGTCGCCGCCTACGAGCACGACTATGCCGGGGACCGTCTGCGCTGGTCGCCGAATGCCGGTGAGGTCTTCGATCTTCCGGCTTACGAGGTGCCGCTGTCCGGCCGGGCGCTCCATCGCCTGATCGGGCCACAGGCGGAGACGGTGCGGCTTGGTGCGACACCGCCGGGCGTGCTCTCCGCCGACCGCATCAGTCCCGACTATCGCCTCGTCTATGACCTGATGCCGCGCGGCGGCAAGCTACAGGGCGTGCGCGTCGAGGAGAGCGGCAGTTGGATCGGACCGGCTGGCCAGCCGGCGCTCGGCGCGCGCGGCACGGTGCGCGTGCTGCCGCAAGGCGCCGAGACGGCGACGCCGATCCGGCTGTATGGGCCGGACCGTCGGCTCGACCGTGACGAGTTGCTCCAGAGCCTCGACGATCGGCTGAAGTTGCTCGAGGCTGAGGGCGGCTCTGCGGTATTCCTGATCATCGCCGTGCTCGACATCGGCCGGATCAACGCCAATTTCGGCTACGAGGCCGGTGACCAGGTGATCGATGCTGCCGGGGAGCGCATTCTGCAGCGGATGCGGCAGGGAGACGTGTTCGGCTCGTTTTCCGGCCACAAGTTCGGCGCTGTCCTCAACGACTGCGACGAGAATGCCCTGATCATCGCCGCCGAACGCTTCCGCGACGCGGTGCGCGGTGAGGCGATCGATTGCGATGGCACCGCCGTGCGCGCCGACATCGCCATTGGCGCGGTGATGTTGCCGCAGCATGCGCTGTCCGGCGCCATGGCCGCCAACCGCGCCGAGGAGGCACTTGGTGACGCCCGGCGCGACATCGACCGCCATGTCACCCTCTACGAACCCTCGGCCGCTCGCGACGCCCTTCGCCGCCGCAACGTCGAAATCGCCGAAACGATCCAGCGCGGCCTTGCCGAGGAGCGATTCGTGTTGGCCTATCAGCCGATCGCCCGGGCGGGTGATCGTGCCGTGATTTCCTATGAGGCGCTCAGCCGGCTGGCACTGCCGTCGGGGGAGATCGTCTCCGGTGGTCCCTATGTGGAGGCGGCGGAGAAGCTCGGCTTCATCCGGCGGCTCGACATGCGGGCCCTGACACTGGTGATCGCCGATCTCTATGCCTCGCCGTCGCTCAGGTTGTCGGTCAACGTGTCGCCGGACACGCTGGCCGACCCGGCGTGGCTCAGCATGCTGGTGGCCGGTGCCCGCCGCGATAGCGACGCGCTCCGCCGGCTGACCATCGAGATCACCGAAACGGCGGCGCTGTCGCGCATGGACGACCTCCGGCACATGGTCTCCACGGTGCGCGATATCGGTTGCCGCATCGCCATTGACGACTTCGGCTCCGGCCACACCTCGCTCAGGATGCTGCGCGACATCAAGCCGGACTGGCTGAAGATCGACGGGGCCTTCATCCGCGACATCGGCCGCGACGCCGACGCCGTGGTGTTCGTCAGGGCGCTGACCACGCTCGCCAGCCACTTCGGCATCCGCACCGTCGCCGAGTTCGTGCAGGACGAGGCGTCGGCGGATCTGCTCGCCGAGCTCGGCATCTCGGCCTTCCAGGGACGGTTGATCGGCGAGCCGCGTTTGCGGGCGGTACCGGGCGTGACGGTGCTCGATGGCCTCGACGACGACAGCTGGCTCCACGGACCGCTCGCCGTTGCGCCGGCCTGATCGCACCTTTTCTCCGTGTTTATTCGGTCTCCGGCGCCAGCCGGTCGAGCCGTCGTCGCATGGCATCGAGCTCGTCACGCAGGGCGTTGATGTCGGATGCGCGGCTTTCGGCGGTGGCTATGGTTTCCTCCGGGGCATCGCCCGGCAGGGCGGCGCGTACCGCCCGTTCGAAGGATTCGGCGTTGAGGCGGACCTGCTCGCCGAGCTTCTCGCTGAGGGCCGGGACGCCGAGCGCTTCCCCGGCGATGCCGCGCATCTTGCCTTGCTCGCGTGCGAACTGGCCGATCGAATACTCGAGAAAAGCCGGCACCATCGCCTGTAGCTCGTCGCCATAGAAGCGGATCAGCTGACGCAGGAAATTGACGGGCAGGAGATGCGGCCCGCGCGTTTCCTCCTCGAGAATGATCTGGGTCAGCACCTCGTGGGTGATGTCGTCGTCGCTTTTGGCGTCGATCACCACGAAGTCGACGTTGGCACGCACCATGCCGGCGAGGTCCTGCAGCGTGACATAGCTGGAGGTACCGGTGTCGTAGAGCCGCCGGTTGGCATATTTTCGAATGACGGTGCCCTGCCTCACCTTGGACATGGAGAGCCTTTCGCCGTGTCGCCGCGCTCTTTCGCGGCACCGCCAGCATAGGGGCAATGGTGCACCGCAGCCAAGTCTTTTGCGCTGCGCGTGTTGCTCCCGCAATGTGGCGGGAGGCTTCTCCCATCGGATAGCCGGAGGAAGGTGCCAAAGACCGAAAGGACTGGTATTATATAAACTTGCGCCGGTTCTCGGAGGGGAAGCGGCGGCGGGGGGCAGGGGAGGCATGGTTCGCGTCATTACGGCCTTGTCGGGGCTGGTGCTGGTCGTCCTGGCGGTACGCCTGGCGATGGCGCCGCTGTTCCCGCTCGACAAGTTCGTCGCGCCGGCCGTTGCCGCTTTCGAGGCCGAAACCGGCACGGTGGTGAAGATTGGCGGCGCCGATATCGAGCTGCTGCCGACGCCGCGCGTCGTGGCCGCCGATATCGCCATCGAACTGCCCGATGGCCTCGGTGAGGTGCATGCCGAGCGGCTCGTGCTTGTCCTTCGCCCGCTCCCCCTGCTGTCCGGCTCGGCTGAACTTGGTGGCGTGGAGGTCGAGCGGCCCGAGCTTCGCCTTACCCTCGACGATGGCGATCTCCGCCCGGCAAAGGTGATCGGCGGGCTGGTCGACCTGGCCGGCTGGGCGGCCACCTGGAATTTTCTGGCGACGGACGGCGGGCTCGCTCTTTCGGCCGGCGGCACGCAAGCCCGCTTCGAGGGGCTGACGGCGTCGGCCCTCCGCACCGGTGACGGTGATCGCCTCACCGTCAAGGCGACGGTTCACGGCGAGCCGCTATCGCTGACGGTGGAGGCTGGACCGGCCGGTGCCGCCCGGGTTCGGGTCGCTGCGCCCGCGGCGAGCCTCGGCCTCGACGGCGGCCTTGCCGGTGGCGCCTTTGCCGGCCGCCTCGATCTGATGGTGCCGAACGTCGCTGCCCTCGGTGGCCCCTTCGCCGACGGTCGTGGATCCCTTGAGCTCGACGGTGCCGTCACGTTGTCGTCCGGCCGGGCCGAAATGGTTGACGCGTCGGCCGCCGCCTTTGGCGGCAGCGGCCGGCTGTCCGCCGCATTCGATTTCAGCACGCCGCGCGCCTCCGTCGACCTCCATGCCGATTTCGAGCGGTTGCCGGTCGATTCGCTGGCGACGCTCGCCGGACTCGTCGCTCATCTCGGCCTCGACCCGATCGCCGCCGCCTCGCCCTTCGACGTTGGTATCGATCTGAAGCTCGCCCAGCTGACCTTTCCGGCCGGCGGCATCCAGAATGTCCACTTTACCGCTGTTGACCGCGACGGCCGCTTCGGCGCGCTGTTCGACGGAGCGATGGACGACGGGACGCTGTCGGGCCGGCTCGATCTGATCCCCGACGGCGGTGGTCGACGGCTCGGCGCCTCCGTCGCCGCAAAGAATGTGGCAGTCGGCGATGTCGCGGCGCTGGTCGGCCTTTCCTCACCGCTTGCCGGCCGCCTCAGCGCCGATTTCCGTCTGTCGGCGCGCGGCCGGTCGATCGACGAACTGACGGCAACGCTCGCCGTCGATGGTGCTGGCAAATTTCGCGACGGCCGCCTTGCCAGCCTGCCGCTGGCCGGTGGATTCGCGGTCCCGTCGTTGCGTGATCTCTCCGCCGATCTGTTGGTCACTGGTCTCGACAAGCCGGCTAGGCTCGTCGGGCAGGCGACTGCAGAATCGGGCGGCGTCACGCTTGAGGCATCGGCGACGCCGCGCCGGCTGATTGACGGTGGCGCCGCGCCAGTGGTGGTTCAGATCGAGGGACCGGCGTTTTCCGTCGGTTTCGACGGCGGCGTCGATCCGGGCATGGTCTCGGCGAGCGGCAGTCTGGCGCTGACCAGCGGCCGGCTGCCGGCGCTCGCGGGGATGGCCGGCTTGCCGGAAAGCGCTTCGCTGGATGGTCGGCTCGAGGCCGGCCCCGGCCGCCTGACGCTGTCCAACGTGCGATTGATGATCGGCGACGGCGCCTTTGGCGGTCTGCTCGATCTGTCGACCTCCGGCAAGCGTGGCCGGCTCACCGGTCGCCTGAGTGGCGACACGGTCGACGTCGCAGCGTTGTCCGCCGTTCTGGCCGATGCGCTGTCGGGGACTGCCCGGGACGCCCTGGGCGCTCTCGACGCCGATTTTCACATCGCGGCCGGCCGCATCGCCGCCGGGCCGGTGGCGGCGGCCGGTGGCCCGGTCGATCTCCGGCTCGGCAGCAAGGGCGCCGAGATTGGGCTCTCCCAATTGTCGCTCGGTGGTGGCAGCGGCTCGGCGACACTGAATATCACCGCGGGTGACCAGCCGGCTTTCGCCCTCAAGGGCAAGCTGGAGGGCGCACGCCTTGCCAGTCTCGCGCCGCTCATCGGTGCCGCCGCCGACGGCGAACTCAACCTTTCGGCGGATGTTGCAGCCAAGGGAGTGGCCCGCGCCGACCTTATGACATCGGTCAGCGGCACCGCCGGTTTTTCTCTGTCGCATGGCATTCTCTATGACCTTGATCCGGTGGCCCTGTTCGGCCGCCTGGCCCGCTCCGTGCAGACTGGCTTTGGATCGGACTCGGGGCGCTTCGGCTTTGAAAAGCTATCTGGACGCCTGACGCTCGCAAAAGGCCTGGCGACCGGCCATGACATCGCCTTTGCAGCCGGCGGGCTCAAACTGTCGGGTTCGGGCAGTCTCGGCCTTGTCGATGGTCGTCTCGATGTGCGGCTTGAGCCCAAGCTGAAGGACTATCCGGCTTTTGAAGTGCCGGTGGCCATCACCGGACCGCTTTCCGCACCACGCCTCTACCCCGACTTTCCCGGACTGGTGAGCGACCCCGTCGCGGGCTACGCGCGCCTTGCGGTCATGGGGGGCGGCTTCTCGCGCTTTCTCGGTGGGGGAGTGGCGCCGAAGCTTGATGCTGTCGGGCCGGATGCGATGACATCAATGATCGACGGGCTGGCCGACAGGCCAAAGCCGGCAGATCCACCCGCCGTCGCGCCACCCGCTGTCGTGCTACCCGCCGCCGTGCCACCCGCTGTCGTGCCACCCGCTGTCGTGCCACCGGCCGTCGTGCCACCGGCCGTCGTGATGCCCACCGTGGTGATGCCCACCGTCGTGCCACCGGTGCCGATGGCCCGCCCGCCCGTCCAGACGATCACGCCACGACGGGAGCGGGCGGTCGCCCGGCCATCGGTTTTTCCTGGTGGGCCGCTCGATCTCGGGGCGCTCGGCCGGGCGGCCAGTGTCCCGGTGCCGACGAGCGCGCCGCTCAATGCGTGCCGGCCGGGCCGGGATGGCCGCTGCATTCCCTGACCGTGGGATACCCGTCCGATCGGCGAAAGCGTCGCTGCTCAGCCGCGCCAGTGCCGTCCGTCGAGACGCAGGCCGAACGTGTCGGGACGGCGGGCAAAGTCGACGAGGCCGGCGAGGGCGGGACGGTCGTGGACGATGATCGCCGTCGGCAGGCCGGCCATCAGGCCCTGGTGGGGATACTTATCCTCGAAGGCGGCACGGAAACCGCCCTGCTGCAGCACCTTGACGATGCGCGGCGCGATGCCGCCGGCCAGATAGACGCCGCCATGGGAGAGGAAGGTCAGGGCAAGGTTGCCGGCGATGCGGCCCAGATGCTCGGCGAACAGGGCAACAGTCTCGACGGCACGCGGATCGCCCGCTTCGGCGGCGGCGGTGACGGCGGCCGGCGTGTCGCAGGCGGGCAGGGTGTTGCCGGCTGCGGCGATCGCCCGATAAAGGCGCAGGAGGCCGGAGCCGCAAATGATGGTCTCACCGGTGACCCGACCGCCGGCCCGCTCGATATGCGGCCAGATGTCGTAGTCGCGGGCCGTCACAGGCGCGAGGTCGATATGGCCGCCCTCGCCGGGCACCGGTACCCACAGGCCGGCGGCGTCGACAAGGCCGGCGGCTCCGAGGCCGGTGCCGGGGCCGATCACCACCTTGGTGCCGCGTTCCGGCGGCAGGGCGCTGCCGACGGCGACAAGATCCTTCGGCTTGAGGCCGGGCAGGCAGAGGCCGAGCGCCTCGAAGTCGTTGAACAGGATGACGTGATCGAGCCGGAAGCGTTCGACGAGGCGCTTCGGGGTGACCACCCAGGGGCAGTTGGTGAGCTGGGTGCTTTCTTCGCCGATCGGACCGGCCAGCGCGAACACCAGCGACTTCGGGACGGGTGCGCCGACATCGATCACGGCGCCCTGGATGGCGTCCTCGACGGTCGGGAACAGCCGTGTCTCGACGGTATCGAAATGGCGAATGTCGCCGTGGGCGTCGAGAAGCAGGGCGAAGCGGGCGTTGGTGCCGCCGATGTCGGCGAACAGGACCGGAAAGGTGACGACGTTGGACGCGCTCTGGGACATCGTGATCTTCGCTCAGTCGGAGGAAATGGGAGCAGGGCGGGCGAAACCGTCGGCGCGGATCAACAGCTCCGCCGTCGCGCGGTTGAGGGCCATCGGAATGTCGTAGACCACCGACAGGCGGGTGAGGGCCATGACGTCGACGTCGTGCGGCATCGGCGACAGCGGATCGATGAAGAAGATGAGGCCGCCGAGCTTGCCCTCGGCGATCATGGCGCCGATCTGCTGATCGCCGCCGAGCGGACCACTCTTCAGGCGGGTGACATCGAGAGCCGGGCAGGCTTCCATGATGCGACTGCCGGTGGTGCCAGTGGCGAACAGGCGGACGGCGGAGAGCCACGGTTCATGGGCGCGGACGAAGGCGACCATGTCGTCCTTCCTGGCGTCGTGGGCGACAAGGGCGATTGCCGGGGCGATGGCAGATGCGGTGGGCGCGGTCATCGTGTCCTTCGGATGCGGCAGGGGACTCGTTGGGCACGCTCTTAGCGCCTTTCCCCCTGAAACGGTATCGGTTTTGCTCCTTGCCCCTGTCAAATTTCGACCGTCGTGGCCGCAAGGCGAGAGACACCCTCATCGTTCTAAGGGCAAACACGTAAAATGGGAGAGATGAACGGCTGGCGGCGGTGGTACTCGGTGGTCTGCCGAGGTGCCCTGGAGGCGCGAATCCGCCGTTGCTGACGCGTTATCCGGCAGCGTCTGCCTGTGCCTAAAGCGTTGTGCATCAATATTGTCCATTTGGTCAAAAACCGAAGAAAGACGATGCAAACCGCCAGAAAGCATGCTTAGGTATGCGCCACTCGGGGGAGGGGCGTTTCGGATTTCCTCCGCCGACAAGGCCCGAACGGGGGCTCCTTCCAAAAGGGGTGAGGAACACGATGATCAACAAACTGATCGGCGCTACCTTTGTCGCAGCCATGCTGGCGAGCACGGCTATGGCGGCGGACGTCAAGCCGGCGCTCGTCTATGGCACCGGTGGCAAGTTCGACAAGTCCTTCAACGAGGCGGCCTATGGCGGCGCCGAGAAATTCAAGGCCGAGACCGGCATCGAATATCGCGACTTCGAGCCGACTGGCGATACCCAGGGCGAGCAGGCGATCCGCAACTTCGCCTCCAAGGGCTTCAACCCGGTGGTGGCCGTTTCCTTTGCCTGGACCTCGGCCATCGAGAAGGTGGCAACCGAGTTCCCCGACACCAAGTTCATCATCGTCGACGCCGTCGTCGACAAGCCGAACGTTCGCTCGGTGGTCTACAAGGAGGAGGAAGGTTCCTACCTCGTCGGCACCGTCGCTGGCCTGTTCTCGAAGACCGGCAAGGTCGGCTTCGTCGGCGGCATGGACATTCCGCTGATCCGCAAGTTTGAGTGCGGCTACGATCAGGGCGCCCGGTCGGCCAAGGCCGGCAACGACGTGCTCCAGAACTACGTTGGCACCACCGGCGCCGCCTGGAGCGATCCGGTGCGTGCCGGCGAACTCACCAAGGGCCAGATCGACCAGGGCGTCGACGTCATTTACGCGGCGGCCGGCGCGAGCGGCATCGGTGTGTTGCAGACGGCAGCCGACCAGGGCAAGTTCTCGATCGGCGTCGACAGCAACCAGAACTACCTGCATCCGGGTTCGGTGCTGACCTCGATGGTCAAGCGCGTCGACCTTGCCGTCTACAACGCCTTCACCGACACCAAGGCCGACAAGTTCACGGCCGGCGTGCAGGCTCTCGGCATCAAGGAAGACGGCGTCTCCTGGGCTTATGACGATAACAACAAGCCTCTGATCACACCCGAGATTCTGGCGGCGGTCGAGAAGGCCAAGGCCGATATCGTCTCCGGCGCGATCAAGGTGCACGACTACATGTCGGACAACGCTTGCCCGAAGTGATCTCGTAGTCATGAGGGCGCAAGGCATGACCTGTTTCGGGGCGTGCCTTGCGCCTTTTTCGTATCCGGAGCCGTCAAGCCGTGAGCCCATCCCCGACCGCAGTTCCCGCCATCGAATTGATCGGCATCGACAAGAAGTTTGGCGCCGTCCACGCCAACAAGACCATCAACCTCACCGTCGCCAAGGGTTCGATCCACGGCATCGTCGGCGAAAACGGTGCCGGCAAGTCGACGTTGATGTCGATCCTCTACGGTTTTTACCATGCCGACGCCGGGTCGATCCGCATCAACGGCCGGGACACCGTCATCCATGACAGCCAGGCGGCCATTTCCGCCGGCATCGGCATGGTCCACCAGCACTTCATGCTGGTCGAGAATTTCTCCGTCCTTGAAAACGTGATTCTTGGCGTCGAGGGCGGCGCACTGCTCGGCCGGGGCGTCGCCGAGGCACGGTCGGCGCTGAAGCGTCTCGAGGCCGATTATGGGCTCGATGTCGATCCCGACGCGATCATCGAGGAACTGCCGGTCGGCCTGCAGCAGCGTGTCGAAATCCTGAAGGCGCTCTATCGCGGCGCCGAGATCCTGATCCTCGACGAGCCCACCGGCGTGCTGACGCCGGCCGAGGCCGATCACCTGTTCAAGATCCTCGGCGTGCTGCGTGACCAGGGCAAGACCATCGTCCTGATCACCCACAAGCTGCGCGAGATCATGGCGATCACCGACAGCGTTTCGGTGATGCGGCGCGGTGAAATGGTGGCAACCCGCCACACCACCGAGACGACGGTGGAGGAGCTCGCCGAGCTGATGGTCGGCCGCCGCGTGCTGTTGCGCGTCGACAAGGGGCCCGCCGCCCCGAGCGAGGTGGTGCTGTCGGTCAGAAATCTCACCGTCAAGGACGGGCGCGGCGTCACCATGGTCGATAACGTCTCCTTCGACGTCAGGGCCGGCGAAGTGGTGGGCATCGCCGGTGTCGCCGGCAACGGCCAGTCGGAACTGCTCGAGGCGATCACCGGCATCCGCAAGCCGGCCTCGGGCGAGATCCTGATCCATGGCCAGCCGGTCACCGGCTTTGATGCCGCCCACCTGCGGTCGCTCGGTCTCGGCCACATTCCCGAGGATCGGCACCACATGGGCCTCGTGCTGAACTTTGAAGAAAGCGAGAATTCCGTTCTCGGCTACCATCGCGACGACCGTTACGGAAAGGGCCCGATGCTTGATCTCGACGCCTGCCGCGACGATGCCAAGGCCAAGATCGAGAAATACGACATCCGGCCGCCCAACTGCCGGCTGAAGACCGCCAACTTCTCCGGCGGCAACCAGCAGAAGATCGTCGTCGCTCGCGAAATCGAGCGTGACCCGGCGCTGCTGGTGGTGGGGCAGCCGACGCGCGGCGTCGACATCGGGGCCATCGAATTCATCCACCGTCGGCTGATCGCCATGCGCGACGCCGGCAAGGCGGTGCTGCTGGTTTCGGTGGAACTCGACGAGATCCGCTCGCTGTCCGACCGCATTCTCGTGATGTTCGCCGGCCATGTGGTCGGCGAGAAGACGCCGGACACCGGCGAACAGACCCTCGGCCTGATGATGGCCGGCATTGCCGCGTGAGGCCGAGATGAGCACCGCGTCCGTACCGCTTCCCAACTGGATCACCTACGGCCTGATGCCGTTCCTCAACCTTCTGGTCGCCTTCCTGATCTCCGGCGCCGTCGTCTGGTTCATCGGCGAAAGTCCGCTGGATGCCGTGACGCTGCTGCTGCAGGGGGCGCTCGGCAACGGCGAGGGCATTGGCTTCACGCTGTACTATGCCACCAACTTCATCTTCACGGGCTTGTCCGTCGCCGTCGCCTATCATGCCGGTCTGTTCAACATCGGCTCGGAGGGTCAGGCCTATGTCGGCGGTCTCGGCGCGGCGCTCGCCTCGCTCGCCCTCGATCACTACGTGCCCTGGTACGTGACGATGCCCTTTGCCGTGGTCGGCGCGGCGATCTTCGGCGCCGCCTGGGCGCTGATCCCGGCCTGGCTGCAGGCCAAGCGGGGCAGCCACATCGTCATCACCACGATCATGTTCAACTTCATCGGCGCGGCGCTGATGGTCTACCTGCTCGTCCACGTGCTGATCGTGCCGGGCAAGATGGCGCCGGAAACCCGCGTCTTTCTGGAAGGTGGCCAGCTCCCCAAGCTCGACTGGCTGATCGCGCTGTTCGGCGGCAAGATCGGGGCGGCGCCATTCAATGTGTCGTTCCTGATCGCGCTCGTCATGTGCGTCGCGGTCTGGGCGCTGATCTGGCGGACCAAGTTCGGCTACGAAATCCGAACGCTCGGTGCCAGCCCGACGGCCGCCGTCTACGCCGGCATCCCCTATGTGAAGACGGTGGTGATCACCATGCTGATCTCCGGTGGTCTCGCCGGCATGATGGCGCTCAACCCGGTGCTCGGCGCCTCGGCCCGCCTGCAGGTGGAGTTCGTCGGCGGCGCCGGCTTCGTCGGTATCGCCGTGTCGCTGATGGGGCGCAGCCATCCGGTCGGCATCGTGCTCGCCGCCATCCTGTTCGGCGTGCTCTACCAAGGCGGTGACGCCTTGTCCTTCGACATGCCGAAGATTACCCGCGACATGATCGTTGTCATCCAGGGTCTGGTGATCCTGTTCGCCGGTGCCCTCGAATACCTGTTCCGCCCGGCCATCGTCCGGGTTTGGCAGCGGTTCGGCAAGGCCTGAGGAGGAGATCCATGGAAAGCCTCGACCTCATCTCGATCCTCGGCTCGACCATCCGGCTGTCGATCCCGCTGATCTTCACTGCACTCGCCGGCCTGTTCACCGAGCGGGCCGGTGTGTTCGACATCGGCCTCGAAGGCAAGATGCTGTTTTCGGCCTTTGCGGCCGCCGTCGCCGCCTTCATGACCGGCTCGCCCTGGCTTGGCCTGCTCTCCGGCATCACGGTGTCGGTGCTGATCTCGTTGATCCACGGCTTCGCCTCGATCACCAATCGCGGCAACCAGATCGTGTCGGGCGTTGCCATCAATTTCCTGGCGTCCGGCCTGACGGCCGTGCTGGGACAGGCGTGGTTCAGCCAGGGCGGTCGCACGCCGCCGCTCGCCGCCACGGCGCGCTTTACCGAAATCGTCTTCCCCTACGCTGCCGAGCTCCGGGACACCGGCCTTATCGGCCGTTTCTACGCCAACGTCATTTCCGGCCACAACATTCTGACCTATCTTGCCTTCATCGCCGTGCCGGCCTCCTGGTGGGTGCTCTACCGCACCCGCTTCGGCCTGCGTCTCAGGGCGGTGGGCGAGAATCCGGGCGCCGTCGACACGGCCGGCATCTCGGTCACCTGGCTGCGCTACCGGGCGACGATTTGCGCCGGCATCCTCTGCGGCTGCTCGGGCACCTATCTCGCCATCGGCCAGTCGGCCGGCTTCGTCAAGGACATGTCGGCCGGCAAGGGCTACATCGCGCTCGCCGCGCTGATCTTCGCCAAGTGGCGGCCGGTGCCGGTGATGCTGGCCTGCCTGCTGTTCGGTTTCCTCGACGCCTTTGCCAACTTCATGCAGGGCAAGAGCGTGCCGGGCATCGGCGAGGTGCCGGTGCAGATCTTCCAGGCGCTGCCCTACGTGCTGACCTGCGTGCTGCTCGCCGGCTTCATCGGCGTGGCCCGGCCGCCGAAGGCCGGCGGTGTGCCCTATGTCAAGGAGCGCTAAGATGGCCGATTTCGACCGACTGTTCGCGGCCGCCAGCGCCGCCCGTGCCCGGGCGCATGCGCCTTATTCGAACTACGCCGTCGGCGCTGCCCTGCTCGCCGACGATGGCAATATCTACGCCGGTTGCAACGTCGAAAACGCCGCCTATCCCGAGGGCTGGTGCGCCGAGACAACGGCGATCGGTCAACTGGTGATGGGTGGCGCCAAGCGCATCGTCAGCGCTGTGGTGGTGGCGAGCCGCATCGACAGCGAGCGCGTGCCGGGCGGGCGCTTCTGCACGCCCTGTGGTGGCTGCCGCCAGCGCCTCATGGAATTCGCGGCGTCGCCGGCCACCGAGGTCTGGGCCGCTGATCCGGACGGTGCCAGCCAGCGCTTTACCATGGCCGAGCTGTTGCCGGCCGGATTCGTTCTGGAGGAGTGAACGAACATGTCCGAACTTTCCAACGCTGCCCGCGCGGCGGCGATGATCGCCGCCAAGACCGACCTGAAGCCGCTCGTCGGCATGGTGCTCGGCTCCGGGCTCGGCTCGTTCGCCGATAGCGTCGAGGACGCTGTCCGCTTTTCCTTCGCCGATCTGCCCGGCTTTCCGGTTTCCACCGTCTCCAGCCACAAGGGTGAGCTGATCGTCGGCCGCCTCGCCGGCCAGCCGGTGGCGGTGCTGTCCGGCCGCGCTCATTATTATGAGCACGGCGAGGCGGCGGTGATGAAGACACCGATCGAGGTGTTGAAGCTGATCGGCTGCCGCGCCGTCATCCTGACCAACGCGGCCGGTGGCTTGCATCTTGAGGTCGGCCCGGGCGAACTGATGCTGATCACCGATCACATCAATTTCACCGGCTCCAATCCGCTGGTCGGCGAACTGGGTGATGAGCGCTTCGTCGGCATGTCGCAGGCCTATGACGTCCGTCTGCAGTCGCTGTTCCGCGAGGCTGCCGCCGCCGAGGGCGTCACGTTGCATTCGGGTGTCTATGTCTGGTTCACCGGTCCGTCCTTCGAGACGCCGGCCGAGATCCGCGCCGCCAAGATTCTCGGCGGTGACGCCGTCGGCATGTCGACGGTGCCGGAGGTGATCCTCGCCCGCTACATGGGTCTCGAGGTGGCCGCCATTTCCACCGTCACCAATCCGGCTGCCGGCCTGACCGACCAGGAACTCAGCCACGAAGAGGTCAAGGAAGCCGCGCCGAAGGGAGCCGAGAAGCTCCGGCGCATCCTGCCGCGCGTGATCGCCGCTTATGGAGCGCGTCCATGAGCTTCCTGCCACAGGAAATCATCCGAAAGAAGCGTGACGGTGCCGTGCTCAGTCGCGACGAGATCGCCTTCATGGTCGAGGGGCTGACGGCCGGCTCGGTCACCGAGGGGCAGGTGGCGGCCTTTGCCATGGCCACCTTCTTTCGCGGCATGACCATCGACGAGCGGGTGGCGCTGACGCTTGCCATGCGCGACTCGGGCAGCGTGCTCGACTGGTCCGACCTGCCGGGGCCAGCCCTCGACAAGCACTCGACCGGTGGCATCGGCGACACCGTGTCGCTGATGCTGGCGCCGGCCATTGCTGCCTGCGGCGGCTTCGTGCCGATGATCTCCGGCCGAGGCCTCGGCCACACCGGCGGCACGCTCGACAAGCTCGACGCGGTGCCGGGCTACCGGACACAGCCGGATAACGCGCTGTTCCGCAAGGTGGTGCGCGAGGTTGGGTGCGCCGTCATCGGCCAGACCGCCGATCTGGCGCCGGCCGACAAGCGTGTCTATTCCATTCGCGACGTGACGGGCACGGTGGAGAGCATCGACCTGATCACCGCCTCGATCCTGTCCAAGAAGCTCGCTGCCGGTCTCCATGGCCTGGTGCTCGACGTCAAGACCGGCACCGGTGCCTTCATGGCCAGCCTTGAGGAGTCGCGGGCGCTGGCCGAAAGCCTCGTCAGCGTCGCCAACGGCGCCGGCCTGCCGACCATCGGGCTCATCACCGACATGAACGAGCCGCTCGGCACGGCGGCCGGCAACGCCCTTGAGGTGCAGCTCGCCGTCGATTTCCTGACCGGCAAGCGCATCGACCCGCGCATGTGGGAGGTGACCGTGGCGCTGTCGGCTGAAATGCTGGTGATCGGTGGCCTCAGGCCCGACCTTGCCGAAGCCCGAGTGGCCGTCGAGGAGGCCTTCACCTCTGGCCGGGCGGCCGAGATTTTCGGCAGCATGGTCAGCGCGCTCGGCGGTCCGGCCGACTTTGTTTCGAATGCCGAGCGCTACCTGGTCAAGGCGCCGGTGGTGAAACCGGTGTACGCGCCCCAGGCCGGCACCATTGCCGCCATCGACGCGCGGGCGATCGGCGTTGCCGTTGTCGGGCTCGGCGGCGGCCGTACCCGGCCACAGGACGCCATTGATCCCTCGGTGGGCTTCTCGGCGCTGGCCGGGCTCGGCGAGAATGTTGGTCCCGACCAGCCGCTCGGCTTCGTGCACGCGGCGAGCGACGCGGCGGCCGACGCAGCAGCGGCGGCGCTTGTTGCCGCTTACCAACTGGGTGACCGACCAGAGCGCGGGCCGTCGGTGATCGAGCGAGTGGGCGGCTGAGGCATTTTCCCGGAGCGGTCGCGGACGGCGACGCCCCGGGATTCAGGGACAGAGTAAGGGCGCCGGTCCGGCGTCGGGGAGGAACCATGAAACGCGCCATCGTCATCGTGCTCGACAGCTTCGGCATAGGCGGTGCGCCGGATGCCGCCCGCTTTGGTGACGAAGGTGCCGACACGTTCGGCCATATCGCTGCCGAATGCGCCGCCGGACGCGGCGACCGGGTGGGCCTGCGGTCGGGGCCGCTTTTGCTGCCCAACCTCGAGCGGCTCGGTCTTGGCCTGGCGGCGGAACTTGCCACCGGCCACAAGCCGGCCGGCTTTTCCCGCACGACGGCCGAGGGGCGCTATGCCGCTCCCGCCGAGGTGTCGAGCGGCAAGGACACGCCGTCCGGCCACTGGGAGATCGCCGGCGTGCCGGTGCCGTTCGAGTGGGGCTATTTCCCGCCGGATCCGCCGAGTTTCCCGGCCGAGCTGATCGAGGCCTACGTGCGCGAGACCGGCGTGCCGGGCATTCTCGGCAACTGCCACGCCTCCGGCACCGAGGTTATCGCCCGCTTCGGCGAGGAGCATATCCGCACCGGCAAGCCGATCGTCTATACCTCGGCCGACTCGGTGATGCAGATCGCCGCCCACGAGACGCATTTCGGTCTCGACAAGCTGCTCGCCGATTGTCAGGTCGCCCGCCGTCTGGTCGACGCCTACCGTGTCGGCCGGGTGATCGCCCGACCCTTCGTCGGCGAAACCAGGGACACCTTCAAGCGGACGTCCAATCGGCGCGACTATGCCGTGCCGCCGCCCGAACCAACGCTGCTCACCCGCGTCGAGGCGGCGGGCCACAAGGTGTACGGCATCGGCAAGATCGGCGATATCTTCGCCCATCAGAACATTACCGTTACCCGCAAGGGCAAGTCCAACGACGGCAACCTTGATCTCGGCATCGCGGCGCTGGCCGAGGCCGGCGACGGCGATCTCGTCTTCGTCAATCTCGTCGATTTCGACACCGAATACGGCCATCGGCGCGATGTTGCCGGCTATGCCGCCTGCCTCGAAGCCTTCGACCGGCGGCTGCCGGAGGTGGAGGCGGCGATGGGCGATGGCGACATGCTGCTGATCACCGCCGACCACGGCTGCGACCCCACCTGGCGCGGCAGCGACCACACCCGTGAACGCGTCCCGGCTCTGTTCGGCGGCCGACGCGTGCCGGCCGGTCCGGCCGGGCGGCCCGATACTTTCGCCGACATGGCCGAGACCGTTGCCGCCTGGCTCGGCCTTGCTCCGGGCCTGCACGGCCGCTCCCTGATCTGAAAGACATCCCATGACCGAACCGACCGCCGTGCCTGCGGTGCCGAAGGCCGAACTGCACGTCCATCTTGAGGCCGGCGCCGCGCCGGAACTGGTTCGCCGCAACGCCGCTCGCTACGGAGTGGACGTGTCGCGCCTGTTCGACGACCAGGGCCGCTATCTCTGGACGGATTTTTCGGCCTTCCTCGTTGCCTACGATCTTGCCGCTTCGGTGTTTCGCACACCCGAGGATTTTGCCGAGATCGCCGAGGTCTACCAGCGGCAGGCGGCAGCGGCCGGGTCGATCTACACCGAATTCTTCGTGTCGCCCGACTTTGGCGAACGCTCCGGCCTCAGCTACCGCGCCTATCTCGACGGCATCGTCGAAGGGCTGCGCCGGGCAGAGGCGGCAACGGGCATCGTCGGTCGCCTGATCCCGCTGGTCGAGCGTCATTATGGTCCGGAGCGCGGCGTCGAGGCGGCACGGATGGCTGTCAATAATCTCGTGCCGGAGGTCGTCGGCTTCGGCATGGCCGGCGAGGAGCGGCTGCACGCGCCGCACGAGTTTCGCGCCGCCTTTGAAATCGCCGCCGAGGCCGGCCTGCCCCTCACCTGTCACGCCGGTGAGTGGTGCTCCTGGGAGGGGGTCGCCGCGACGCTCGACGCCCTTCCGGTAAAGCGCATCGGCCACGGTGTCCGGGCCATCGAGAATGCCGACCTCGTCCGCCGTATCGCCGAGGAGGGCATCCACCTCGAGATCTGTCCGGTATCGAATGTCACGCTTGGCGTCTATCCAGGCTATGCCGACCATCCGCTGCCGGCGCTCAGGGCGGCGGGCGTGCGTCACTCGCTCAACACCGACGATCCGCCGTTCTTCTGGACGTCGGTGGGCCACGAATACCGCGTGGCGCGCGACGCCTTCGGCCTGACCGACGCCGAACTTGCCGCCGTGACACGCACGGCAATCGAGGACGCTTTTTGCGACCAGGAGACCAAAGCGCGGCTCCTCGCCCGGCTTCTTTAGGACACTCGCCGGCCAGACTGAGTCATCTGGTCGGCGAATGCTCCCTATTCATTTCCTTGGGCCGCGCTTTTCAATCCGGTTGCAAAAACCTGATTGGCGGGTGCTCTCGCCGGAATCCGGTGGAGATTGGGGGAAATGCCGGTTTCGGAGGCGGCTCCGAGTCTCTATGGTCGCCAAAACCCAAAGCCCGCGAGGAGCCCATGAGCGTCAAGGTCATCGATCATCCGCTGGTGCAGCACAAGCTGACCATCATGCGCAAGCAGGAAACCTCGACGGCGAGCTTCCGGCGTCTGTTGCGCGAGATCTCGACGCTGCTCTGCTACGAGGTGACGCGCGACCTGGCGCTGACCGAGGTGGAGATCGAGACGCCGCTCCAGACGATGATGGCGCCGACGCTCGAAGGCAAGAAGCTGGTGTTCGCCTCGGTGCTGCGCGCCGGCAACGGTCTTCTCGAAGGCATGCTCGACCTGGTACCGGCGGCCCGCGTGTCGCACATCGGCATCTACCGCGACCACGAGACGTTGCAGCCGGTCGAGTATTACTTCAAGGCGCCGGCCGACCTTTCCGACCGACTCACCATCGTTGTCGATCCGATGCTGGCCACCGGCAACTCGTCGATTGCCGCCGTCGACAAGCTGAAGGAGCGCGGCGCCCGCGACATTCGCTTCGTCTGCCTGCTCGCCGCCCCCGAGGGTATCAAGCATTTCGTCGAGGCGCATCCCGATGTGGCGGTGTTCACGGCGGCGATCGACAGCCATCTCAACGAGAAGGGCTACATCGTGCCCGGCCTCGGCGATGCCGGCGATCGCATGTACGGCACCAAGTAAGCACTCTGGCATCGTCAATTTCAGAAAGCCCCGGCCGTCGCGCCGGGGTTTTCTATTTGCAGGCTTTCTACATCGACATGATCTTGATGATGGCTGGCGCCATGATGACGGCGAACAGCACCGGCAGGAAGAACAGGATCATCGGCACGGTCAGCTTGGGCGGCAGCGCCGCCGCCTTTTTCTCGGCCTCGTTCATGCGCATGTCGCGGTTTTCCTGGCTGAGCACGCGCAGTGTCTGGCCGAGCGGCGTGCCATAGCGTTCGGACTGGATGAGCGCGAGGCAGACGGACTTGACGCCGTCGAGGCCGGTGCGGCTCCCCAGGTTCTCGTAGGCCTGCCGGCGGTCGGATAGGTAGGACAGCTCGGCGGTGGTCAGGCTGAGTTCCTCGGCCAGTGCCAGCGACTGGCTGCCGATTTCCTCGGACACACGGCGGAAGGCAGGCTCGATCGACATGCCGCTTTCGACGCAGATGAGCAGGAGATCGAGAGAATCGGGGAAGGCGCGCTTGATTGACTGCTGGCGCTTCTGCAGTGCGTTGGAAACGACGATCACCGGCATGTAGAAACCGGCATAGGCGATCACCAGACAGATGCCGGCCTTGAAGGGCAGGGGACGGTCGACCTTCAGCACGATGAAGATGTAGAAGATGGCGACGGCCAGAAAGGCGAAGGGCAACACGAAACGGGCGAACAGGAAGGTGGTGGTGGCCGCCTCGCTGCGAAAGCCGGCCTGCTTCAGCTTCTCCTCGCCTTTATCGTCAAGCAGCGCCTTTCTCAGCGACAGTTTTTCGACGAGGCGGCGCATGTAGGCCTTGGATTCCTTGCCGCGCAGCGAGCCGCGTCCCTCTTCGGTGAGTCGGGCGCGCTCGCGCTGGCGGATCTTCTCGCGCTCGTCGGCCACCGCCCGCATGCGCGCCGGCAGGCGATCACCCGACAGCAGCGGCAGGGTCAGGCTGACGATGGTGGCGAAGATGGCCAGAGACACCAGAATGGCCATCAACGCCACCGGATCGCGCAGGATGTCGACGATCGCGCCCACGGGCGACTCCTCAGAAGTCGAAGGCGATCATGCGCTTCATGACGAAGACACCGATCAGCATCCAGAGAACCGAAATGCCGAGGACGATCTGTCCGATCGGCGTGACGAACAGCACCATGATGTAGTCGGGGCTGGTCAGGTAGACGAGCGTGGTGACGATGAGCGGCAGCGAGCCGATGATGCCGGCCGAAGACTTCGCCTCCATACTCATCGCCTGGATCTTGGCACGCATCTTCTTGCGCTCGCGCAGGACCTTGGCGAGGTTGCCGAGCGCCTCGGAAAGGTTGCCGCCGGCCTTCGACTGGATGGAGAGCACGATGCCGAAGAAGTTGGTCTCCGGCAGCGGCACACGCTCGTACATGCGGGTGACCGCCTCGTCGATCGGCACGCCGAGCTGCATCGACTCGACGACGGCTCGGAACTCGCTCTTGACTGGATCCTTGGCCTCGGTGGCGATCATCCGCAGGCAGTCATTGAGCGGCAGGCCGGCCTTGACGCCGCGGACGATCACCTCGACGGCGTTGGCGAGCTCGTCGATGAAGGCGGCGTGGCGACGCTTGCGGATGAAATTGACGACGAAGCGTGGCAGACCGACGGCGCCGACAAAGCCGGCACCGAGCAGCAGGAAGAACGGCAGGCCGGCGAGGAGGCAGCCCGCCACGATGACGACGCCCGTCAGGGCGCTGTAGGTATAGAAGCGGCCAGTTGAAAGCGTAAGGCCGGCCTGTTCGAGGCGAAGCTGCATCGGCGGATTGGTGGACTTCGATGCCTTGTGCTTCTGCTTGATCTCGAGGTCCTTGAGCGTTTCCTGGACATTGCGGCGGCGGGCAGTCGGGCTCGCCGTCTTGACCCGCTCGATGTCGGGAGACGCGTTGGCCGCCAGTGTCCGCCGACGCTCAACCGTCGCCTGCCGCTCGATGCGGCCATAGAAGAAGCCATAGAGCAGCGCGGCGATCGAGAAGCCGACGAGGCCCATCATCGCGAGGACGCGGACGTCGATGCCCAGCTGCATGCTCCCTCTCCCGTGTCGCCGCTTGCGCGGTCAGGCATAGGCGCCGGCTGGTGCCGGCGCTTCGGATGCGTCGAGGGCGGCGGCGAGCCGCCGCTCTTCGCCGTAGTAACGGGCCCGGTCCCAGAACTTCGGCCGACCGATGCCGGTCGACCGGTGCCGGCCGATCAGCCGGCCGTCGCTCTCCTCGCCGGTGATTTCATAAACGAACAGGTCCTGGGTGATCACCACCTCGCCTTCGATGCCGACCACCTCGGTGATGTGGGTGATGCGGCGCGACCCGTCTCTGAGGCGTGCCGCCTGGATGATGACGTCGACCGAGGTGACGATCATCTCGCGCACCGTTTTGGACGGCAGCGTATAGCCGCCCATGGAAATCATCGATTCGACGCGGGAGATCGCCTCGCGCGGCGAGTTGGCGTGCAAGGTGCCCATCGAGCCATCGTGACCGGTATTCATCGCCTGCAGCAAGTCAAAGGCCTCGGGGCCGCGCACTTCGCCGACGATGATCCGCTCGGGGCGCATGCGCAGGCAGTTCTTCACGAGGTCGCGCATGGTCACCTGGCCCTCGCCCTCAAGGTTGGGCGGGCGCGTCTCGAGGCGGACGACATGCGGCTGCTGCAGCTGGAGTTCGGCGGCGTCCTCGCAGGTGATGATGCGTTCGGTCGGCTCGATGTAGGCGGTGAGGCAGTTGAGCAGCGTCGTCTTGCCCGAGCCGGTACCGCCGGATACCAGCACGTTGCAGCGAGAGCGACCGATGATTTCGAGGATGGTGGCACCCTCGGGGGTGATCGAGCCGAACTTGACGAGCTGCGGCAGCGTCAGCTTGTCTTTTCTGAACTTGCGGATGGTCAGCGTCGGTCCGTCGATGGCCAGCGGCGGCGCAATGACGTTGACGCGGCTGCCGTCTGGCAGGCGGGCGTCGCAGATGGGCGAGGCCTCGTCGACGCGACGGCCGATCTGGCTGACGATGCGCTGGCAGATGTTCATCAGCTGCACGTTGTCGCGGAAGCGCACGTTGGTCTTGACCATCTTGCCAGCGACTTCGATGAAGGTGGCATCGGCGCCGTTGACCATGATGTCGGAGATATCGTCCCGGGCGAGCAGAGGCTCGAGCGGGCCGTAGCCGAGCACGTCGTTGCAGATATCGTCGAGCAGCTCTTCCTGCTCGGAGATCGACATCACCACTGCCTTCAGCGTGATGATATCGCCGACGATGTCGCGGATCTCCTCGCGCGCCGTCTCGAGGTCGAGCTTGGCAAGCTGGCTGAGATCGATCGTCTCGATGAGTGCCGAGAAGATAGACGACTTGGTGTCGTAATAGCTGTCGGACTTGCGCCGTTCCTGCGCCTCAGGCGCCGGTGTGGAGCGCGCCGGTGTGGCCGGTGCGGGCGCGGCGGCGAGCTTCGACTCGGCGGGCCGTGCCGCCGGAGTCGTTGCCGGCTTGTCCTGTGCCAGAGCTGATGTGCCGCGCTTGCCAAACATCGATAGATCTCCGCGTCCTGACCGTCAGCGCGCCTTGAAGCGCGGCAGGTGGGCGAGCAGGGGAATGAGGGCCGACTTGCGGCCACCGCGGGCGGGGCTGCGGCCGGTGAGGCGGGCGGCAAGCGCGTCGAAGATCTGAGCGGTCGGCGAGCGGGCGTTGAGCTCGGCGATCATCTGTCCGTTGTTGGTCGCCGTGCCGAACAGGGCGGCGTCGAAAGGAATGACGGCTGCCAGGTCGAGCTGCAGGGCCTTCTGGAAGTCGGCGGGTTTGATCTCAGGACGCTTCGGCAGTCCGACCTGGTTGATCACGAGGCGCGGCGCCTCGTCGTTGGGACGGGCGATCTTCAACTGGTCGATGAGGTTCTTGGCGTTCCGAAGGGAAGCGAGGTCGGGCGTGGCGGTGATCACCACCTCGTCGGCGGCACCGAGCAACCGGCGGACCCAGGCCGTCCAGAGATGGGGGAGGTCGAGTATGATGGCCGGCGCGCTGACGCGGACGGCGTCGATGATTGGCTCGAAGGCCATCTCGTCATGATCGAAGGCACGATCGAGGGTCGCTGGGGCGGCGAGCAGGCTGAGATTGTCGGCGCACTTGGACAGCAGCCGGTCGAGGAAGACGTCGTCGACCCGGTCGCCGGCCGAGAGAGCGTCGGCCAGCGTCTGTGGTGGCTCCTGGTTGAAGTCGAGGCTGGCGGTGCCGAAAGGCAAGTCGAGGTCGGCCAGCACGACGCCGCCGTCGAAGCCGCGCGACAGTGCGAAGGCGACGTTGTGGGCGATCGTCGACGAACCGGCGCCGCCGCGGGCGCCGATGAAGGCGATGGTCCGTCCCACCGGCTTCACGTCGGGCGAAAGATAGATCTCGCCGATCTCGCGGATGACGTCGTAGAGGTCGAAGGGGGTGACCATATATTCGGAAACACCGCGGCGCATCAGATCGCGATAGAGCGCGACATCGTTGTGATGGCCGATGAGCACCACCTTTGTGCCGGCGTCGCAAACGGTGGCCAACTGGTCGACCTGCTCGAGTACTCCCTGATGGCGTTCCCGCGTCTCGACGAAGAGAAGGTTTGGTGTCGGGGCGGCGGCGTAGAAGTCGAGGGCGGCGGGGACGCCACCCTGGTGCACCTTGACGTGCGCCCTGGCCATGCGTCGGTCGGCTGCCGCCTGCTCAAGCACGTCGGCGACCTCCGGCGTCTCGCAGAACGCCTGGATGGCGATGCGCGGCACAGGCTTCAGCCCATCGACGTCGGCGGGTCGGCCTGAAGCGGGGGGAGTGTGCGGATCGTCGGTGGTCATGGCCGTCGGTTCCTAGAAAGTCGAAGTCGGATAGGTGGCCGACGGGCTCGATCCCTTGGCCGCCTTCTGAAGCATCTCCCAGCGCTGCCAACCACGCACGGGTGTCTCGGCTCGTGGCATCAGGAGATCGTTCGGATTTTCCACCATGGCGGCGAGATTGGCCTGGGTGGCACAGCCAAACTCGGCACCGTCGTTGGCTTTTTGGCCGTCGGGCATGATGTCGGTGGTCCAGCGGCCACAGGGCGGGCTGACCGCCTTGATGCGGGTAAATCCGAGCCGGATCGGCGCCGGAACGCGCGGGTCGGCGACGGCGTAGGTCTGCGATCTCAGATAGGTCGCGGCGACACCGGATTGCCTGAGCACTGCCTTGATCTGGCGGGCAAGGTAATCGGCCGCCGCCTGATTGACCGATCCTACCGGCGTCATCACCACCACCGGACCGGTGGCATTGCGCGCCGCGTCGGCGCCGAAGTCGGCCACCACCGCCCTGAGGTCGGGTGAAAGCCCTCCGGTACCGGTACCGACGGGGATGTCCAGGGTCTGGGGCGCTTCGGTGACGGCGATCGGATAGACACTGCGGTAACCGTCGGCCGGCAAGCCATCGGTTAGCGCCTGGCCCTGCTGGTTGCAGGCGGCGAGCGCCAACACCAGGGCGACCGCCGTCAGCTTGGCAGGCCGGAACGGCTGCCTGTCGGAGCGGGGAAGGGGATTCATTGCCTGCATGGCACTCCTCCGAAGCGCTGGCTCATTCATAGGAGAAACCGTAGCGGCCCTGATAGGAACCGGAAGCGGCGCCGTTGACGCGGTAGATGCGGTTGATCTGATTCAGAAAATAGCTCTGGGCGTCGGCCTGGAAGTTGAGGTTCTGGTCGGGCCGGGTGATGGCCGAGGGGGCCACCGGCTTGACGAGATAGGGCGTCACAAAGACGACCAGCTCGGTCTGCTGGCGCTGGTAGGCCTCGCTCTTGAACAGCGCGCCGAGGATCGGCAGGTCGGACAGGCCGGGTGTGCCGTTGATGGTTTTGGTCACGTTGTCGCGCAACAGGCCACCAATGGCGATGGCGCCGCCCGACGGAACTTCGACGGTGGTTTCGGCGCCGCGTTTCTTGATGGCCGGCACGCTGCTGTTGAGCGAGGTGTCGATGTCGCTCACCTCGGTGTTGATGTTGAGGCTGATGCGTCCGGAGGTCAGCACCACCGGCGTGAACTTCAAAATGACGCCGTATTCCTTGAAGTTGACGCTGTTGCCGTTATCGCTGACCAGCGTGTAGGGGATCTCGCCGCCCACCACGACCTTGGCCGGCTGGCCGGAAATGGCCGTGACGTTCGGCTCGGCCAGCGTCCGCACCACGCCCTGCGTCTTCAGGGCGTTGATCATTGCAGTAAAATGATCCGTTCCGATGTTGATCGCCGAGCTGGTCGCAGTGTCGCCTATGCCGAACAGCTTGGTGGAGTCGGACGACAGTCCTGCCAGGTTGGAAGTGAGGTTGTTGCCAGAGCTGGCCGCGGCGATGGCGCCGAACCCGCCGGCCATGTCGATGCCGAGCTTCCTGACCGTGTTCTTCTCCACCTCGGCGATGACGACGCGGAGGTTGACCTGATCGGAGCCGGAGATGGCGATCGAATTGATGACCTTTTCGGGCGAGCCGACGAACTTGGCGGCAATGTTGGCGGCGGTTGCCGCCGCCTCGGGCGAGGTGACACTGCCCGACAGCACCAGCGAATCACCCAGCGACTGCGCTCTGATGTGCGAACCGGGAATGACCTCGGCAAGCGTACTCTCGAGTCCGACCGTATCGCGGCCGATGACCAGTTCGAAATGGGCAATCTGGCGGTTGCCGTCACCGAACAGGAAGACGTTGGCCTCGCCGACGCTCATGCCGATCAGGTAGATCTTGCGGTTGTTGCGCACAACCGCGTCGGCAATCACCGGGTTGGACACCAGAACGTCTCGGATGTCCTCGGGCAGGTCGATGACCATCGACTTGTTGAGGCCGAGATTGACAACCTTGCCCTGGATATCGGCGATCGACTGGATGGCGGCGGTGTCGGCAGCCTGGGCCGGCTCGAGTGTGACCGCAAGGCCGGCGGCGAGAAAGGCCGCGAGGGAGAAAGTCAGCGCTAGGCAGCGGTTCATGACCGGGTTTCCTGGGTTGGCGGTCGGTCGGGACGCTTGGTTCATGGCGCTTGCTGAGCCGTGACGCGGGAGACGACGCCGAATTTGACGACGGCGATGCCGGTCGGCTTGCGCTGGCGGGCGGCCGGCTGCTGAGCCTCGGCCAGAGGGCGAAGCGCCAGCGAGATCGAGCCGATCTGCTGGGCCTGGGCGACAAGCTCGGTCTGGTCGGGTGTGAGCTCGAGTGTTGCCGTGTTCTGCGCGACGATCGACGCTTGCTTGTCGTCGCCGGTCTGCTGGACCGATTGGTCGATCGCCAGCACCCTGACATCGGTGAGGATGGTTTCGGCCGATGCCTCGTTGGCCTCCTTCTGGCGGACCAGAAGGATGTCGACACGATCCTCCGGCAGGATGAAGCCGCCGGCCGTCGAGGCGGCGTTGACCCGTACCGCCACCGCGCGCATGCCTTCAGACAGCACGGCGGACAGGAAGCCTCGGTCGGATCGCAGGAGCTTGCTCTTGCGAATTGGCTCGCCGGCCAGGATGGGGCTGCGTACCAGCATCCCCTTGAGGCCGCTGACCGCGTCGGGTTCAGCCGAGCGCTGAATGTAGGTGTCGCTGAGTCCTGCTTTCGGCCAGGACTTCCAGACGAGGTTGTCGGGATCGACGTTTTTGCCGATGCCGATGTCCTTGGCGGCCACCAGCACGTCCTCGAGCTCCATCTGTGGCACCACCGGCTGGGCCACAGCCTACCAGTTGGATCGGGCGCATGATGTTGCCTCGTGACAAAGGACGACGAGCGTTCCACTCGACGCCAAGTACACGGGGTAACGCTGAATTTATGGTTAATAACTTGTTTGAAATCGTGTCGGTCCGTATCGGCCCTTTAGAAATCGTCAGGAATTGACGGCTTCCTTCGCCTTACATTCTCACGAAGACGGTGAACCATTGCGTCTCGGGAAAGACCACGAGCGCGGCGGCGGCAAGCGCCACGCCATAGGGAACGCCGGCTCCCTTTTCGTGCAGGCGCTGCGCCGGTGGCCAGCCGAGCAGAAAGGCAGGCAGCGGCAGCGCGCGGAAGCCGAGGACGGCGAGCGACAGCGCGCCACCGAACAGGGCGGTCAGCACCAGGAAAGGCAGAGCCTGTTCAGTCCCGAGCCAGAGCGCGATGGCCGAG
>JAGSYU010000094.1 GCA_018262575.1 Pseudomonadota bacterium | reverse complement strand
TATTCGCAGTGTCACGAAGGTCGTCATTGTTTGTGACATTGGCCAAATCAACGTTCGGCGGGCAACTCCACGATTTGGGTAAGCCCACCATTGTTTCCGTTTTCGATCAAAATACGTCCACCTTCTCTGCAGATTATTTCCCGGGAGATCGAAAGACCTAATCCTGCGCCCGGGAATTTCTGACTACGCGCCCTGTCCACACGAAAAAAGGGCTCGAAAATCTGATCCAGTACGTCTGGGTCGATACCCGGCCCCTGATCCGAAATCGTGATCCGGGCCGTCGCCCCGCCCGATACGCTCACCGTGCCGCGCACGCCGTGGGTTGCGGCGTTGATGAGAAGATTCCTCAGGGCACGACTCAAAGCGAGGCGATTGGCTTTGGTGGAGGTCCTCGCCGTGTCAGCCACCGCCAACTCAAACCCCTGCTCCTGCAACTCGGATACGATGCTCCTTACCAATTCGTCGATCTTGATGATCTCGGGCAAGTCCCGAGTGGTTTCCTCGCGGACCAACTGCATGGCGCTGTCGGCAATCTGCTTCAGCTCATCAATGTCCTGTAGCCATAAAGACCGCTCCTCGTCATCGGCGACGAATTCTGCACGCAATCTCATCCGCGTCAGAGGGGTCCGGAGGTCATGGCCTGCGGCCGCCACAAGTCGCATGCGGCTCTCCATTGCCCGCTTCAGCCGCGCTGAAAGCAAGTTGATGGCCGCAGCAGTGGCGCGAACTTCCGCCGGCCCCTCTTCGGGGAGAACGGGCAAGACACCATTTGGGTCAACCGACTCCACGGCGCTTTCAAGCAGCGCCAGGGGTTTGCTCATCCGGCTGGCCACGAACACGGCGATCGATCCGACACTGATCGTGATGAGCACGAGCCACCCCCACCATACAGGACCCGAGGGAGGGTCATAATCCAGCATCAGCCACCCTTGAGACCCGACAGGGATGGACACGGTGCGGATGCGGCCGTCCTCGACGTTGTGCGTTACAGAGATGTCCAGCGGAGCGCCCAGTTTGGCCGTGCCGGAACGCAACAGCTCCGTCTGGCTTTCATCCACCACTCCCTGAGCTGGCTGGTCCGAAAGCATTCCAGCCGCCCCGCCCTGGGTCGCCAAGGCGTGCATCGATACGACTTGCCTCAACAGAAGCTCTGAGGCGGCATCCTCCTGCGTACCCAGGAGGGACGCCATGGTTATCGTGATCAAGGAAACGACAGAAACAATCGAAATCACGAGAAGCAAGGCGATTTTAGCCCGAAGAGTCTTCATATCCGCGGATCCGGAACACTGACTTTGACGGCGAGCTGGTATCCGCCATTGCGGACGGTTTTGAA
This sequence comes from Pseudomonadota bacterium, assembly GCA_018262575.1. Classification (GTDB taxonomy): domain Bacteria; phylum Pseudomonadota; class Alphaproteobacteria; order Rhizobiales; family Pleomorphomonadaceae; genus Pleomorphomonas. The sequence goes on along the minus strand of JAGSYU010000094.1, from coordinate 13,628 downwards.
GATGGGAGCGGCCCCACCCGCCGACAGCTTGCGTCGCAGGCGGCTGACCAGCACGTCGATCGAGCGGTCCAGAACTTCGCTTCCGCTTCTCCGTGTCAAGTCGAGGAGCTGGTCTCTGGAGAGCACCCGTCCAGGTCGCTCCAGGAATAACAAAAGAAGATCGAATTCCGCACCCGTGAGCGGAATATCCTCTCCTCTAGGCGCGGTTACCGACCGCGCGGGCTTATCCACCACGAAACCATCGAAGCAATAGCGCTTTCTTTCGAGAGGCTCAGAACCAGTATTCGTCCCGCGCCGAAGGACCGCTCGAATCCTGGCCGCAAGCTCACGCGGATTGAATGGCTTGCCGAGATAATCGTCGGCGCCGAATTCGAGTCCAATGATCCGGTCCACATCCTCTTTGAGAGCGGTGAGAAGGATGATCGGAACAACAGATCGCGACGCTCGCAAATCGCGACAAAGATCAAGCCCCGACCCATCAGGAAGCATCACGTCAAGAACAATGAGATCAATCCGGTTGGTCACCATTTTCTCGCGCACCTCCGCGCAAGTCGACGCAACCAAGACACGGAACCCCTGCTCGCGCAGATAGCGAGCAAGGAGCTTTCGTATTTCACTGTCGTCATCGACAACGAGGACCTGGGATGTATGTGAAATCATGGCGGACCGTTGAAACATGTGGTGCCCCTGGACCAAACGTAGTTCTGCCGTAGCGGGAGGGGAGAGCTTTTTTGTGTCAAAGTATGTCCGCAACTTGTCGGGACATGTTTTGACATAAATTTCAGTCTGGAAGAATTAATCCGACATCTTCGACTGCAATTTGAGCCACGAGAAAATTTTACACAGACCCGGCATTCATAACCGGGGACGAACATGCTCTTCTTACCTAACTTAACTCAGATCGCGGAGGGCGGGTGGGGCTCTCCCTACCGGCAATATCTCTGGACGAAGAGAGGTTCGCGCCGCGTGTTCAGCTTTTGGCGCCTGATCGCACGTCTTCGTGCGAAGGCACTGCATCTCAGGGATGCGTTCCGCGCAGCAGATCCCGATCTGCAACTTGCGAAGGACTGCTTGCGGGGGGCTTCCAATGCGAATGCTCTCTAGCCCCGCACAGCTCGTCATCCTCGCCGTAGCCGGGTTCTTGCCGGCATGTGCATCCGCTCCACTGGTTCAAGGAAATGGGCTGTCATCTTACGAGGCGATGAAATCTTCCGATGGCTGGCTCACAAAGTCTCGGCTCAGCGTGAACAAGGAAAAAATCCTGGCCGCCAAAACGATCAGGATCGTCCCGACGGCATTCGCCCCCAGCGTTGCTCCGAAGCTGTCGAGCAAACAGAGGGAACTCGTCGCCAACGCAGTCAATCGTGCAATGTGCGTCAGTCTCAGCGATCGCTTCACGGTGGTTGCTGCGGATAGTCCCGCCGACTTGACCGTTCAGGCCTCCGTCACGCAGGCCAAGGAAACCGGCCAGGTTGCGGCGGGCATATCGGCCGCGGCTTCACTGGGTATGAATTTTGTCGACACGGCCGTTCCGGTCCCAACCCCACGTATCCCGATCGGGATGGGTAGCCTTTCGATAGAAGCTGAGGCAATCGATGCTTTGGGCCAGCAACAGGCCTCCATACTCTGGGCAAGAGGAGCGAATGCTTTCTTCAGTTCAGCGCGGGTGTCGAAGGTAAGTGACGCCTATGACCTCGCAGACACGTTCGGCGAGGACTTCGGACAATTGCTGGTCAAAGGCACGAGTCCCTTCGACAGTTCCGGCATCGAGCTGCCATCCTGGCACAAGATCAAATCATCCGTTGGCCTTCGTCCCAAATACCCCGCATGTGAGAGTTATGGCCGCTATCGGGGCCTCAAGGGCATGATCAGCGACCAACTCGCCTTGCCGCCAGAATGGACGGACAGCGGGGCGCAAAAGGCTGCGCCATCCGGTGAGCCTCGCGACACTGCCCCGCCGGCTCCAGCACAATAGCCCGTGCTCTTCCAGTCGGCCCTTCGGCGAGACTTCGCGCGGAGAGTGACATGGGCGCGCGAGCGAACCCTATGCGCTTTGTGAGCCCCCAGTTCTCACCGCCATGGGACGAAAGATGCTGTCCGACAACCTGGCGGCCGACCTCAGGGGCGGTCGCCAGGGAGAGCGAGGCGTATTGGTGGTGAGGAGGCTCGACGGTCAGGCCAGTCGGCCAAGATTCTTCTCATCGAACTCCGCCGCGATTCTGAACGCAGCTCGATCGCCCTCTACAGGGCGCTTGGTGGCGGCTGGAGCGAGAACGTCCTCTCGTCGCGACCACTGCAGGAGAAATCCAAAGGAACGCTTTGATGCGACCGATCTTCCTTGTGCTCATTCTGGTTCCAGGTTGGGGAACTGCCTCTTTCTCCGGGGCAGTGTTCGCCCAAACGAATGAGGCGGCGGTACTGACCGTCACGGCAGCCAAGCCTGAGGAGCGGCAGTGGCCCGAGACGATTCCGGCCAGTGGTTGGCTGAAGCCCTGGCACGAGGCAATCATCGCCGCCGAGATCGATGGGCTTCGCATAACCGAGGTTCTTGTCGACGTCGGATCCATTGTCTCGAAGGGCCAGCCCCTCGCACGGCTTTCCGACGAGACCGTCCATGCCGAGCTGCGCAAGCAACAGGCCGCCTTGGCGACGGCGAAAGCCGATCTCGCCAAGGCCAAGGCAAATGCCGACCGGGCCCGCCATGTGCAAGGCAGCGGCGCTCTTTCAGGCGAGAAAATCACCGACTATCTGGCCGCCGAGCAGACGGCGACAGCAGGCGTGGACTCGGCAGAGGCTTCACTTCAAAGCCAGAACATCAAGTTCGCCCAGACGACAATTACGGCCGTCGATGACGGGCTGATCACCTCCCGTTCGGCCCAGCTCGGCGCCGTCGTCTCAACCGGTACCGAGCTGTTCCGCCTTATTCGCCAGCGGCGCGTCGAGTGGCAGGCGGAAGTCTCGGCACGCCATTTCCCACGGATCGCAGAGGGCTTGGCCGCCACCATCGTCGGCCCTGGCGACCAGCGCGTCAAAGGTGTTGTCCGGCTCGTCGGTCCGACGATCAATACCGATACCGGCCGGGCGCTCGCCTATGTCACGCTGCCGGCAGAGGCCCACCCACCCGTCGGCCTTTACGTCACCGGTCAGATCGAGCTTGGAATGACGGCAGCGCTCACGGTGCCGGAAATTGCGCTCGTGCTGCGCGACGGCATCACCTACCTCTTCACCGTCGGTGAGGATCGGCGAGTCTCGCGCGTTCGCGTGGAAACGGGGCGACGCAAGGATGGAAAAGTAGAGATCATTTCCGGGTTGGACCATTCGGCCCAGGTCGTGACCACCGGCGGCGCCTTTCTCTCCAACAAGGCCCTTGTCCGGCTGGAGGAAGACGGCCGATGAACTTTTCCGCCTGGTCGATCCGCAACCCGGTTCCCGCCATTCTGCTCTTCATGCTGCTCACTGCCGGTGGTCTGCTCGCCTTCGACAAACTGGCCGTTCAGAATTTTCCCGACATGGATCTGCCAACGATCCAAATCAGCGCAATGCTAGAAGGTGCAGCCCCGACACAGCTCGAAACGGAAGTCGCGCGCAAGATCGAGGACAAGATTGCCTCGCTGAGCCTCATCGACCACGTCACCACGACGATTACCGACGGCTCGGTTGACATCAGTGTGTCGTTTCAGCTGGGAAAAGACAGCGAAGAGGCCCTGAACGAGGTGCGGAATGCCGTCAACAGCGTGAGCGGTGATCTTCCGTCCGAGATGCAGACGCCGGATGTGACCAAGGAGACCGTGCAAGGCTCCCCCCTTGTTACCTACGCCATCCGCTCCCCTCGCCTCAACGAGACCGAGCTTTCCTGGTTTGCCGACAATGAGGTGACGAAGGCCCTTCTCGCGGTGCCCGGTGTTGGCGAAGTCAGTCGGGTTGGGGGCGTTGACCGCGAGGTGCATGTCGACCTCGACACCCACTTGATGAGTTCCCTCAATCTCAGCGCGGCGACCGTATCGTCGCAACTAAGATCGGTGCAATCGGACGCTTCCGGCGGGCAGGCAGAAATCGGGGGGCGCAAGCAGGCAATCCGCACGCTCGGCGCGGTTTGCTCCGTTGAGGACCTTAAAGGGCTGGCAATCCCGCTTCCGAGCGGACAACTGGTGCGACTTGATGAAATCGGCACAGTGACGGACAGCTTTGCCGACAGGTCGTCAATCGCCTATCTGGACGGCAAGCCAGTGATTGCTGTCGAGGTCAAGCGGTCGAACGGGTATTCGGATACCGGCGTCGCGTCGGCTGTTGAGGCTGCGATGCAAGGCTTCGCCGCAGCCAATCCCGATGTCGAGATCGTCGAGGCCTACAGCACGGTCGGGCCGATCGTCGAAAACTACAACGGCTCCATGCACATGCTTTACGAGGGGGCGATCCTCGCCGTCGTGGTGGTCTGGTTCTTCCTGCGCGATTGGCGCGCGACCTTGCTTTCGGCGGTCGCCCTGCCGCTCTCGGTCATCCCGACCTTCCTGGTGATGTATTTTGCCGGCTTCAGCCTCAATACGGTGACATTGCTCTCGCTATCGCTGGTGGTCGGAGTCCTTGTCGACGACGCGATCGTGGAGATCGAAAACATCGCGCGCCATCTGCGGATGGGGAAATCGCCGATGACGGCGGCGTTGGAAGCCGCCGACGAGATTGGTCTTGCGGTGATCGCCACAACCTTGACACTTGTTGCGGTGTTCCTGCCGACGGCCTTCATGGGGGGCATCCCCGGGCTGGTCTTTCGCCAGTTCGGCATAACGGCGTCCGTTGCAGTGCTCGCCTCACTGGTCGTTGCGCGCCTGCTGACGCCAATGATGGCGGCTCACGTGATGAAAGCGCAGTCAGCCGAGATGAAGGACGGCCGGATCATGCGCTCCTACATGACCCTCGTCGCAACCTGCCTTCGCCACCGCATGCTGACCGTCCTCGGCGTCTGCCTGTTCCTCAGCCTCAGCTTTCTGACAATCCCACTGATCAGTACCGGATTCATGCCCCCATCTGACGACGCCCAAACGCAAGTCACGTTGACATTGCAGCCTGGCAGCACGATCGAGCAGACGGACGCGATCACGCGACGGGCCGCGGATATCTTTTCCGGCCTTCCGGATGTTACGCGCGTGGTCTCCGCCGTTGGGAGCGCCTCGTCAGGGGACCTGCTCGGATCCTCCACGACCGTTGATACGGCGACTGCCTCGATGATCGTTACCTTGAACAAGGTTGACGAGCGCAACCGGCGACAGGATGAAATCGAAAACGACATCCGACAAGCCCTGGCCGTTCTAGCTGGTGTCAGGGTCCAGGTCGGTACGGGAGGCAGTGGCACAACGCTGGCCCTCACGCTGGCCAGCGACGACTCGGATGCGCTCGACCGGGTAGCCGGTGCGCTTGAAGAGCAACTGCGCACGCTCGTCGGCATTGGCGCCGTCACCTCCAGTGCCTCCCTGCAGGCCCCGGAAATACAGATCATACCGGATGTCGATCGCGCTGCCGCCCTCGGGGTCACCGCGGAAGCGATCTCGGACGCCGTTCGCGTCGCCACGAGTGGCGACTACTCTTCTTCGCTGGCGAAACTCAACCTGCCGCAGCGTCAGCTTGCCATTCGCGTGCGCTTCGATCCGGACAGCAGAGCGACGCTGGAAGATATCGCTGATCTGCGCGTTGCCGGCGCAAGAAGCAGCGTGGATCTTGGGTCGGTCGCCGACATCCGCATCGGTGGCAGCCCTTCCGAAATCAGCCGCATCGATCGTTCGCGCAACGTCACGATTTCAGTCGAACTCAACGGACGCGCGCTCGGCGAGGTCTATAGCGAGGCGAGAGAATTGCCTGCGCTCAGAAACCTTCCGGACGGGGTAAAGCTCGTCGAACAGGGAGATTTACAGCGCAGTTCGGAGCTGTTTGAGAGTTTCGCGGTGGCCATGGCCATCGGCGTGTTCTGCGTCTATGCGGTACTCGTGCTGCTTTTCCACGACTTTCTCCAGCCAGCCACGATCCTTATGGCGCTCCCGCTGTCGCTCGGCGGTGCCTTGTTGCCGCTCGTGCTGACCAACACCAGCTTCTCGATGCCGGTGGTTATTGGTCTGCTCATGTTGATGGGCGTTGTAACGAAGAACTCGATCCTGCTCGTGGAGTACGCAATCATCTCGCGGCAGGGCGGCATGCCGCGATTTGATGCCCTCGTCGACGCCTGTCACAAACGCGCCCGCCCGATCGTCATGACGACGATCGCCATGGGCTGCGGCATGCTTCCAGTGGCGCTCAGCCTCGGCGGCGGTGACGCGAGTTTCCGGCAACCGATGGCCATTGTCGTCATCGGCGGCTTGCTGACGTCAACGGTCCTCAGCCTCGTCGTCATCCCCGTCGTCTTCACTTTCGTCGATGATCTGCCCGGGCTGCTCAGGCGAGTAGTCCTCATGGGGACCACAAAGGCTAAGACGCCCCCCGCACGCGCGATTAAGCAACGGAAATAGCTGAATTTTAAGGGACGTGCCCCGTCAAGGCGGGCAAGCACATTCTTAGCACGCGTTTGCCCTTCTTATTTATTTCAATAATTTAGCGATGGTCTGGAACGTATTTTTGCACGCACCTGGCACTATAGCGCCGACCTCGCCCCGATATCACGGTCAGATTTCTCAAGAAACTCGCGCGATTGCTCATTTACCGAGCAAGCGGACTGATAGACACTTGCACTATTAGGGGTCGACAAAATTGGCGGACGACAGCCCAAAAAGATCCCGGGAGGAGTGCCAAAATGAAGATCGGTGTGAACACCTGGGTCTGGACATCGCCGTTCAGCACGAAGGACTTCAGCCTTATTCCCAAGATCCGGCAGATGGGCTTCGACATCCTCGAGGTCGCGCTCGACGATCCCGCGATCATCGATGCCAAGGAGCTCAAGCGGATCACTGACGACAACGGCCTTGAAATCACCGTCTGCGGCGCCTTCGGTCCGACGCGCGACATCTCGAACGAGGATCCGGCGCTTCGGCAGATCGGCGCCGACTACATCCGCGACGGCATCCGCTTTGCCGAAACGGTCGGCAGCCACCTGTTCTCCGGCCCGGTCTATTCGTCGGTCGGCAAGACCCGCATGATCCCCGACGAGCAGAAGAAGCGCGAGCGGGACTGGTGCATCGACAACCTCAGGGGGCTGGCCAAGGTCGCCAGCGATGCCGGCGTACGGGTCGGCGTTGAGCCGCTCAACCGCTTTGAGAGCGACATGGTCAATCTGGTCGATCAGGCCATCGCCATCGTGCGCGAGGTGGGGAGCCCCGTCTACGGCGTTCACATCGACACCTTCCACGCCAACATCGAGGAGAAGAGCATTCCCGACGCCATCCGCAAGGCCGGCAAGGAACTGCTCTGCCATTTCCACGCTTGCGAAAACGACCGCGGCATTCCCGGCACCGGCCATCAGGACTGGACCGGCATCCGCGATGCGTTGCACGCGATTGGCTATGACGGGCCGGTGGTGATCGAATCCTTCACGCCTGGCGCTGTCGAAATCGCCAAGGCGGCGTCGATCTGGCGGCCGCTTGCGCCTTCTCAAGACGAGTTGGCGGCCGGCGGCCAGCGCTTCCTGAGGAAGCTGCTCAACTAAGAGCCCGCACAGATCACGGACAAGGCCGGACCCGGCGAAAGTCGCCCCGTGGTTCGGACCTGTCCTGTGATAGCTTTCGACAACGGCGTAAGGAAACACCGTCGGCAACAGAAAGGGGGAGACTCCGGATGTTGAGCGGATAGCGGTCGCTTGGGCCGCGTCAGCCGAATCGGGGAGCCGGTGCGGCGAGGAGATGGGGTGGGGAGCGGGGTGGAAGAGCGAAACGTCGCGATCATCGTCGAGACATCGAATAGCTACGCCCGCGGCATTCTGCGCGGGATTCACGATTATGCCCGCTCACGCCACGGCTGGACGCTCTATCTCACCGAGCACGGACGCCACGAGATCGACCAGTCCTTTGCCGGCAACTGGAAATTCGACGGTGCCATCGCCCGCATCGAAACCGACCGGATGGCCAAGATCATCACAACGATGGACGTCCCGACGGTGGATGTCAGCGCCGCCCGGCTGATCAGCGGCATTCCCTGGGTCGAGACGGATGACGAGGCGATCACCCGCCTCGCCCTCGGCCATCTGCGCGACTGCGGCCTGCAGAACTTCGCCTTCTTCGGCGATCCCTTCTACAACTGGTCGATCTGGCGGCAGCAGAATTTCGAGCGCATCCTCGGGCGGCCCGACATCATCCGGTCGCGCATCTTCAACCTTCCCGCCCGCAAGGAGCCGCGCGTCCGCTGGTGGACGCAACGTGAGGAGATCCGGAGCTGGCTCGAAAGCCTGCCCAAGCCGGTCGGCATCTTTGCCTGTTATGACGGCTGCGGCCAGCAACTGCTGGAAATCTGCCGCTACTACAATCTCAAGGTTCCCGCCGACATCGCGGTGATCGGCGTCGACAACGACGAACTGCTCTGCGAGCTGGCGACGCCCAGCCTGTCGAGCGTCATCCCCAACGCCTTCCGGACCGGCGTCTACGCCGCCGAGATTCTCGACCGGATGATGAGCGGCGAGAAGCTGTCCGAGCGCAAGCACTCGATCGAGCCGCTCGGCGTGCGCAAACGGGTGTCGACCGACGTGCTGACCGTCGCCGACCCGCAGGTGGCGAAGGCGGTGGCCTTCATTCGGCAGCATGCCCACGCGAACATCGGCGTCGAGGATGTGCTGCGCGAGGTGCCGTTGTCGCGGCGCGTGCTCGAAGCGCGCTTCCGCAAGGCGCTGAACCGCACGCCCCACCAGGAAATCCTGCGCGTCCGGACCAACGCCGTCCGCGAACTTCTGCTCGAGACGGAAATGTCGCTGTCGGAGATCAGCGAGGCGCTCGGTATCGAACATCCCGAATATCTCAGCGTTTTCTTCAAGAAGGAAACCGGACTAACACCAAGGGAGTACCGCGATCAGGTTCGAGGGAGATCCTTCCTCAAGATCGCGGATTGACCCCGTAACGAGCGCGGGAAAATACCTCATAAATCTCGCGCGAATGTTCATTCTCATTTCCTCGTGGCTCCCCAATACTACCGTCACAAATGAACGGGGGAGTCATCATGAAGAAGGCAAGAGTTGGCCTCATCGGTCTTGGTTTTGGGTCCGAATTTATTCCTATCTATCAGGCCCATCCGAACGCCGAAGTCGTCGCGATTTGTCAGCGTTCGCGTGCCAAATTGAATGAGGTCGGCGATAAGTTTGGAATCGAAACCCGTTATACGGACTTCCGGGAAGTATTGACCGACCCGAATGTGGATTTCGTCCATATCAACAGCCCAATCCCCGATCACGCTCCCCAGACGATCGCCGCGCTCAAGGCTGGCAAGCACGTCATGTGCACCGTGCCGATGGCAACCACCGTCGAAGAGGCAAAGGAGATCGTCGGCCTCGTTCGTGAGACCGGCCTCAAGTACATGATGGCAGAAACCGTCGTGTATAGCCGGGAGTATCTTTTCATCAAGGAGCTCTACGACAAGGGCGAACTCGGCAAGATCCAGTATCTCGCCGCCTCCCATCCTCAGGACATGGAGGGTTGGCCGGACTACTGGAAGGATATGGTGCCGATGCACTACGCGACCCATGTCGTCAGCCCGCTGATGGCCATGGTTGGCGGCATGGCCGAGGCGGTGAGCTGTTTCGGTTCGGGCACGATCAACGACGAATGCGCCCGCCGATCCGGCAGCAAGTTCGCCGTCGAGACCTGCCATATCAAGATCAAGGATTCCGACGTGGCGGCGCACATCTGGCGCTTCCTGTGGGATACGGCGCGCCAGTATCGCGAGAGCATCGACGTCTACGGCTCGAAGAAGTCGTTCGAGTGGCAGCTGATGAGCCATGAGGACCCGGTGCTGCACACGGCCAAGAAGCCCGAGCCGGACATCGCCGAGCGCGTCAAGGTGCCCGACTATGCCCACCTGCTGCCGGAGCCGATCCGCAAGTTCACGCGTGGAATCGTCGACGAAGACCATCTGTCCTTCATCCAGGGCGGCGGCCACGGCGGTTCGCATCCCCATCTGGTCAACGAGTTCATCACGGCGCTTCTTCAGGACCGCGACCCGTTCCCCAACGTCGAGCAGTCGGCAAACTGGACATCCGTGGGCATCTGCGCCCATCAGTCGGCGCTCAACGGCGGCGAGATCGTCAAGGTGCCGGATTTTCTGAAGCGCTGAAGCGCGATCCGAAGCCGTCTTACTTCTCAGAGAGTAGAAGCATGGATGAGATCCTGCGCCTGTCGCAAATATCCAAGACGTTTCCCGGCGTAAGGGCGCTGCAGGACATCTCCTTCGACCTCAGGCGCGGAGAGGTCCACTGCCTGTGCGGCGAGAACGGAGCGGGAAAGTCGACCCTGATCAAGATCCTGTCGGGCGCCTACCAGCCCGACGAGGGTGGGCGGATTTTCTTCAACGGGGCGGAGGTGTCGCTGACGCCGCGCACCGCCCTCGAGATGGGAATCCACACGATCTACCAGGAACATATCGTCTTCGACGCATTGGACATCACCGAAAACATCTTCGTCGGCGCCGAGATCGCCCGCTGGGGGATTCCGCAACGCAAGCAGATGCGGGAGCAGACCGAACGGGTGCTGCGTTACCTCAAGAGCGACCTGTCGCCCGACATGAGGATGAGCGACCTGACCAGCGGCCAGCAGAAGATCGTCGAAATCGCCAAGGCGCTGGTCTTCCGCAGCAACGTCATCATCCTGGACGAGCCGACGGCTTCCTTCTCGTCGCAGGAGATCGAGACCGTTCTCGACATCGTCAAGACGCTCAAGGAAGACGGCATCGGCATCATCTACATCTCGCACCACCTCGACGAGGTGTTCGAAGTCGGGGACCGGGCAACCGTGATCCGGGACGGCCAGAAGGTCAGCACCTACCCCATCGCCGGTCTCTCGAAGTCGACGCTGATCAAGGACATGGTCGGACGCGATCCGTCGACCTTCTACAAGCGCGAACGCATTGCCCGCGGCGAGGTGGCGCTCGACGTCAGGAATGTCACTGGCAACGGCGTACGGGACATTTCCTTCAAGCTGCACCGCGGCGAAGTCCTCGGCATCGCCGGCATGGTCGGGTCCGGCCGGTCGGAGCTGATGGAGCTGCTGTTCGGTGCGGCACCGCTGGTCTACGGCGACATCCTGATCGACGGACGCTCGGTCCGGCACGGAAGTCCCAAGGACGCGATCCGCAACAAGATGTGCTTCATCACCGAGGACCGCCAGAACACCGGCCTGTTCCTCACCAAGACCATCGCCGAGAATGTCGCGGTGGCCAACATGGTCAACACCAGGGACTTCCTGGTGCGTCCGGCCGACGAGTTCGCGGTTGGCGAGACATACCGCAAGCTCCTGACCATCAAGGCGCCGAGTGCGCGGACCCGGGCGGTCAACCTGTCCGGCGGCAACCAGCAGAAGGTGGTGCTCGGCAAGTGGTTCAACACCGGCGGCGAGATCTTCATCTTCGACGAGCCCTCGCACGGTGTCGACGTCGGATCGAAGCAGGAAATCTACAAGATCATGGTCGATCTTCTGAAGGAGGACAAAGCCATCCTGATGGTTTCCTCCGACATGCCGGAAGTCATTTCGATGAGCGACCGCGTTCTCGTCTTCAGGCGCGGCGAAGTGGCCGGCGAGTTGGTCGGTGAGAAAATAACAGAAGAAAACATCCTCACCCTCTCGATTGGAGGACAGAAAGAGTGAACACCCACGACACCTCAAATTCGACGGGGCCGCGCAAGGACTCTCTTTTCAAGAAATATGAGAACCTTACGGTCCTGTCCATTTTCGTCAGCTTTGTCGTGATCGTGGTTGCCCTTCAGCTGATCACGACGGGCGGCTCGCGGTTCCCGACATTCATCAGCCCGGTGAACATCTTCAACATCCTCCAGCAGGTGGCCGTACCCGGCATTATTGCCGTGGGCATGACGATGGTGATGATCTCCGGCGGCATCGACCTTTCGGTCGGCATGCTCGCCTCGCTCGTCTCGATTGTCGTGGCGCTCGGCATTTCCGAGTGGGGGCTCGGTGTTGGTCCGGCGATCCTGCTTGGCGTGGTCTCGGCGGTCATCCTCGAGACGATGATGGGGTTCATCATCTCGCGGACGCGGATCGAGCCATTCATCATCACGCTCGGCGGCATGATCTCGTTCCAGGGCATTGCGCTGCTGCTGTGCAACTCGCGCGAGGTCGTCATGAAGGGCGAGCTCTCCTTCCTGACCACCAACCTGATTGACGGCGCCAAGGACCCGGTCACCGGTCTGGCACTCCGCCTGCCGCCGTATGTCCTGCTGTTCTTCGCCATCGCGCTGATCGGTGGACTGACCCTCAAGTTCACCAAATTCGGTCGGCGCATCTACGCGGTCGGGACCAACCAGCGGGCCGCCTTCCTGTCCGGCATCGACGTCAAGACCATGCGGCTCGCCGTCTACACGATCCAAGGGCTGCTGGTGGGCATCGGTGCGACCCTGCTGCTCGCCCGCATCAACACCGGCATCATCACGCTCGGCCAGAATCTCGAGATCGACACCATCGCCATGGTGGTGATCGGCGGAACGGCGCTGTCCGGCGGCCGCGGCAACATCGTGGGCACGCTGATCGGCGTGCTGTTCCTCGGGTCGATCGCCAACGCGATGAACATGCTGCGGCTGCCGTCGGAAGTGCAGTTCCTGGCCAAGGGGCTGGTCGTCATCATCGCCGTGTCGGCCGGGGACATTTCTTCAAGGATTTCAGAGTTCCGCGCTCTCAAGCGCGCGCAGGTCGACGCCCAGGCCGCGGCCGCAGACAGGATGAAAGGAGGGGGACCAGCGCAGGGAGGCGCACAGACGGACATGCAGAAATCGTCCGTCTGACGGATCGGGAAGGACAACAATACAAAACAACGACCATAGGGAGAAACAAATTGAAAACACTGGCACTCAAGCTTTTGGCTCTGGCTGCAATCAGCTCTGTCAGCGTCGTCGGCCTTGCCCACGCCGACTCCAAGACCATCGGATACTACATGGACAACTCCGATGATTTCTACAAGGCGGGCTTCGAGGTCTTCAAGACCCTGGCGGAACGCGAAGGCTGGACCGTCCTCGACGTCGTCGGCCAGGGCACCGCGCCGGACCAGATCTCGGCGGTCGAGAACTTCATCACCCAGGGCGTCGATGCGCTGCTCGTGGTGCAGAACTCGCCGGAGACCACCTCGCAAACCCTGAAGCTCGCGGCCGCCGCCGGCATCCCCGAGTTCCATCTCACCCACAACCCGCCGAACGAGCCCGGTCTTGGCGGCTTTGCCGGCTACGACTGGGTGAAGATCGGCGAGTATGCTGGCCAGTCCGCGATGAAGAGCGGCGTCAAGCGGCTGATCATGATCGAAGGCAAGCTCGGTCAGGGCACCGCGTCCGGCCAGACGGACGGCTTCCTCAAGTCCTACAAGGAAGCCGGCAAGGACATCGGCAATCTCGCCGAGAGCGTCGGCGTGAAGGGCGCAGGCGGCAAGGATCTGCAGGTCGTGTTCTGGGGTTCGGGCGGCTGGTTCGCCGATCCGGCCAAGAAGGTCATGCAGGACGCCATCACCAGCCTCGGGCCGGA
>JAGSYU010000093.1 GCA_018262575.1 Pseudomonadota bacterium | reverse complement strand
GACGGTGGCCATCGCCGTGTTCTTCTCGCTGCTGACCGCCCGCCTGATCACGCCGATGCTGGCCGCCTATTTCATGAAGGCGCCCTACACCGGCGACGGCACCGACGGCCGGCCGGTCTATCGCGGCTTTGCCCGCACGGCGCTGAGACGGATCGTCTGGTTCATTCCGGTCGGCCTGCTGGCCTATCTCGGCATCGACTGGCTGAACAGCCACGGGCCGCTGTCGGACGCTTCGGGCATCTTCGAGGGGGTCGACGCCACCGTCCACGCCTTGGCCGGCTCCGGCGGCGAGATGCTGGCCTTGTGGATGATCGCCGGCGTGGTGTTCTTCGCCGTGTTCTCGGCCTGGCTCACCCGTCCGCACCCGGAAGAGCATGAGGGTGGCCCCTTCGTGCGCGCCTATGCCACCTTCCTGAAGGTGACGCTATGGTCGCCGAAGGTGCGCGCCGGCCGCCGGGTGCTCAGCCTGCCGGTGATGCCGGTGGTGACCATCGTCGCCTGCCTGGCCACCTTCGTGTTCGCCATGGTGCACGCGGCCAATCTGCCGACCGAGCTGTTCGCGCCGGGTGATGAGTCGCGCATCGTCACCTCGATCGAACTGCCGCCGGGCTCGACGCTCGACGACACGCAGGTGGTCACCGATTCCATCAGCGAGCGGATGCACGTCTTCCCCGAGGTGAAGAGCGTGTTCGTGATGGGCGGCACCTCGCCGACCGGCACGCTGGAAACGCGCCGCGCCGCCGTGGTGGTCAATCTGGTGCAGCGCTCCGAGCGCGTGCTGACGCAGAAAGAGATGGAATACAAGGTGCAGCAGGTGCTGCGCGGGGTTCCCGACATCCGCTTCTACTTCGTCAACGAGCGTGGCGACCGCGAGGCGACCGTCGGCGTGCTTGGCAAGGACGGCGATGCCGTCGCCAAGGCGGCGACGGCGCTGGAAAACCAGATGCGCGCCGACCCGATGTTCTCCAACCCGTCGGCGCTGTCGTCGTTCGCCCGGCCGGAGATCCGCGTGACGCCGCGCCCCGACGTCGCCTCCGATCTCGGCGTGTCGACGGATGCGCTGTCGCAGACGCTGCGCGTCGCCACCGTCGGCGACACCGACAGCAACCTCGCCAAGTTCACCGACGGCGACCGGCAGATCCCGGTGCGGGTGCAGCTCGACACTGCCGCCCGCGGCAATGTCGAGACGCTGGCCGCCCTCAGGGTGCCGACCGCCTCCGGCGTGGCCGTGCCGCTGTCCACCGTCGCCGACATCGGCTTCGGCCAGGGCCCGTCGACCATCGACCGCTACGACCGCGAGCGCCTGGTCAAGGTGGGTACCGACATGATGGCCGGCTACACCTCCGGCCAGGGCCTGGAGAAGATCAACGCCCTGCCGGTGGTGAAGACCTTCCCGGCCGGCGTGCACATCCAGAACACCGACGACGCCGAGATCCAGCAGGAGATCTTCGAGGCCTTCGCCGTGGCGATGATCTCGGGCCTGACCATCGTGTTCATCGTGCTGATCCTGCTGTTCAACAGCGTGTTCCAGCCGATCACCATCCTCGGCTCCATTCCGCTGTCGGTTGGCGGCGTGGTGGTGGCGCTGATGGTCACCGGTTACGCGGTGTCGATGCCGGTGATCATCGGCATCCTGATGCTGATGGGCATCGTCACCAAGAACGCCATCATGCTGGTCGACTTTGCCGTCGAGCGGCAGAAGCACGGTCTCAGCGAGGCCGAGGCGATCATCGACGCCGGCCGCAAGCGCGCCCGACCGATCGTCATGACGACCATCGCCATGGTGGCCGGCATGTACCCGGCGGCGCGCGGCACCGGCCAGGGCGCCGAGTTCATGGCGCCAATGGCGGTGGCGGTGATCGGCGGCCTGCTGGTGTCGACGGTGCTGTCGCTGGTGTTCATCCCGTCGTTCTACCTGATGATCAACCGCCTCAATCGCGCCATCGGCTGGCTGTTCGGCAAGCTCGCCTCGCCGAACGAGTCGGATGAGACGGGGACGCGGGACGAGGCCCAAGAGGCGCCGCAGGCGGTGCCGGCCAGGCCGCATCTCGTGACGTCATCGGCCCCGCCGGGCCCTCGGCCTAAGCTGCTCGGCCCGGACGGGATACCGCTCGCCGCCGAGTAGGGGTGTTGAAGGAACAGGAAGCCGCTCTATCTATGGCGGTCTTTCCAGCGCGAGGCGAGCAGCGGGTCCCACATCGCGGCGGTCGCCGACATGACGAGGTCGGCGCCGATGGCGAGGCGGTTGTCGACGTCGTCTTCCGACATCACGCCGCCGACGCTGACGACGGCGAACGTCGCCTTCAGGCGATCGCGGATGGTGAGGAGGCGGGCGGTCATCTCGGTGGCGACCCCGGCGATGGCGGCGCCGCAGACGCCGCTTTTCAGGCGGCCGGCTCCGGGGAGGGCCTGATTTCCCCCGTCATCGACGATGGAAAGCGGCACGGTGTTGATCGCCGCGACGCCATCGATGAAGGGCAGGCAGGCCTCGATCACGGCGGCAAGGCGGTCTTCCGGCAGCGCGCCGATCTTGACGATCAGCGGGATGTCGCCGATCCGGTCCTTGATTTTCCGGACGATGGACGCGGAGGTCCGCGCGTCGCGGAACAGTTCGCCTTCGGCGCTGGCGACATTGGGGCAGGAGAAGTTGGCCTCGATGACGCGGGCGCCCGCCGCCCTGGCCAGCGCCGCCGTGTGGGCGAAGTCGTCCTCGAGGCTGCGTCCGTCGGCGCCGGGAGTGCCGACGATGCTGACCACCAGAAGCTGGCCGGGGTGGAGCGCGTCCGAGGCGCGACGAACGTCTGCCTGCCAGTCCGCAGGCGCCATGCTGGGCATGCCGAACGAATTGGTGATGGTGAGGCCGTCGACCGAGAGAGGGGCGGGGGCGATCCTGCGGACCGCGTGGGCATCGGCTTCCGTGAGGGGGTCGGTGGCGATGAACAGACAGTTCGGCGCGGGGTGGGAGGCGCGGGCGACGCTGCGCACCGTCTTGTAGACGGGCACGTCCCAGCCGAGCCGGGCGTAAAGCTCCACATAGGCGGCGTTGAGCAGCGGGCCGGCCGGTACGCCGATCGGGCTCGAGAGCTCGAAACCGAGGAAGGACCAGGTCTTCCGCGCGACCGGCATCGGGGGAATGGGGCCTGCGTAGACCGGGCCGGCGTTGAAGTTCTCCTCGTAGGACTTACTGATGTCGTAGGTCGGAGGAAGAAGCGTCATCGCGAAGAATCCCTGGGTTGCCGTTGCCGGAGGCCGATAACACACTGGACGCGCCGATGAAACGATCGCTCTGGCAGGCAGCAAACTTCTTCGCATGAAGACCGACCTGGGACCGCTCATCGGCGAAGACCGTGCTAGTGCACCGGCCCAATCGGATGCTACAGGTCGAAGGCCTGCATCCGATTGGATAAGCCGCTGCACCAACAAAAGAATCTAGTGCACGTCGCTCCCCGCGTCGTGAATCTTTAGTGCGCGTCAGTGCACTAGACGGGGCCGAGCGCGACGAGGTCGAGCCGGCGTGACGGTCTCGGCCCGCTCCTGATGGCGCTCTGCGACGCAACGGAAACCTTCCACGACGGCAAATGGCTGCAGATCGTCATCGCCTCGGAAGAGGACCTGGGCGACACACGACGGCGCTCCTCGGCCTGAAGCGCCCGCGCAGGGCCTGAGCCGACTTTTGCCGCGATGTTTTCTTTTTGTTCACATCCGAAAATCTACCCTTGCGCCCAGGGTGTGGACTGCCTTCAATCCACACATGGTTTCGAGGTGGGCGGTGTAGTGATGCCAGCAGTGCTTCTTCGTCTGCGACTTGTCGTCTTTCTCATGTTGTATCTGCCGTTCTACAACCTGTCGTATGGTTACGATGGGTTGAACGGAGCATATTATTTGCCTGACAAGGACTACGATGACAAACCAGGTTGGTCCGTCGGTGTAAACATGCCTAGAAAATCGTGTATGACCTACACGTTTTTCGAAAGTGGCTCGATGGTCTTGTTGGGTGGCGATCACAGTCGTGGCCATACAACCTTTTTCGCGATGATTTCGGACAAGAGGTGGAATTTTGTCGGCGACGAAGAACATGCCGTCGAAGTGTTCTATGACGGCAGATTGTCGTGGTCTGGGCGAGGGTTTGGCGTCGAAGTTTCAAGCTACAAGGGCGTTACCATCGAGAATCTGACGGAAGACGACATCGTGAGCTTCGGGCGCGGGAGCAGTCTGGCGCTTCTCGTCGATGGAATGGTGCAGGGGCGCTTTTCCCTGAAGGGCACCCGCGACGCCATTCATCGCATGCTCGGCTGCATGATAGATGTCGAAGCGGGAAGAATACCGCTCGAACCGACCCCGATTGTCGTTCCCTCACTGGAAGCGCGAAACCACCCGGAGACCATCGCTCCGAGATCTGGCGCGACACCGATAACGCCCGCGCCGCGAAGGTCCGGGGAGGAGCGCGCGACACCCACTCAGGCGGTGAACTACGATCGGGGCGACAACTGGTATGTAAATATTAAAAAAGATGATCGAGTGTGCGTGATTGATATTTCGCTTGGTGAAAGGAATATATACGTTCATTCCTCTGCGCCTTCCGGTAGGCTGGAATATAGCATAACATTCGTTGATAATGACTTTCTTCCGGAAAAGAAGATTTATGACTACGAGATTAGGAATGAGAAGGGGGCTATATCCTCTGGTGAGGCGACCGCTTTTCCATATAGGGGCCGCGGCTACTATATGATCTCCGGTTTGACCGAGAAGTTTCAGGGCGATCTCGCTCGAAGTAGAGTGCTGCGTGTCGAATCCGACGGGTCCCGGTTCGGCGAATACGACCTGAGTGGCTTCGGCAAGGGATTCCGTCGATATTTCGACTGTCTGGAAGAGCTGGGAGACAGCAAGCCTCGCAAGCCGCCCAAGGTGCGCCGGATGAATTAGCCCGACGGGGAGTACTTTCGTAGTAGGCGAGGGCTTGAGGTTTAGTCACTGTGCGCCGTTGTTTTCTTTATGTTCACATCCGGGAACCTGCCCTTGCTCCCACGGGTTGGCTCGCCTTCAATCCGTACTTGTTTTGGGGTGGCGTGCTATGGTCATGACTGTGCGGTTCGTTCGGGGTTGGCTTGTGCTCTCCGTCGTGTCTTTGGGTCTTTCCAGCGCTTGCTCCCTTGCTGAGAGCCGCGAGAAACCCAGCGGTCTCTATGACGGCGGAAGTGATTGGTCGGTAATTGTCGACAAATCGAAGAGGACGTGCGGCGTTACCCTCCGGTACGGGCCTCAGGGTCTAATTCTTTATTCAAATCCACCCGGTGGCCGAATGCCCTATTACTTTGCGTTCGCTCGTGAAAATTGGACTCCGTCAAGAAAAGAATATGAATATGAAATCGGCAACGAAACGAAGATTGCATTATCGGTGAGGACGCAAACTTTTGAAACCAATGGTACCGGCTTTGCGGTGATTACTGGGGTGAGCGAGAATTTCTTGAATTACTTGGTTCACAGCAAGATGCTGTACGCAAAGGCAAAAGGCATTCCGCCCGAGCGGTATGACTTGAGTGGCTTTGGCGTTGCGTTCGAGCGGTTTTCCGACTGTCTGAAGGACGTGAGAGACGGGAAGTCTTCCTCGCCGCCCAAGGTGCGCCGGATGAACTGACACGTCCCGCAGCCTGTTAGGCGGTATACCCCGATAAGGTCACATCTTTTACCGTGACGCCGGTCCGCTAGTCTCACTGCATCAACAGCGGAGACTTCTGCCATGCGTGTATTTCTGACCGGTGCGACGGGCTTTATCGGGTCGCATATTGTGCCGGAGCTTCTGGCGGCCGGGCACGAGGTGCTGGGCATGACCCGGTCCGACAAGGGCGCCGAGGCGCTGAAGGCGGCGGGCGTTGCCGTCCACCGGGGCGAGCTGGAAGACCCCGCCAGCCTTCGCGCCGGTGCCGCCAAGGCCGACGCGGTGATCCATACGGCCTTCGACCACGACTTCAGCCGGTTCGTCGACAATTGCGACAAGGATCGGCGGGTCATCGAGGCGCTGGGCGATGAGCTCAAGGGGTCGGACCGGCCGCTGATCATCACCTCGGGCGTCGGCATGGGCGAGCGCCAGCACGGCGCGCCGGCCATCGAAACGGTGTTCAATACCGGCCACGCCAACCCGAGGATTGCCTCCGAGCTGGCCGGCAGCGCCGTGCTGGAGGCCGGTGTCGACGTCCGTGTCGTTCGGCTCCCCCAGGTCCATGACAGCGTCAAGCAGGGGCTGATCTCGCCGTTCATCGGCATCAGCCGCGACAAGGGCGTCGTTGCCTATGTCGGCGACGGTCTCAATGTCTACTCGGCGGCGCATGTCGGCGACGTGGCCAAGCTCTACGCGCTGGTGCTCGACAAGGGGCGGCGCGGCGAGCGCTATCACGCGGTGGCGGAGGAGGGGATCCCCTTGCGCCGGATCGCCGAGGCGGTCGGCGCCGGACTTGGCCTGCCGGTCACGTCGATCTCTCCGGAGGACGCCAAGGCCCATTTCGGCTGGTTCGCGCTGTTCGCCGGTCTCGATCTGCCGGCGTCGAGCGAGCTGACCCGCCAGCGCCTCGGCTGGACGCCGGTTGGTCCGGGCCTGATCGACGACCTAGAGAAAATGGACTATGCGGCGACTGTCGCCGGATAGAGGGCATTTGCCGGAGCCACCGCGCTGTTCGTCTCGGCGAGGGGCGCGGTTTGGTTTGGCACCGGTCAAGCGTGACGAACCCGGCGCAAGCGGCCGGTGAGGCGCAGGCCGTCGCGGAAACTAAGCCCCAGCAAGGATATATTGATGGCACCGGCGATCAGTTCGAGGGCCTGAACGATGTAGAAGCCGGCATCATACTGGTTGGCGGCAGCTTTGGCGGCGAGATAGAGGGCCGAAGGGACGAGAATGATCAGGCCGTTGGCGGCGATGAACGGCATTCGCCGGGCCTTGGCGCCGACCACGCCGCGGCGGTTGCCCTTGGAGAGCCGGAAGCCGCTGGCGCCGGCAGCCATCAACGCCGGGATGAGCAGCAGAAAGCCCCAGGGGATCGAGGTCTTCACCGCCGCGATCGTCGTCGGTGGCAGAAAGGCCTCGCTCACCACAGTGGACAGCCAGAAGGTGGCGATCGTCACGAGCGCAATGCCGCCGGCCACCGGATGCAAGCGTTTTAGCATTTGGCGTCTCCGCGGATGAAGCCTTGAGCTGATGCTCCAGGTTCCCTATCAAATATGCAATATGTTGTCAATTAAGGTCTATGATGACAATATAGAGGTGCCGGCCGTCGACCGCGGTCTGTTGCGCTGAATCGACTTTTCGTCCATATTGGCAATATGTTGTCAAAATGGACGAAACTTTCCCGATGACCCGTGAACACCACACGCCGGCAGGCGCTCGCCTTTCCAGCTTGATGCTGGATTTTTTCAAGGTGAACAGCCTGTTGCTCGCCTCGGGCGACCGCCTGGTTGCCGGGCTCGGCCTGACGAGCGCGCGCTGGCAGGTTCTTGGCACCATCGTCGCCAGCCGGCGCCCGCAGCCGGTGGCCTGGCTGGCGCGCGATATCGGTGCCAGTCGCCAGAACGTGCAGCGGATCGTCAATGATCTCGAACGGGATGGCCTTGTGACCTTTGAGCCCAACCCGCACCATCGGCGCGCCCATCTGGTGACGCTGACCGAGACGGGGCGCACCATAATGCAAGCCGCCATGACGCTTCAGGCGCCGTGGGCGAACGGCCTTGCCGAGGGCCTGAGCGTCGAGGACATCACCGTCGTGCACAAGGCCATTCTGCTGCTGCGCAGGAAGCTGGAGTCGGCCGCTGGGAAGGTCGACGCCGACGATTGAGGTCGACGCCGTAGTCATGTCATCTGCGGTGCGCTGCCCTCAGAGCAACAAGGGGTCGTCGTTGACGGGCAGGACGCCAATCGGCGGCGGCCTCGCGTGGTCAGGCCACCGCGGCCCTTGCCCAGCCAAGGGCGCTGGCTTCATCGGGCGGCAGGTCGAGGCCGAGGCCGCCGTGGAAGGCTGCCCAGGCGGCGGCGTGCTCGAGCCGGACGCCGGTGAGCAGCGGCGTGCCGGCCAGCATCGCCTGCCCGAACAGCGAGCGGAAGCCGCCGCCGTCGATCTCCGTCTTGCCGAAGCGGCTCAGGACGAGGAGGTCGAGGCCGGCGTCGATCTGCCGCTCGAGATGGCCGGCGATGTCGGCCATCGCCGAGGTGTCGAGCTTGCAGGAGGTGGACAGCGGCCCGAGATCCTGGGAGATCGACCGGATGGCGCCGCCACCGACATCGACGAGCGCCAGGCCCTTGCGATCGCCTGTATCGTGCGCCTGCACCACGCCGCCGACCCGGGCGCCGCTGGCGGCCATCGCCCGCGCGACGCCGGCCAGCAGCGCATCGATATCGGTGTCCGGTGGGTAGAGAATGGCGGCGAGGATCGCCATGGCTGGAACTCCCTGCTGCCGGAGAGGCCGGCATTTGCAGGCAGATCGTATCGGCTTCACCTCTGTTGGCCAAGCCGTCAGAGGGGCAGCTTTCCTGAGGCGAGGTCGGCGACCACCTGGCGGACCGACATCGGCCGCGCTGCGCCATTCCTGGTGATCCAGGCCAGCTGGTCGGTGTCGACCGTGGCGCGGAAATCGTCGCCCTGATAGCTCAGCGTGAACCAGCCGAGGGCGAGTTGACCGTTGTCATCCGTTCTGAGAAGGCTGCCGGAAATGGTGAAGGCGCGGGATATCGAGGACAGTCTGTCGTCCAGCCGGTACTCGGCATTCTCAAGCTGCGTCTGGTAGTATTTGCGAACGCCATCGCCAATATCATCGCCGAAATGGCGGCGGGCGATTTCGGCGGAATTGGAGTTGTGCGCGCTCATGGCGGTGTTGACCGCCGACAGGCAGCTCTCGAGGTCGTCGATATAGCTCCATCCCACGGCGATGGCGGCTTCGCCGGTGGTGAAGCGGATCGGCTTCACGGCGCGATCGAAGGCGTCTGGCGTGCGTCCGGCCACCGGCGTGGGCGCGTGGGGGGCATTCAGCCGGACCGGCGTGTCTTCGGTACGCGAGGAGTGGACGGTTCGCCGCGGAGTTCCCTTGCCGCCGGCCGGCCTGGCTGTCGTTCCGAACAGCGCCGAGAGGTGGGCCGTCTTGCCGGCGAAGACGGAGTGTGCCGTGGCCATGATCATGCGTCCTATCGCCTCCCGCCGCGACCATCATGGTCGCCGTGCCGGACCGACTGAGCCGAAGCCTCATGCCACGGAGCGCTATAAAGGGCGAGATGACCTCGCCGTCCACACCATGGGCCAGACAAGCTTGCGCCGGGCTGGAGCGGGGTGCCGGGGCGGGCCTTGAAGACCGTTGCCCCCTTCTCATCATGCAGACGGCGGGAAAGGTTACCAAGGGTTCGCGCAGGACGCGCCGAGTTCAGACTTTATAAACCACGCGCATAGATAGTGCCGAATGTGCAGAATGCGGTGGATCTCGGCTCTCGGAGGATGGAATGGCGGTGTGGGATGATTTTCAGGGCCATACGAAAGCCTATGGCATCGACGAGGCGGCCTGCGCCGACATCCGCGCCGCCTGGCTGATCCTCGACCGGCACATGGACGACATCTTCGCTGCCTTCTATCGCCGCTGGGCCCAGGAGCCGAAGCTGGCCGCCCTCGTCGAGGGCCACATCGACCACCTCAAGAAGCGGCAATACGAGCACTGGAAGCGGCTGTTCTCGGCGCGTTTCGATCGCGACTATTTCGACAGCGTCCATCGCGTCGGCCTCGCCCATGTCCGCATCGGGCTGGAGCCGCATTGGTATATTGCCGGCTACAACAACGTGCTGCAGCAGGTTGCCGTCATCATGGGCCGGCACGCCCGCCTGTCCGGCGCCAAGACGGCGCGGATGATCGGCGCCGTCACCAAGGCGGCGTTGCTCGACATGGACATCGCCGTTTCCGTCTATGGCGAAACGCTGATGCAGAAAATCTCCGACCGGCAGGACCACGTGCAGGCGGCGATCGGCGAGTTCGACGGCTCGATCACCTCAATGCTCGGCAAGCTCGCCAAGATGACGGACGACCTCGGCACCAATTCCGGCGCGCTCGAGGCGCAGGCCGCCTCCGTCACCGCCCGCTGCGACAGCATCCGCGCCTCGCAGGCAATGACCGGCACCGGCATCGCCACCACCGCCGCCGCCACCGAGGAGTTGCACGCCTCGATCGGCGAGATCGGCCGTCAGGCCGAAGCGTCGCTGACCGTCTCTTCGAGGGCCGTCGAGGGCGCGCGGCAGACCGCCGCCTCGGTGAAGGGCCTGTCCGACGCCGTCGACAAGATCGGATCGGTGGTCGAGCTGATCTCGTCCATCGCCGGGCAGACCAACCTTCTGGCGCTCAACGCCACCATCGAGGCGGCGCGGGCCGGCGAGGCCGGGCGGGGATTTGCCGTCGTGGCAAGCGAGGTGAAGTCGCTGGCCGAGCAGACGGCGCGGGCGACCGAGGAGATCACCGGCCAGATCGCCGCCATTCAGCAGGCGACCGAGGCGTCGGTCAACGACATCACCGCCATTACCGAAACCATCGCCGAAGTGTCGCGCATCGGCATGGCCATCGCCGCCGCCGTCGAGGAACAGTCGGCGGCCACCGCCGATATCGCCAGCTCGGCGATGGGCGTGTCGAAATCGTCGGAGGATATCGCCTTCACCATCGTCGACGTGGTCGGCGAAAGCCGCAATACCAGCGGCGCGGCCGGCCGCGTATCGGCCATTTCCCACGAACTGGTCGAACAGGCCGGCGTGCTCAAGCGGTCCGTCGCCACCTTCACGGCCAAGGTGGCGCAGACCTAGCGCCACCGGCCGCTCCTTGAACGCTGGCGCTCAGGCCTTGCGGGCTTTGCGGTTGGCATAGCGCCGGTCGCGCTCGGCCTTGCGGGCCGCCTCGTCCTCGATGACGCGGGCGATGCGGTTCTTGGTCGCAGCCTCGCGCGCTTCGCTCTCGGCCCTGGCGGCCGCTTCGATGGCGGCTTCGCGCTCGGCCACTTCGGCAGCGATGCGATTTTGTTCTTCAAGTTTGACCCGCTCGCGCTCGGCGCGGCGCAATTCCCGGGCCTCGGCTATGGCAAGGCGTTCCGCCTGCTTGGCTTCACGGTTCGGCTCGGCGGCCTTGATGGCGGCGCGATAGGCCTGAAGCTGGGCAGCCTTGGCATCGTTGGCGGTGCCGCGGCGGTCGGAAAAGTCCTTGTTTTTATCAGTTCTCAAATCTCTAGTCCTGTTTTGAGGGGGCTGACCGAAGTCATGACCTGCCGGCTCGTTTCGGAGCGGGCTTGGCGGCCGCGGCGATGCTGTCCTGCGCTTCCTTGGCAAGACGGGCCGCGCGCAGCCGCATAGTCTTCTCGTCGCGGGCTACCGCGATCGAATCGAGTTCCTCCAAGGCCTGCCCGCGCGCAAAGAACTGCGTCTGTGTCTTGCCAAAGGCGATCTCGGCCTGTTGACGCGGCTTGCTGTACTGCTCGGTCATGGGGATCTCTCGTAGAAGTGCTCTGCTCATCAAATGAGGGGCAATAAAAAAAGGTCAGGCAAATTGCCTGACCTCGCTTGGTCTCGTGCTTTCGGCAATGCCAGTACATCCGTGGTCAAAGGAAAGCAGATCCCGATGTATCAGGCCGCCTGAAGATTGCAGGCCGACATCTTGCCCGACTTCTTGTCGGTCTCGAGGTCGTAGCTGAGCTTCTGGCCTTCGACGATGTCACGCATGCCGGCGCGCTCGACAGCCGAGATGTGGACGAAAGCGTCCGGGCCGCCGTTGTCCGGCTGAATGAAACCGAAGCCCTTGGTGGAATTGAACCATTTTACGGTGCCAGTGGTCATGATGAACCCTTTCCTAGCAAGATTGACGACCGCGGCGCGAAAGCGCCGCAGATGGTGATAACGATGCTTTATAGGGAGGATTCGTTCAAAACGCGGCGCACCACGTCGTAACCAAAGCTCGGCAGCAAAAGATCGATGGCCCACCGGATAGGGGTTTTGGCTCGGATAGTCAACCTTTAGTTTTGCCGCCCCTGAAATTGTCTTGTCGCCGACGCCATCGACGGCGGCTAAATCTTGTTTGATTTGAGACTGATCGCTCTCAGAAGGGCGCGTGTTCATGTCGCCCCGGCGGGGGCGACCACGACAGGTGATTGTCGGTGGTGGCGCAGCGATCATCGGCCTGCGTCGCGAATGTCCGCGCCGTCGCCCGCAGCGAAGGTCCCGGCGAAGCCTAAACCGCCAGTCTTTCGCCTTTCAGGTTGAGAACGACGATCACCCCCTCGGCGGACCAGTCGTAGGTGATCGACCCTCCGAGTCCGGAGACGCTTCGGCGGACCAGCTTGCTTCCGTAGCCTTCGGCGGCTTTGGGCGGCTCCACCTGCGGTCCGCCGCGCTCCGTCCATGTGAGTTCCAGGTCAGGCCCCGTCGTGCTGCCGGACAGGTCGAGCGTTCCCGTGTCGACGGAGAGCGCGCCGTATTTCAGGGAGTTTGTCGCCAGCTCGTGGATGATGAGGGAGAGCGTCGTCGCCGCAGTATCGCCGACCCCCATGCGAGGGACCGCGACGCGGATGCGACCGCTAAAGGCCGCCAGGTCTTCATAGGGCGAGAGCAGAACCGACAGAAGGTCGCCGAGCAGGGCCGATCGTCCCTGGCTGCCGGGGAGCGGCCGCACCAGATCATGCGCCCGGCCAAGGGCCGCCAGGCGCCCGGTGAGCTCCTGCGCCATCTCCTTGGCGGTCGTCGTCGATTGCGAGGTTATGTTGGTCAGACCCGTCGCGATGGCCAGAAGGTTCTTGACCCGGTGGCTCATTTCGCCGGCCAGCAACTCGTTGCCTTCCTCGGCCTGCTTGCGTCCGGTCACGTCGAGGAAAATGCCAAACACCTGATCATTGTGATTGGCGACGTCGTCCCCCAGGCCACGCGCCGAAATCCAGCGGATCTCGTCGTCCACCATGATTCGGAAGTCGATTTCGTAAGGCCCGACAATGCCTCGCGTGCCAACAAAGGCCGCCCGCACACGATCCCTGTCGGCCGGGTGAATATGGGCGGACAGATCTTCGAACTTGACCTCGCCGTCTTTCACGAGCCCCCAAAGCCTGAAGCCCTGCTCGTCCATCGTAAAGCCATCGTCATTGACGTTCCATGCCCACAAGGCGACGCCCGCTGCGTGGATGGCGCGACGTAGATTGTCTGTTTGCCAGAGGGGGTCGAGGGGCTCGCTACGTGGCATATGACGTCGCCTTATTGCTGCGTTTGTCGCAAATTCTCAGTTAATCTTAAGGCATCGGACGCGCATTGTTGCAATATCTTTTGCTTTGTATTGATTTCCGTGCCGGAACGTTTGCGTGTCGGTCAGATCGGCAAACGCTCGGGGCACACGGCTTCGAGCCGCCGGATAGCCGGCCTGGGATCATCGATGTCCGGGCGGCCGGCGGACACCGGCGGATCGGCGGTTGCAAGCACGTTTACCGCAGCGGGTCAGGTTTGGCTCCGGGCTTGATCTCCGGTCGGCTTTTTTCCTTCCCCTTGCGAGCCTCGCGAGCTAGAACACCGGCCAAACGCTTACCCGCTCACCCGAAGGTTTCTCCATGGCGCGCGAGTTCATCTACTACATGCACGGCACCACCAAGTCTTATGGTGGTGGCAAGAAAGTTCTCGATAACATCCACTTGCAGTTCTACCCGGATGCCAAGATCGGCGTGCTCGGCCCCAACGGCTCGGGCAAATCGACGCTTCTGCGCATCATGGCCGGGCTCGACAAGGAGTTCACCGGCGAAGCCTGGCTTGCCAAGGGTGCCACTGTCGGCTTCCTGTCGCAGGAGCCGCAGCTCGACCCTGATCTCGACGTGTTCGGCAATGTCATGCTGGGCGTCGCCAAGGACAAGGCGCTGATCGACGAATACAACGAACTGATGATGGACTACTCGGACGAGAACGCCGAGAAGGCCACCAAGATCCAGGACATCATCGACGCCAAGAACCTGTGGGACCTCGACAGCAAGGTCGAGATGGCGATGGATGCGCTGCGCTGCCCGCCGGGCGACGCCGCCGTGTCGACGCTGTCGGGCGGCGAAAAGCGCCGCGTGGCGCTGGCCAAGCTGCTGCTCGAGAACCACGACCTCTTGCTGCTCGACGAGCCGACCAACCATCTCGACGCCGAGTCGGTGGCCTGGCTGGAAAAGCACCTGCGCGAATTCCCCGGCGCCGTCTTGATCGTCACCCACGATCGCTACTTCCTCGACAACGTCACCGGCTGGATCCTCGAGCTCGACCGCGGCCGTGGCATTCCCTACGAGGGCAACTATTCGGCCTATCTGACCGCCAAGTCGAAGCGCCTCGAGCAGGAAGGCCGCGAGTCGGCCGCCCAGCAGCGGGCGCTCGAGAACGAGCGCGAGTGGATCAGCGCCAGCCCGAAGGCCCGCCAGGCCAAGTCGAAGGCGCGTATCAAGTCCTATGACGAACTGCTCAGGCGCAACGAGGAGCGGCAGACGGTTTCCAACGTCCAGATCGTCATTCCGCCCGGTCCGCGCCTTGGCGACAACGTCATCACCGTCGAGGGCCTCAACAAGGGCTATGGCGATCGCCTGCTGATCGAAGACCTCAGCTTCTCGCTGCCGCCGGGCGGCATCGTCGGCATCATCGGCCCGAACGGCGCCGGCAAGACGACGCTGTTCCGCATGATCACCGGCCAGGAGACGCCCGACGCCGGCAAGATTGCCGTCGGCGAGACGGTCAAGCTCGGCTATGTCGACCAGAGCCGCGACGCGCTCGACCCGAACAAGACCGTCTGGGAGGAAATCTCCGGCGGCGCCGACGTCATCTATCTCGGCAAGAAGGAAGTGAACTCGCGCGCCTACTGCTCGTCGTTCAACTTCAAGGGCGGCGACCAGCAGCAGAAGGTCGGCTCGCTGTCGGGCGGCCAGCGCAACCGCGTCCACATGGCCAAGATGATCAAGTCGGGCTCCAACGTGCTGCTGCTCGACGAACCGACCAACGACCTCGACACCGAAACGCTGGCCGCCCTTGAGGACGCG
>JAGSYU010000215.1 GCA_018262575.1 Pseudomonadota bacterium | reverse complement strand
AGACGAGCCGGATCTTGATGGTCGTTGCCTTGGCCATGGCATCCGATTCCTTGTGCTTGTTGACGGTGACAGCCAAAGCGGCTGGACGCCCCACGCGAGAGGCGTCGTTCGTTCGGCGGGCACCCTAGTCGAAAGCTTCCGAAAGTCAAGACGAGCTTGGTCGGCTATCGGCATTTGGCGCCGGTACTTGGCGGATGCGTCGAACGGCAAAGGCGGCGTAACCGGCGAGGATCAACGAGGTCACCACCACCAGTCCCTGCGGCCCCATGGCGTCCATGCCGGCGCCGGTGACGGCCGGCCCCACCAGCATGCCGACCGAGTACATGAAGATGAAGGCGGCGTTGGCAGAGGCAAGGTCGCTGCCGGAGAGGCGAGCACCGAGATGGGTCAATCCCACCGCGTAAAGCCCGGCTACCAGCCCGCCCCACAGGCCCAGCGCCGGCATCAGCAGAAACTTCTCCGACGACACGGCGGCCACCAGCCCGGCCGCGACGATGCCGCCGAGCGCTACGTAAAGCAGGAGACGACGCCGGTCCATGCGGTCGGACAACATGCCGAGCGGCAATTGCGCCACGATATTGCCAAGCGCCACCGCCATGACCAACAGCGCCGCCACCTGCTCGCCGTAACCGAGGCGGAGGCCATAGACCGGGGAGAAGCTCATCACCGATGATTCGACGGCGCCCACCGTGAAAGCGGCGAAGGTGGCGAGCGGCACCACGGTAAGAAAATGCAGGAAGTTGCCGCCCTTGCCCTCGTGCATCGGCGGATCGGCCCTGAAGCCGGCGATGATCGGCAGGATCGAGACGGCCATCAGCCCGGTGCCGATGGCAAACGGAAGCCAGCCCTCCGAGCCGACCAGGCTGAGAATCGCCGGCCCCGCCGCGAAGCCGACAGACAGGATGGTGGCGTAGATACCCATCACGAAGCCGCGCTTTTCGGCCGGCGCCAGCGCGTTGATCCAGAACTCCGAGACGATGAACGCCGTGTTGAGACACAGCGAGAAGACGAAGCGAAACACGAACCAGACGGCAAGCGAATCGAAGACGTAGAACAGCGGGAAGGTGATCGTGCCCAGCACCACCGCGATCAGCAGCACCCAGGCCGCACCGAACCGGCGCGTCAGCATCGGCACGAAGGGCGTGCTAAGAAGCGCCGCGACGCCCGCCGCCGTCGTCACCAAGCCGATGACTGAACTCGAATGGCCGCGCTGCTCAAGGATGACGGCGAGCAGCGGCATGCCGAGCGATAGCGACGTGCCGACCGCGGAGATCGCCCCGATCGCCGCGGCAAGCCCGGCGAGGCGGCGCCGATCGAAACGGTCCTGGGCAGGTAGAGTCATGGCGGATATCCGTGAAAGGGATTAGCCTTCTACCGGACGCCAGCCGTAAATCCAATCCATGTTGTTGGCCAGCCGGTCGGCGCCGAGGAGACGCATGCCGAGGTTGCGAGCCTTCGCCGGCGCACCGCCGAGATGATAAATGACACCGTTGCGCCGGGCGGCGGCGGCTACCTTGTCGGTGCGCGCCTTGCGCCCATCAGCAAAGGCGCCGAGTCGATCCTCGATGTCATCGTCAAGGCCGGCCGCCAGCACACCGGCCAGCACGCGCGCATCCTCCACGGCCATGGCAGCGCCCTGCGCCACGAAGGGTGGCATGCCATGCACGGCGTCGCCGATCAGCACCACCCGCCCCTTCGTCCACGGCGTATCGCGGGGCGCTTCGCAGAGCGCCCATTTCCGCCAGCTTTCGGGCATGGCGACCAGCTTCCTGACCGGCTCGGGCCAGCCCGCGAAGGCAGCCCGGATCTGGGCCGGATCGCCGGGCACATCCCAGCCGTCCTCATTCCAGACATCATCGATCGCGGCGACGAGGTTGATCTCCCGGCCGGCATCGATGGCGTAGTGAACGAGATGGGCGTGCCGACCAAGCCAGAGACCGGTCTCGTTGTGCCGGAAGGACTGGGCAAAAAACCCCTCGGCCTCGAAAGTCGTGCGCCACGCCGTGCGTCCGGTGTAAATCGCCGGGCCGCCGCCGATCACCGCCTCGCGGACCATGGAGCGGACGCCGTCGGCGCCGACCAGCAGGCTGCCGTGAAATCGGACCGGCTGGTCCGCCTCAACGCCTTCGACCACGATGCCGGCTTCATCCTCACCGATCGCCGTGATGTCGACACCAAGGTGCAAGGTGACGCGCGGTTCCTGCTCGACGGCGGCCAGCAGCGTTCCCTGAAGATCGGCGCGGTGGATGACGATATAGGGCGCTCCGTAGCGCTCGACCATCGCCTCGCCGAGCGGCATGCGCAGGATGAGACGGCCGCTTGCCCCGTCGCGAATGGTCACCGCTTCCGGCCGCATCCCCGTGGCGTCCAGCGCCGAGCCGAGCCCGAGATGGAAGAGAATCGACGACGCGTTGGGCGACAGCTGCAGGCCGGCACCGACCTCTCTCAGCTCCCGCGCCCTGTCGATCACCGTGACTCGCACACCGGCGCGCGCAAGACATAAGGATAACGTGAGGCCGGCGATTCCGGCCCCAACTACCACCACCGGTAAGTGATCCGGCATAGCTCCATCCTTGGCGTGGGTCAGGCCGCTCTCGGCTGCCACGCGGCGTCCTTGGGTTCCGATTCGGTCGCCTTGAGCGACGGATCGTAGCGATAGACGGTCGAGCAATAGGAACAGACCACCTCGGCGTCGTCTCCCATTTCCAGGAAGATGTGCGGGTGGTCGAAGGGCGGCGTGGCGCCGATGCACATGAATTCCTTCGCGCCAATCCGGATGGTCGTCACCCCGGCGTCATTGGCGAAATGAGGAATGAAAGCGTCCGCCATGCACGATACCCTTGTTGAAATCCGTGACATCACGAAGCATACCGGCAACATGGCAGCAAGAACAGTCCCTTTGCGGCAAAAGCCTTGGGACTTTGCACGATGGCGCCGACGGCGCGATGGAGGGGCGTCCATGCCGAGCTTTTCGACCGACGACGGCGACTTCACCTATCTCGACGAAGGTGACGGCCGGCCAATCGTGCTCGTCCACGGCTTCGCCTCCAGCGCCAGGGTCAATTGGCTCGACACCGGCTGGATCGACTGGCTGGTCGGGGCCGGCTACCGGACGATCGCCCTCGACAACCGCGGCCACGGCAACTCGGTCAAGCTCCACGACCCCGCGGACTACCGCCTCGAGAAGATGGCCGGGGACGTGCTGGCGTTGATCGACCACCTCGGCTTCGAGCGTGTCCGGGCCATCGGTTATTCGATGGGCGCCCGCATCCTCATCGATTTTGCCGCCCGCCACTCCAACCGGTTGGAAAAGCTGGTGCTCGGCGGCATTGGCGGTGCCATGGCGAAGGCCGGCCTCGACCGCGAGCATATCGCCACCGCCCTCCTCGCCCCGTCCGTTGAGGATGTCGACGATCCGGTCGGTCGCAGTTATCGCCAGTTTGCCGACCAGACCCGCTCCGACCGGCTGGCACTCGCCGCCTGTATTCGCGGCTATGGCCGGCCCGTTGATCCGGCCGAGATCGCCCGCATCGCCGTTCCGACGCTGATCGCCGTCGGCACCAAGGATGCCGTCGCCGGCTCGGCCGCCGAACTCGCCGCGATGATCCGGGGCGCCGAGGTGCTCGACATCCCCAATCGCGATCACATGCGAGCCACCGGCGACCGGGTGTTCAAGGAAGGCGCCACAGCCTTCCTCGCTCGACAAGAATAAAGCGGCGGCCGGTTGCCCGACCGCCGCTCTCGATTCTTCAAGGGCTTCGTATCACCCGCCGTCACACCGCCTTGGCACTCTGCCGCGGCGTGCGCTTGCGCGGCGGCTTCGGCGGTACCGGCGCATCGGCCACCTTGGCGTCGACTTCTTCCACCTTGCGCTTCAGCGCCGGGTCGGGCAGGCAGTCGAGCTTCAGACCGGTCTCGCCGGCCTCGTTGG
The DNA here is from genome assembly GCA_018262575.1 of Pseudomonadota bacterium. Lineage (GTDB taxonomy): Bacteria > Pseudomonadota > Alphaproteobacteria > Rhizobiales > Pleomorphomonadaceae > Pleomorphomonas. The sequence goes on along the minus strand of JAGSYU010000215.1, from coordinate 1,060 downwards.
TTTCGACGGACACCTTGACGGTACCGCCCTTCTTCAACACGCCGAACAGCACCGCATCGGCAAGCGGCCGCTTGATGTGCTCCTGGATGACGCGGCCAAGTGGGCGGGCACCCATGCGCTCGTCGTAACCCTTGATCGCCAGCCAGTCGACCGCCGCTTCGTCCAGCTCGAACGTGACATTGCGATCGGCCAGCTGCGCCTCAAGCTGCATGACGAATTTCTGCACCACCGACCGCACCACTTCCGGCGGCAGCGCGCCGAACGGGATGACGGCGTCGAGACGGTTGCGGAACTCCGGCGTGAACATGCGGTTGATCGCCTCGGTGTCGTCGCCCTCGCGCCGGCTGCGGTTGAAACCGATCGGCTCGCGGGACATGTCGGTGGCGCCGGCGTTGGTCGTCATGATCAGGATGACGTTGCGGAAGTCGACCTGCTTGCCGTTGTGGTCGGTCAGCTTGCCGTGGTCCATCACCTGCAGCAGGATGTTGAACAGATCCTGATGCGCCTTCTCGATCTCGTCGAGCAGCAGCACGCAATGCGGATGCTGGTCGACGCCATCCGTCAGAAGGCCACCCTGGTCGAAGCCGACATAGCCCGGAGGCGCACCGATCAGCCGGCTGACGGTGTGCCGCTCCATGTATTCCGACATGTCGAAACGCAGGATCGGCACGCCAAGGATCGAGGCGAGCTGGCGCGCCACCTCGGTCTTGCCGACACCGGTCGGACCAGAGAACAGGTAGTTGCCGATCGGCTTCTCCGGCTCCCTGAGGCCGGCACGGGCCAGCTTGATCGCCGAGGCCAGCGCGGCAATCGCCTTGTCCTGGCCGTAAACCACGCGCTGGAGATTGATCTCCAGCCGTTCCAGCACCTCGGCATCATCCTTGGACACCGACTTCGGCGGGATGCGCGCCATGGTAGCGATGGTCGCCTCGATCTCCTTGACGCCGATTACCTTCTTGCGCTTGCCCTCCGGCAGCAGCATCTGGCTGGCGCCCGACTCGTCGATGACGTCGATCGCCTTGTCCGGCAGCTTGCGGTCGTTGATGTAGCGGGCGCTGAG
>JAGSYU010000092.1 GCA_018262575.1 Pseudomonadota bacterium | reverse complement strand
CTACCAGCCGACGCTCGCCACCGACATGGGCGCCATGCAGGAGCGCATCACCACCACCAACAAGGGCTCGATCACCTCGGTGCAGGCCATCTACGTGCCAGCCGACGACCTGACCGACCCGGCGCCGGCCACCTCCTTCGCCCATCTCGACGCCACGACGGTGCTCAATCGCGCCATCTCCGAGAAGGGCATCTACCCGGCTGTCGACCCGCTCGACAGCTCCTCGCGCATGCTCGACCCGCTGGTGATCGGCGAGGAGCACTATAACGTCGCCCGCCAGGTGCAGCAGATCCTGCAGAAATACAAGACGCTGCAGGACATCATCGCCATCCTCGGCATGGACGAGCTGTCCGAAGAGGACAAGCTGACGGTTGCCCGCGCCCGCAAGATCGAGCGTTTCCTCAGCCAGCCCTTCCACGTCGCCGAAGTGTTCACTGGCGCGCCCGGCAAGCTCGTGGCCCTCGAGGACACCATCAAGGGCTTCAAGGGTCTCTGCGACGGTCTTTACGACCACCTGCCGGAAGCGGCCTTCTACATGGTCGGCACCATCGATGATGCCATCGAGAAGGCCCAGCGTCTCGCCACCCAGGCGGCCTGACCGCCGGTCGGGTCGGGCGGCCTCGCTGCCCGCCCCTTGGGCAACCAGAGCAAGTCCAGGAAAGTGTGAGCGCTTTTCCATTCGGGACTGCGTGAAAACAACAAGATAGGGCGTGTCCGTGTTTCGATGAAGCAAGGAGACGCCTTGGGGAGCGCCGGATGGCAACCTTCAAGTTCGAGCTCGTCAGCCCCGAGCGCCTCATTCTGTCGGTCGACGCCGATCAGGTGGACCTGCCCGGCAGCGAGGGCGACTTTGGTGTGCTTGCCGGCCATGCGCCGTTCCTCACCACGCTGAAGACAGGCATCATCACGGTGAAGGCAGGCGGCGTTTCAAGCCGCATCTACGTGCGCGGCGGCTTCGCCGACGTCAACGTGACCGGCCTCAGCGTGCTGGCCGAGAAAGCGGTGCCGGAGAGCGAATTCGGACCCACCATCGCCGAGACGGAACTTGCCATCGCCGAGTCCGGTCTTGCCGAGGCGAAGACCGAGGAAGCCCGGGATCTCGCCGTCGCCGCCCTCGGCGAGATGAAGACCGCCTTCGCCGCGCTGGCCTGACGGCCGCAACGTTTCCAGACGCGACGTCCGCCGCCGTCACTCGGTGATGATCTCGTCGAACTGATCGGTGGTGGCAAAGAAGGCCGGCTTGATCTTCTCGAGCTTGCTCGAATCGATCACCACGTAGCTCAGTCCTGCCCGGGCCAGCACGGCCTGCTTGATCGGCACTTCATGGAAGTTGGAGCAGGTGGCGCCGTGCTGCGAATGCAGGCCGCCGGCCGACAGGAAGGCCTTGCTGATCCCCAGCCGCTCCACCGAGCGTAGCGCCTCGTCGCCGGAAAAGGTCTGCGATGAGGCATGGAACAGGCCGCCCAACAGGATCAGGTTGGTGTTCGGCCGCTTCATGACGCGCTCGGCGACATTCATGGCGTAGGTGATGACGGTGAGCTTGCCGGAGGTCGGCAGATACTCGGTCATCCGCGGCGTCGTGGTTCCGCAATCGATAAAAATCGTGTCGTCCGGCTCGACGAGACGGGCCGCCGCGCGACAGGCCATGTCCTTCGCCTCGGCGTGGGTGTCCGCCTCGGCGTCGAGACGGTAGGTGGTGGTCCGCTCACTGCCGGCCGGCAGGATGTAGCCGCCGAGATAGCTGAACAGATGCGGTGCCGACGCGAGGTCCCGCCGGACGGTCATTTCCGATACGCCGAGATGGTCGGCCGCGGCACTGAGATGCAGGACGCCCCCCTCCCTCAGTCGGTCCTCGAGGCGTTCTATGCGTTCGGTTTTCTTCACGGAGCACCCCCGCCGTTGCCAGCTTTTCAATCCACCTTTCCCCTTGACTCGTCAAGTTCGATGTGAAACCTTCCCAACAAATCTTGTTATGATCATAACATGAAGGCCGGATGGAGACCAGAAGTGGAAGAATCGAAACAAAATCCTGTCAGAAATCCACAAGTTCTCGCCGGCATGATCGATCACACGATTCTAAAGCCGGAGGCGACTCGGGCTGAAGTCGCCAAGCTTTGCGACGAAGCGATCGCCTACGGCTTCGCCTCGGTCTGCGTCAACGCCGTGCATGCCGGCTTCGTGGCCGAGCGCCTCAAGGGCAGCAAGGTCAAGACCTGCGTCGTCGTCGGCTTCCCGCTCGGCGCGTCGGGCGCCGCCGCCAAGGCCGACGAGGCGTCGCGCGCCATCGTCGCCGGTGCCGACGAAATCGACATGGTGATCGACGTCGGCGCCCTGCGCGAGGGGGATCTCGGCCGCTTCCGTGCCGACATCGCCGCCGTGCGGCAGGCGACGACCGGCAAGCTGTTGAAGGTGATCATCGAGACCTGCCTGCTCAACGACGGCCAGAAGGAGACGGCCTGTCGGGCAGCCAAGGAACTCGGCGCCGACTTCGTCAAGACCTCCACCGGCTTTTCGACCGGAGGCGCGACGGTGGAGGACATCGCACTGATGCGTCGGGTGGTCGGTCCGGAGATGGGAGTGAAGGCTTCTGGTGGTGTTCGCACCGCCGAGAATGCGTGGGCCATGGTGGAAGCCGGCGCCACGCGCATAGGTGCCAGCGCCAGTATCGCCATCGTCGGCGGCGCGGGCAAAGGAGGACCCGCAGGATACTGACGGGACTGAAAAAACCGTTCTCTTGGGAGGAGACGAAACAATGAAGAAGACACTGATTTCGCTGGCCGCCGGCCTGTCCATGCTGGCGCTGCCGGCCTTCGCCGACGGCGTCGTCGACATAAGCCAGGCCCGCAAGGACATCTCGGCCGACGCCGCCGGCAAGACCTTCTCGATCGCCACCGTGGTCAAGGTCGACGGCATCGCCTGGTTCGACCGCATGCGCGATGGCGTCAAGCAGTTCGGCGACGACACCGGCCACGACGTCTGGCAGGTTGGTCCGAGCCAGGCCGACGCGGCCGCCCAGGTGCAGTTGATCGAGAACCTGATCGCCCAGGGCGTCGACGCCATCTGCGTCGTCCCCTTCTCGGTGGAAGCCGTCGAGCCGGTGCTGCAGAAAGCCCGCGACCGCGGCATCGTGGTCATCGCCCACGAGGCGTCCAACCTCAAGAACGCCGACTACGTGCTCGAGGCCTTCGACAACAGGGCCTACGGCGCCAAGCTGATGGAAGTGCTCGGCAAGTCCATGGGCGGCAAGGGCAAGTACCTCGCCACCGTCGGCAGCCTGACCTCGCAGTCGCAGAACGAGTGGATCGACGGCGCCATCGCCTACCAGAAGGAACACTTCCCGGACATGTCGCTCGCCACCGAGCGCCTCGAGACCTATGACGACGCCAACACCGATTACAACCGCCTGTCGGAAGCCCTGACGACCTATCCGGACGTCACCGGCATCGTCGGCGGCCCGATGCCGACGTCGGCGGGCGCCGGTCGTCTGATCGCCGAGCGCGGTCTCTCGGACAAGGTGTTCTTCGCCGGTACGGGCCTGCCGTCAGTGGCTGGCAAGTACCTGCAGGACGGCAACATCCAGTACATCCAGTTCTGGGATCCGGCTGTCGCCGCCTACGCCATGAACACGCTGGCCGTCATGGCCCTCACCGACAAGAAGGCTGAGATCAAGGCTGGTCTCAACCTCGGCCTCAAGGGCTACGAGAGCCTGACGACGCCGGCCGGCGCCTCGCCCAACCTGCTCTACGGTCAGGGCTGGGTCGGCGTCACCAAGGACAACATGGCCGACTACAACTTCTGACGGACAACTTCGGGAACGGCGGCACGCCCGCCGTTCCCTCTCCTTGCGCGGTCGTCACCGACCAAGTCGACGGGGGCTATGCCCGCCGTCGCGTTCGGTTGCCGCGTCACCTGTCCTGAAGGTCGCCCCGTCCGGAAACCGAAGCGCACACCATGGCCGAACCCCTGATCGAACTCCGCGCCGTTACAAAGCGCTTTCCTGGCATGAAGGCGCTCGACAGCGTCGACTTCCAGATATTCCCCGCCGAGATCGTCTGCCTGGCCGGCGAGAACGGCTCCGGCAAGTCCACCCTCATCAAGATCGTCTCCGGCATCTATGATTTTGATGAAGGCGACCTCCTGGTCGACGGCAAGCCGGTTGCCGATTTTGGCCCGCGCGCCGCCATCGCCGCCGGTATCCAGGTGATCTACCAGGACTTCTCGCTGTTCCCCAGCCTGACAGTGGCCGAGAATCTCGCGCTCAACCGGCTGCTCAGCGAAGGCAAGACCTTCGTCGACCCGGCGCACCGCCGCCGCCTCGGCGCCGAGGCACTGGCCCGGCTCGACGTGGCGATCGATCTCGAAGCCACCGTCGGCACGTTGTCGACCGCCGACCGCCAGATTGTCGCCATCGCCCGGGCGCTGATGAGCGACACGCGGCTGCTGATCATGGACGAACCGACCACTGCGCTGACCGGCCGCGAGGTCGACCGCTTGTTTTCCATCGTCCGCGAGATCCAGGCCAAGGGCATCGCCGTGCTGTTCGTCAGCCACAAGATGCGCGAGATGCTGGAGATTTCCGAGCGCATCACCGTCTTCCGCAACGGCCGCAAGGTCGAGGAAGGCCCGACCGGCGAATTCAACGAGGCGCGCATCACCCGCGCCATGACCGGCCACGACATCGGCCACGAACGCCACGTCTGGGCCGGCGACACCGAAGCCGTTCCCCGGCTATCGGTGCGCGGCCTTGCCGTCGGCGAAGCCGTGCGCGGCATCGACCTCGATCTCCACCGGGGTGAAATCGTCGGTCTCAGCGGATTGCTCGGCTCCGGTCGCACGGAACTTGCCATGGCGTTGTTCGGCATGGAGCCGCATAGCGGCGACATCCGCCTCGATGGTGCGCTCCTGCGTCTGGCCAGCGTCCAGGACGCCGTCGCCGCCGGCATCGCCTACGTGCCGGAGGATCGCCTGTCCGAAGGGCTGTTCATGCAACAGCCGATCGCCCGCAACGTCATCGCCAGCGCCATCAGCAGGGCGACGCGCGGACCGTTCCTCGACAGCGACCGGCTCAATGCACTGGCCGAACAGGTCGTTTCCGACATGCGGATTGCCACGCCGGACATCGACAAGCACGCCGGCCAGCTCTCCGGCGGCAACCAGCAGCGCGTCGTCATCGGCCGCTGGCTGCTGACCAACCCCAAGGTGCTGATCCTCAACGGCCCCACCGTCGGCGTCGACGTCGGCTCCAAGGCGGAGATCCACCGCCGCATCCGCGACCTCGCCGCCAACACCGGCCTCGCCGTGCTGATGATTTCCGACGACGTGCCCGAGCTTATCCAGAACTGCAACCGCATCCTGCTGATGCACCGGGGCGCGATCGTCGATTGCCTCGACGCCCGGAGCGTCGAAGAGGACGACATCCACGGCCGCCTGAAGGGTCTGCGCTGATGACCGCTGTTTCCAAATTGCTGCGCCGATCCGAAACGGCGGTGCTCGCCATCCTGCTCGTCGTGATGATCGTCATCGGCGTGATCAACCCGGCCTTCTGGCAGGCCGACAACCTGTTCAACCTTCTGAGGGCCAACGTGGTCATCGGCATCATGGCGCTCAGCGTGCTGACGGTCATGATCTCCGGCGGCATCGACCTGTCCTTCCCCGCCTTCGCCGTCGCCGCCATGTACCTGACGGTGATCGCCATGAACGCGGCGGGCTATCAGGGCGTGGTGCTGCCGTTCATCGGCGCGACGCTGATCGGCCTCCTCTGCGGCCTTGCCAACGCCTTTTTCATCCACACCTTCCGCATGATCCCGATGATCGTCACGCTCGGCTCTGCCTCGGTGGTGCGCGGCCTGTTGCTCGGCCTCGTCGGCACGTCGATCATCAACATCGACCGCATGCCGCCGTCTCTGATCGCCTTCGGCAGCAGCACCGTCGACATCGGCAGCAGCAAGCTGTCGCTGATGATCTTCATCTACCTGGGCATCGCGCTGTTGATGTGGGTGTTCCTGACGCGCACCATGGCCGGGCGCGCCGTGTTCGCCTATGGCGACGACGCTGAATCGGCCAAGCGCGTCGGCTTCAACACCCGCCGTACCGTCTACCTCGTCTACGGCCTTGCCGGGGCGCTGGCCGGCTTTGCCGGCCTGCTGCATGCCTCGATGATCTGGCTCGCCAACCCACGCGACTTCGTCGGCTACGAGCTCGACGTCATCGCCGCGGTGGTGCTCGGCGGCGCCTCGATCTTCGGCGGCCGCGGCTCGGTGTTCGGCACCATCCTCGGCGTCTTCATGCTGACGCTGATCAAGAACAGCCTGATCATCATGCACATCGACAACACCTGGCAAGGCGTCGTCGTCGGCTGCGTCATCGTCATCGCCACGGCCCTCACCGCCTGGCGCGACCGCAAAGCGCTCGTGTGAAAGCCATATCCATGAACAAGCTCGCCGACCTCCGCCGCTTCGTCAACCGTGACAACAACATCATCCAGTTGCTGATCATCACCGCGGTGATCTTCCTGGTGATGTCGGCGCTGGAGCCGAACAAATTCCTGCGCTACTACAACTTCGAATCGATCAGCTTCATCTTCCCCGAGCTCGGTATCGTGGCGATCGCCATGACGCTGGCCATGCTGACCGGCGGCATCGACCTGTCGGTGATCGGCATCGCCAACCTCGCCGGCATCCTGGCCGGCGTGTTCTTCACCCGCCTCTATCCCGCCGCCCCCGATGCCGGCATGGCGGCCGAGCTGATGCGGGTCGCCGCCGGCGTGGTGCTGGCGCTTGGCGTCGGGCTGATCGCCGGCGCGCTCAACGGCCTGTTGATCGCCAAGGTCAAGATCACGCCGATCCTCGCCACGCTCGGCACCGGCCAGATCTTCACCGGCTTCTGCATGGTGCTGACCGGCGGCCCGGCCATCGTCGGCTTCCCCGCCTGGTGGGGCTTCATCGGCAATGGCAAGATCCTCGGCATCGCCGTGCCGCTGATCCTGTTCCTGGTGGTGGCGGTTCTGATCGCCGTCATGCTGACGAAGACGCCCTTCGGTCTCAATCTGTTCCTGATTGGCACCAACCCGCGCGCGGCCGTGTTCGCCGGCCTCAGGACCGATCGCATGGTGCTCTATTCCTACATGCTGAGCGGCACGCTCGCCGCGCTGGCCGGCGTCGTGCTCTCGGGGCGCACCAACGCCGCCAAATCCGACTACGGCACCTCCTATCTCCTCCAGGCGGTGTTGATCTCGGTGCTGGGCGGCACCAACCCGGCCGGCGGCAAAGGCACGGTGCTTGGCGTCTCCATCGCCGTCATCGCGCTGATGCTGCTCGCCTCCGGCTTCCAGATGATGCGCTTTTCCAACCACCTCATCGATTTCATCTGGGGCGGCTTCCTGCTGCTCGTCATGGTGATCAACGTTCTGAGGAACCGCGGCAGATGACCCTCTTCCACCTTTCCCGCGCCGCCTTCGACGAGGTCGAGCGCCCAGCCGTCGACCACGGCACCCTCAAGGCCAGCCTGTTCCGCTATCCGACCGGCGTCGAGGCAATCCGCCTTGAGAACGCCCGCGGCGCGCTCATCGTCCTGCCCTATCTCGGGCAGATGATCTGGCAGGCCGCCTTCGACGGCGTCGACCTCACCATGACCAGCATCTTCAAGGCGCCGCGCCGCGTGCCGACCGTCGGCGAGACCTATGGCTGCTTCGCCTTCCACTCGGGCCTGCTCCGCAATGGCGTGCCCGGCCCCACCGACAGCCACCCCGCCCACGGCGAGATGCCCTGCGCCGCCATGGATTGGGCCGGCATCGAAGCCGGCAGTGACGCGCGCGGCGACTATCTGCGCGTCGTCGGCGCCTACGAATATGCCATGGGCTTCGGCTCGCACTATCAAGCGCGGCCGTCGGTGACGCTTCGCGCCGGCTCCGCTCGCTTCGACATGGCGATGGCGGTCACCAACCTGTCGGCTGGCGATCCGATGGACCTCATGTACATGTGCCACGTCAACTACGCCTTCAGCGAGGGCGCCGAAATCCTGCAGCAGGCCCCCTTCACGCCCGACCGCACCGCGGCCCGCACGGCGGTGCCGGCGCATGTCCGGCCCAACCCCGCCTATCTCGCCCGCGTCGCGGCGCTGGCCGCCGACCCCGGCGCCAGCCGCGTCGTCCGCCGGGCCGATGGCTACGACCCCGAGCAGGTGTTCTACCTGCGCGGCCTTGCCACCGACGCGGCCGGCGATACGCGCCTGTTGATGCGCCGCCCGGAAGGCGATGCCTTCCTTGCCCGCTACAACACCACCGACTTCCCGAAGACGGTGCGCTGGATTCTGGCCGGCCACGACCAGCAAGTGGCCGCCTTCGCCCTGCCGTCGACCTGCGAGCCGGAGGGCTACACGGCGGAGAAGCAGAAGGGCAACGTCCGCAGCCTCGCTGCCGGGGAAACGGCCCGCTTCACCGTCGAGCTCGGCCATCTCGATGCCGATGAATGCCGGCGGGAAGCCCAACACCTGGTCGGCTGAGCGCCGCGCACCGCAATCGTCGACTGCGCCCCGGAGCGGGCAGCGGGACAACCGGAGGAACAGATGTCGAAGATCGCCGTTGTCGGCTCCAACATGATGGACCTGATCACCTATGTGACCCGCATGCCGCTGCGCGGCGAGACCATCGAGGCGCCGACCTTCGAGATGGGCCACGGCGGCAAGGGCGCCAACCAGGCGATCGCCGCCGCCCGGCTCGGCTCGGAGGTGGCCATGGTGACGCGAGTGGGTGACGACACCTTCGCCGACGCCACCATCGCCAACTTCCAGCGCAATGGCATCGACACCAGCCACGTCTTGCGCACGCCGGGCCGCTCGTCGGGCGTCGCGCCGATCTTCGTCGAGCCGTCGGGCGAAAACTCCATCCAGATCGTCAAGGGCGCCAATGCCGACCTCACGCCGGCCGACGTCGACGCCGCCGTGCCGGTGCTCACCGGCTGCGGGCTGATCCTGATGCAGATGGAGGTGCCGGTCGAAACCGTCTACCACACCGTCCGGCGAGCGAAGGCACTGGGCGTGCCGACATTGCTCAACCCGGCACCGGCCGCCTCCGATCTCGACGTGGCGCGGCTCGCCGACCTCGCCTTCCTGACGCCCAATGAGACCGAACTCGCCACGCTGACCGGTCTGCCCGTCGACAACGAGAAAGAGGCCGAGGTCGCCGCCCGCTCGCTGATCGCCCGCGGCATCGGCACCGTGGTCGTCACCATGGGCGGCCGCGGCGCTCTCTTGGTCGACGCCAGCGGCACGCGCCGCATCGCCCCGGTCAAGGTCGAACCGGTGGACACCACCGGTGCCGGTGACGCCTTCATCGGCGCCTTCGCCCATTTCCACACCGCCGGACTGCCGGTCTTCGAGGCGCTGACCGAGGCGGCGAAATATGCCGCCGATTCGATCACCCGCCGCGGCACGCAGCGCTCCTACGCGACACTTGCCGACTTCCGCGCCCGCTTTCCCTGAGCCGCCCAAGCCGATCCAAAACCGTCCCTCGGGCCGGCTGGCCATGAACCCGCCGGCGCCGGACCAAGCCCTGCCCGCCCATTGACCGGGAAGGCGGACGGCTGCCCTTGTCGCCGCGAGACCGATCCGTCGTTTTCGTGGGAACTGCTTGCCCGATATTTCGTTATTCGCTTGTCGGCCGCCCAAAGATCGCGGAATGGAACCGCGCCTCGGAGACGGCAAGGCCATTCATTTTGAATGAAATGCTCGAGGTGAGAAGATGAATGACGCAAGCATCGGCTGGATCGCAGCCATCATTATCGGCGGCCTCGCAGGCTGGATCGCCTCGGGACTGATGAAGACCAACACCGGACTGTTCCTGAACATCGTTCTCGGGATCGTCGGCGCCGTGATCGCCACCTTCCTGTTCGGAATTTTCGGCGTCTCGTTCGGCGGCTGGATCGGCTATCTCATTGCCGGCGTGATCGGCGCCTGCATCCTGATCGGCGGCGTCAGAGCAATTCAGAGATAGAGACACGGTTCAAAAGTGGCGTCCCGGAAGGGATTCGAACCCCTGACCTACGGTTTAGGAAACCGTTGCTCTATCCTGCTGAGCTACCGGGACGCGGTGCGGCCGGACCGTGGTCCGGCCGCTTTGGCTCATCTAGCAAATCGCTGGCGGCTTTGACAGTCCTTTTCGGAAGGTCGCATGCCCTGAGCGGAAGGCAGCCTTGCCACTGGGTGGGATAGGCGTGGGAAGCGGCATCCGTTAGGATCATTTCGCCGGAGATCTCGATGCCCCGAGCCATCCGCCGTGTTATTGCACTTTCGCTCACCACACTCCTGCTCGCGGCCCTGCCGGGCCGGGCGGCGGACCTCTGTGCCGAGAGCCCGACGCCGACGACCCACCGGATTGAAGCGGTGGCGCCCCGATCGGCCGGCACTGCCCGCCCGGCCGTGACGCTCACCGAGCTTAATCTGCCTGCCAGCGCTGCCGTTACCGTTGTTCTCGACGGTGTCGTCCTGCCAGCGAAAGCGGGCGACGCTGCCCATGCCGCCGTGGCCGGCGTGATCGCCGGTCTTCATGACGTTCCCGTGGCAATCGTCCCCTCGGCCGACGGACCCGATCGCCACGGCCGCCTTCACGGCATCCTTCGGCTCGCGCAAGGCGACAGCGTCGGTGAGCGGCTCCTCGCGGCCGGCGCCGGCCTCGCCGATGTGTCCTTCACGCCCTGCGCCGCGCGTTTTCTCGCCGCCGAAGCAGACGCGCGCGCGGAAAAGCGTGGTATTTGGCGGCAAAGGCGGATATGGACGGATCTCAATGCGGCGGCTGACGGCCTGCCTGATTTTGTGCTCGGCCGGGGTAGGGTCGCCTCGGTTGGACGGTCGGGTCGCACCACCTATATCAATTTCGGTGGCGATTTTCGAACGGATGCGACGGTGCGCCTTCGCCAAGTCATGACCTCGGCGCTCGTGGCCGCCGGCCGGCCGCCCGAGAGTCTCACCGGCCGGATGGTTGAGGTGCGCGGCTGGGCAAGCCGGAGCAACGGCCTCGATATGGAACTGGATTCGCCCCTGGCGTTGCGACTGCCGGGCGAGGCATCGGATACGGGAACGGACTAGGAAGCAGCATGGCCGGACGGATGGGTGGGACAGGCAATTTCCGCTGGCTGGTGTCAACGGCCGGCGCAGTGGCGCTTGCCTTGTCGCTCGCCGGCTGCCTGGGGCTGTCTGGTGAAGACGGCGGCTTGTCCGCCGACCAGATTGCCTCCAGCGCCGTTCCGCAAGGCAAGGTCGACCCCAACGAGGTGGCGATCGCCGAACGCGAACATCCCAAGATCGTCGCGGCCTTCGGAGGCACCTATGAGGACCGAGAGGCGGAGCTGGCGATCGCCAGTGTCGTCGGGCGGTTGGTGGCGGGCAGTCCCGAACCCTGGCGCAGCTATCGCGTCACCATCCTGAATTCGCCGGCCGTCAACGCCTTCGCCCTTCCCGGCGGCTATGTCTACGTGACGCGCGGCCTTCTGGCGCTCGCCAGCGATACTGCCGAGATCGCTGCCGTCATCTCCCACGAGATGGCCCACGTCACCGCCCGCCATGCCTTCCTGCGGGCGCAGAAGGCCGAGGCCGCCGCCGTCGCCAGCCAGGCCGTGCAGGACGTGGTACAGGACCCCGCCGTCCAGCGCGTGGCGCTGGCCTCGACACAGGTGTCGCTCGCCCGGTTCTCGCAGATCCAGGAACTTGAGGCCGACCGGGTTGGCATCGCCACGCTGGCCAAGGCCGGCTTCGACCCATTCGGCTCGCCGCGCTTCCTCACCTCGATGTCGCGCCTTGCCGCCTGGAAGAACGGCCTGCCCGAAGATGACACCGGCGCCATCGATTTCCTGTCCTCGCATCCGTCAACGCCGGAGCGCCTCGCCCAGGCACGGGAAGTGGCGCGGGCGACTGGCGTCACCGACGGCGAGGTCGATCGCAACGGCTATCTCTCCCGCATCGACGGCATCATGTATGGCGATGACCCGGTCGAGGGTTATGTCCGGGCGCGCCAGTTCCTGCACGCCAAGCTGGGCTTCGCCTTCGAGGTGCCGGAAGGCTTCCTGATCGACAATACATCCAAGGCGGTGCTGGCCACCAACGCCGACGGCGTCGCCATGCGCTTCGACGGTGCCGATGTCGCCGCCGGCAGCGACCTCGTCAGTTACCTCAAGTCCGGCTGGGTCAATGGCCTCAACGACCAGTCGGTGCGCACCGTGTCGATTGCCGGCCTGCCGGCCGCCGTCGCCTCGGCGGCGGCGCGCGGCTTCACCTACCGCATCGCCGTCATCCGCTTCAACGATCAGGCCTTCCGCTTCCTGTTCGCGACGCGCGGCGATGTCGCCGCACTCGACCGGACCTTCGCCTCCACGGTCGCGTCCTTCCGCTCGTTGTCCGAGGCGGAGAAGGCCTCGCTCGCCCCGCTGCGCATTCGCATCGTCACCGTCGGCGCGGCCGACACCGCCGAGACGCTCACTCGTCGCATGGTTCCGATGGATCGCGGCGTCATGTTGTTCCGGGCACTCAATGGCCTTGCGGCCAACGAGGAGCCAAGCCCCGGCATGCGCGTCAAGATTATCGTCGATCGCTGACGGCAACGGCCAACTGTTCACTTTTCGAGAACAGTCCGGCGGCAACAGGCTATCCTGACAAACGGCGCGACGGGCCCCATCTTCGGATCACCAAGGCGGCGACATTGGGTTCGCCCCGATCCGGGAGATCCGCGATGATTAACATCCGCAAGGCCGACCAGCGTGGCCATACCGACGCCGGCTGGCTCGACAGCCACCACAGCTTCTCCTTCGGCCATTATTTTGACCCGAACTCCATGGGCTTCGGCCCGCTCCGGGTGATCAACGACGACCGCGTTGCCGGCGGTGGCGGCTTCCCGCCGCATCCGCATGCCGACATGGAGATCATCTCCTACGTGCTCGACGGGGCGCTGCAGCACCGCGACAGCCTCGGGACCGGCTCGGTGATCCGTCCCGGCGACGTCCAGCGCATGAGCGCCGGCACGGGCCTCCGCCACAGCGAGTTCAACGCCTCGGCCACCGACCCGGTGCATTTCCTGCAGATCTGGATTCTGCCGGAAGCCGATGGCTTTGCGCCGTCCTACGCACAGACCACCTTCGGCGACACCGAACTGGCCAACCGGCTGCGGCTCGTCGCCGCCCGCGACGGCCGCGACGGTGCGCTGACGCTCAATCGCGACGTCGACCTCTATGCCGGGCGCCTCAAGGATGGCACTGAGGTCGCCCACGCCTTCGCACCCGGCCGGCTTGGCTGGCTGCAGGTGGCGCGCGGCAGCATCACGGTCAACGGCCAGGAGTTGGGAGAAGGCGACGGCGCCGCCATCGAACGGCAGGCCGACCTGGCGATTGTCGCCAAGGGCGATACCGAGATCCTGCTGTTCGACATGGGGCGCTAAAGATCGCAAACGAGCGCCGCCGCATGCCGGCGGCGTTCACTCCATCAAACCCGAGTTGAGGTCTCCGAGGGCCGACGCGTCACCGTCATAGCGGGCACCGTCATAGGTCAGCCGCAGCGGAAAGCTCTTCGCTTCAAGCTGTCGCCGCGTTTCGCCGTTGATGCAGGTAGCGGCATAATCGACGACCACGCCGATATCGGCCAAGCCATGATGGCTCTGCGGCTGGGTCTTTATAGCGGAGATCACTTCGCGATGGTCGAGAAGCTGGCAGTGCTCCGTCGCCTCGGCCAGCGAATAGAGATAGGGGCCGTCATAAAGATCGATCAGCTCGCCACCGACCACGCCGGTCAGATGCAACACGTCGAACCCCTCCTGCGAGTTGAAATGGCTGCTCAGCGTCAGCGCCACCGGGCTATCGGGCGCGGCGAGCAGCAATCGGTAACCAACAGTCGGCCCGCCCGGATCGGTGGCGACCAGAAGCCGCCCCAGCGCCCGGTAGGCCGGCTTCACTTCGGCCACCGTCACCACGCCGGAACTGACGGCGGCGGCAAAGGCTTTATTGCCCGCCTCAATCACTGCAATGTTGGCGAAATCACCTGTCGCGATGCCCACCTCGCGATCATCAGGCGTGCCGGCATCGGGATCAGACGCAGTTTCGACGGCCTCGGCACCGGCAAACTGGTGGCCGATGCCATTGGCGTCAAGACCGGGATAAATGTCCCGCAGCACGTCGAGCGCGGAGGTTGGCGCCCCCGAAACGAGGGGCGCCGAGAGACAGACCCTCTCCGGACTTGCCGTCGCGCAGTCCCCCGTAGCCACCAGGCGGAATATCACCCCATTGTCCCCGGCAACTGCCACTTCGGTCAGGAACGGCCCCACCAGGACGACCGTAGTCAGCCACGCACAGGATAGCCTTGTCATTCTCTCCCCCATGATAACCAACCAGCGCCTCCCCAGTGCACGGATAACACAGGAGAGATTCACGACACGCCGGAGCGACGTGCACTAGATTCTTTGTTGATGCATCACCTTGTCCATCGAACGGGCCCTTGCGGGCCGTATCACTCGATCGGATCGATGCACCAGCGCTGTCCCCTTAAGAAAAAAGCCCGGCAGGTTTCCCCGCCAGGCCTAAAATGAACCGGGTAGAAGCGCGCCGATATCAGGCGGCTTCTGCCTCGTCTTCGGTTTCCTCGGCGACTTCCTCAGCGGCATCGCCACGAGCGGCGATGCGCTTCGGGCTCTTGTTGAGGCTGTCCTCGATGCGGCGGATGGCCTCGGTCTCGGTGATGCGGGACACCGCGGAGATCTCGCGCGCCATGCGGTCGAGCGCCGCCTCGTAGAGCTGGCGCTCGGAATAGGACTGCTCGGGCTGGCTCGAGGCGCGATGCAGGTCGCGCACCACCTCGGAAATGGCCAGGAGATCGCCGGAGTTGATCTTGGCTTCGTACTCCTGAGCCCGGCGGCTCCACATGGTGCGCTTGACACGAGCGCGCCCTTTGATGATTTCGAGGGCCTTGTCGACGGTGTCGTCCTCGGCAAGCTTGCGCATGCCGACTTGCTCGGCCTTGGCCATCGGGACACGCAGGGTCATCTTGTCCTTTTCGAAGACGATGACGTAAAGCTCCAGCTTCATGCCGGCGATTTCCTGCTCCTCGACGGCAACGATTTGGCCGACCCCATGGGCCGGATAGACGATGTGCTCGTTGGTCTTGAACCCATTACGGACAGCGGGTTTCTTCGCAGTGGCCATT
>JAGSYU010000091.1 GCA_018262575.1 Pseudomonadota bacterium | reverse complement strand
TTCATCGGTCTTGTGGGCATGGTCACAATTGGGCCTCTCGATCAAGGGCAACCCGGGGTGGTGCGCGTGAAAGACGAGCACGACAACATTCACAATCTTCGGGCACAGGCCGCACCGGGTTATCTCATCGATACCGGAGCCCTTGTCATCATCGTGGATGGCGCCGATGGCCTATTCCAAGCCATTCCAGCGCCTCAGGAATTCAGTAACACCGACATCAAGAGGGGCTGAATATGGAGTTCGTATCTCTGAGCATCATCGCCGGCGTCATCGTCATGGCGATTGTTGTCATCGGTATCATCATCTCGTCGCTCTATATCAGGGCGACGCGCGACAAGGCGTATGTCCGGACAGGGTTTGGCGGCAAGAAGGTCGTGCTCGATGGCGGCTCCGTTATCCTGCCAGTCTTTCATTCCTATTCCTGGGTGTCGCTCAGCACGCTGCGGCTCGAGGTGAAGCGCGCCGAAAACGAGTCGTTGATCACGAAAGATCGAATGCGGGCGGATATCACCGCCGAGTTCTATGTCCGCGTGAAGCCGGACTTCGAGAATATCGCACTCGCGGCACAGACGCTGGGTGATCGTACCAATGATGCCGACGCACTCAAGGCGTTGGTCGAGGCCAAGTTTGTCGATGGCCTACGCTCGGTGGCTGCGACCATGACGCTGCGTGACCTGCAGGAGCAACGCGCTGAGTTCGTAAAGTCGGTTCAGGCTGCGGTCGCTCATGATCTTCAATCGAATGGTCTCGAGTTGGAATCGGTTTCGCTGACAAGGCTCGACCAGACGGATATCAAGCATTTCAACCCCAATAACACCTTCGACGCCGAGGGACTCACCGCCCTCACCAAGATTACCGAAGAGCGCAAGCGCGAGCGCAATCAGATCGTGCGCGACAACGAGGTTGAGATCGCGACCAAGGATCGTGAAGCCGCGCTGAGACGCCTTACGATCGCGCGCGAGCAGCGCGATGCCGAGCTGTCGCAAGAAAGGGACATCGCCAATAAAACCGCCGAGACGCGAGCCGAAGCGGCCAAGGCCGAACAACTGGCGCGCCTGGCAGAGGAGATGGCGCGTCTGGACACGGAACGGGGCATCGCCGAGCGAAACGCCGAGACGCACCAAGCACGGGAGTCGGCGCGCATCGTCGCCGAGCGCGGCATTGCGGAACGCGAGGCGGAGGCTCGAAAGATCTCCGAGACAGCGCGGATCGAAGCCGCCATCGCTGTCGCCCAGAAGACCGAGGAGGAGCAAGCCGCTCGCGCCAAGGCCGACGAGGCCAAGGCCGGTGCCATCACGGCAGAGGAACAGGTGACCACTGCCCGAGAGGTCGAGATCGCCGAGCGCGCCAAGCGTATCGCGGTGATCGCTGCCCGCAAGGAAGCTGAGCAAGAAGCCACGGCGCTCACGGTTAAGGCCGAGGCCGAGCGGCAGGCCGCCGAAAATCTTGCCGCTGCCCTGACGATCCAGGCCAATGCGGAAGCCGAGGCTGCCAAGGTCCGTGCCGTCGGCATCATCGATCTCGGTGAAGCGGAGGCGCGGGCCGAGCGAGCCAAGAATGAGGCCCGTAACGCGCTCGCAACGAGCATAATCGATTTCGAGCTGGCGAAGGCACGCGTTGAGATCGTGCCAAAGGCCCTTGCCGAGGCGATGAAGCCCATTGAGAAGATCTCCGATATCAGGATCTTCAGCACCGGCGGGTTTCCAGGTTCTTTCGGGGGCAGATCGGGTGAGCAGAGCGGTAACCCGATAAACGATCTGTCCAGCCAACTGCTGAACTTCACAGCGCAGAAGCCGATTCTGGATGAGATTCTGGCTCAGGCCGGCTTCAAGGGAGCCAACACAACCCAAGCTCTTCTCGGCGCTTCCCTAGAAGCGTCACTCGAAGAAGCTCTGCGGCCTGACGGCCTTGCGGAGACGAAGACAAAAGCCTGACCTCAAGCTCGCTGATGTCAGTCAGATTGCCAGGACTTCGAGAACCGGAGCGCAGCGAACCTGGTGTTCGTGAGCACCGGAAGCCCAGACCTCGAAGCTGGATGCCCGCCCCAGTCGGGGGCGGGGCAGGCTATGGGTGGGGGCCGTTCAGGCGCCCACCAGCCCGGTAATCTTGTGGTTGAAGGGGCGGCCGGGAAAGAGCGCACGCATCGTCTTCTCCCGGTCCAGCTCCAGGCTTTCTGCCGCGACCATGGCGATCAGCGCATCGAGGTCCAGTGTCGGAGCGAGATCGCGCCCCTCGTAGAGGTTCCCGGTTGCCAGCCCTGGCCAGTCGGCGATCACCTGCCCACCCTGAACGGCGCCGCCGACCAGCATGGCCGCTGAGGCGGTGCCATGATCGGTGCCGCCGGTGCCATTGGCCGCGGCGGTGCGGCCGAATTCCGTTGCCACCAGCACGGTTGTGTCCTTCCAAACGTCGCCGAGGCCATCGCGCAGCGCGCCGATCATCTGGTCGAGGCCATGCAACTGATTGGCAAGACGCTGCTTCTGAGTGGCGTGGGTGTCCCAGCCGGCCGTCTCGATCATGGCAATGCGCGGCCCGTTTGGGCGGCTGAGAAATTCTGCCGCCGTCGTGCCGACGGAAGCCGGGTCCTGCTTCGCACTTGCCGCGTCGGCAAGTCCGCGGTTTTCCATGGCCATGCTCCAGAGCGCATGCAATTCGGAGTCGGCGTTGTAAAGCGCGCTGACCCGCGTCAGGAGGTCGTCGGGCGCCTCCGGCAGAGACGACGGCGCATAGGACGTAACCGGCGCCGCGCCACGCAAAGCGAGCGGGATGGTCGGGGAGAAGGCAATCGCTTCCTCCTGGCTCTTGGGCAAGAGCGAGGACAACCGGTTCAGCCAGCCATCGGGTCGTTCGTACGGGCGCAAGCCGCCGCTTTCCAGCATGTTCTGCCCATCGAAATGCGAGCGCTCACGATAGGGCGAAGCGACCGCCTGGACGAACAGCGACTGCTTGTCCCGGTAAAAGCCGGCGAGCCGTTCCAAGGATGGATGCAGCGCGAACAGGCCATCCAGCTTGTTCATGTCGCCGGGATCGATTGTCAGGGGGCCTCGCAAGCCGGCGAGCGCCGGGTCGCCATAGGGTATGACGGTGTCGAGCCCATCGGCGGCGCCCCGCTGGATGATGAAGACGAAGCGGCGTGCCGTCTCGACATTGGCGAACACCATGCGTGGTGCGATGACGAGCGTGCCTGCGCCGAGTGCCGCCCCGCGCAGGAAGTTCCGGCGGTCCATCATGGGCCTATCTCCTCTGAAATTCCGGCGAAACAAGCAAAAGAGCAATCGCCATCGCGGGCGAGTCTGCCCGGGCCAGCTCGATCGCCGTCGTCTCTGACAGCGAAGGACCGATGAGCGCCCTGGCGACCTCGCGCGCATCCAGCGTCGGGTCGGCTTTGCGGGCGAGCCGCTCGGCAACCTCGACGCGCCGGACCAGCGCGTCGGGCGCCGCCCAACTGGCGGCGATGTCGTCATAGCCGGCCGGTGATTGCGGTCGCCACACCGGCTGACCGAGCTGCTTGGCCGTCCGCGCCATCGTCGTGGTCGATCCAAGCGCTCGCAGTGCCGAAATACTCCATTCCCAAGGTGTCTTGAATTTGGCGGCTTTTGCCTCCCAAGCCTCGGGCGCGTTCAAGAGTGCCCGATAGACGGTCGGCAGGTCGCCCTGCGATTCAAGAAAAGCCGATTGCAGCCGCTTGACCAGGCTAGTCGGCGGTTCGTCGGTGACAAAGTGGCGGGCGAGCTTGGTCACGACATGGGTTGCGGTCGCCTTGCTGCGGGCGGCGTCGCTCAAGACGGCTTCCGCCTGGTCCACCCCTTCCTGAGCGTAGGTCTTGCCGAGGATCGTGCGTGCGCCGGGCTCGTGAAACTGCGACCTGAACTCGAATACGCCAGCCTTAGCCTCATCGCTTCCGTCGTGCCCGGCGACGGTCCACCCGGTCATTGCGAAAGCGAATTGGGTAACGTCCGTCTGGCTATACCCCGTACGGACGCCAAGCGTATGGAGCTCCAGGATTTCACGCGCCAGATTTTCGTTGATGCCGGGCTTGCGCGACGCCCTTCCGGCGGCGCGCTTGGCGCGGATACTGTTGGGACCGATGGAGCGGTTTTGGTTGAGGTAGAGCAGCATGGCTGGATGCGTCTCGACAGCGAAGAGCATGTCCTCGAACCGGCCAAGCACATGCGGCCGGATCGCCTCGCGTTCGAACGAGCCGGCGAGTGCTTTCGTCAGCGGCTCGTCCGCGGAGACGGCGAAATGGTTGGCCCAGAAATGTACGAGGTGCTCAACGAACGGAGCTTGGCCGGTCAGGGCAGAAAGGGTTCGGGCTCCGATCTCAGCTTCGTAAAGCTTCTGGCCACGCTTGCGCAGCTCCTGTCGTACCCGCGCACGCTTGACCTCGGGCAGGTCGCGTATCTCGGCGCCGTCTTCGCGATAGGCCACGAATATCTCGGCCGACGACGGCAGGTCCGTCATTGCGGCCGGCTTGGCCTCATAGGTCTCGAATTGCTCGAGCAACCAGCCCTTCGCATCTTCTGGGCTTTCGTCGCCCAGACGAGCGCCAAGGCCGAAGCGGTTCATCGCAATAAAGGCGTGTCGGCCATCGGAGGGAGTGCTCACGCAAACCGCCTTCCAGTTGGGATAGGCCTTCAACGGAGAAGAACGCCCGATCCGTCGGTCAGGCGTTATTTTTTCGCACCACGTATCAACATTTGCCCACGCGAAGAGAGGCCTTGGACAAGCTTGGCGCGGTCCTGCGGGCCCAGACTGTCTGCGAAATCCACCACGGCCGCCTCCGCGCGGGCTCGCACCCTGATATCGGCGGCGCGGGTCGCCTCGAGTGTCGCGTCGATCGCCGCATGGTCGAGGTTTGGTTCGCCAAGCAACCGGGCAAGCTCTTCGCGCGCCGCTCGGGCGGCTTGGGAATCGGGCTGCGCGTCACGCCTTGCCGTCGCCAGCGCCTGACGGAAGGCCTGACGCTGGGCAGGCTCCAGCGCCTGCGCCACTGCTGCAAGGCCCTGTTCGGCGCGCCGAGGCGGCGTCGGCGATGACCGCCAGAAGAAGGCACCCGCCGCCGCGCCCAGGATGAAGACATTGAGCACGATCGAAGCGGCAAGGGCGATTTTCGCAGTACGTTCGTTCATGGGGTGTCGTCCAGATCGTAGTCGCCGCCGCTCACGTCGAAGCTGGTGAGGATGGGCTGGTCGTCGTCGGCAAAGGTCGGTGTCGAGGGCGCATAGACCATCATCAGGAATGTGCCGACGAGCGCTCCCGCGAGCCCGGCGCCGACGATGCCCAGGCCCTTGAGGATCACCGCCCAAGACAGCCGGCGGCGAGGCCGCGCCGAGGCAATGATTGCTCCGGTCAGCGCGCTGCCGGCCGGTGCGATCCGGTAGGCGCCAAGCATTCGGTCAAGTCCAGCCTCGCGCGCCAGCGTGGCCTGCGCCTCGGCGTCGTTGAGCGCGAAAGCCTCGGCCTCGGCGCGCTCCTCCGCCGGCCAGCGCCGCGCCGCCGCGCCATAGGCATCGACGATCTCAAGGAATCTCTCAGGCGTCATGGTCGATCCCCGACAAGGCTGGCCCGCAGGTTCCGACGTGCTCGAGCCAGCAGGCTTTCGAGCGCCTCGACGCCGATGCCCATGAGTGCCGCCGCCTCGACATTGCTGAGCTCCTGATAGTATTGCAGCACGATCGCCTCGCGCTGGCGGTCGGGAAGCGCATCGATCGCCGCCTTGACGGCGTCGCGCTCCTCTCTGGCGGCAATGCCCCCGTCCGGTCCGGGGCCGGGGTCGGCGCGGTCCGGCGGTTGCGCGACATAGATTTCGCGCCGCTTGCGCAGGCGGTCCATGCAGAGATTGAGCGCCACCCGGTGTATCCAGGTGTCGAACAGCGCCTCGCCGCTGCGCCACTTGCCGGCCTGGCGCCAGATGCGCAGGAAGACGTCCTGCGCCACGTCCTCGGCTTCCGCCCGGTCGCCGAGCAGACGGTTGGCGAGACCAAGCAAGCGTGGAAGCTTGCGCGCGACCATGTCGCGGACAGCGCCGTCGCCGCCGCCGGCCACGCGCTTGAGCAGCGCCTCGTCTGGATCATTGCTCGTCAATGCTCCCGCTTCTCATCAGTTGGCTTTGGTCACCTTGCGCGCCGCCTGACGTTCCTCTTTCGACAGGCTGCCGTCCTTGTTCGCGTCAAGACGATCAAAGCGTTTTTCGAGGCTTCCAGCAAAGTCGGCGGCGACGACAAAGCCGTCCTTGTTGCTATCGAGCGTGTCAAAGCGCATTTCCGGTCTGCCTGCCGCTTTCGCCTTTTGCGCCACCGGACGAGCGGTCCATTCTGCGAGCGAAATCCTGCCGTCCTTGTTCGTATCGGTGAGTTCGACCGTGCGCGATGATATCATCTGCGCAAATTCGTCCCGCGTCATCTTGCCGTCGCCGTTCAGATCCCATTTCGGCGCGGCAGTCGCCGGTTCAGCCAAGATCAAGACGCCAAGGGCGATCAATAAATACTTCACGGCGGTCTTCCTTTTCAAATTTCGGACACTCCCTTCAACGGGCATCGCGTGCCCATCCGTTGCCGAGCGCAAAAAAAACTGATGCAGACCAGCCGACTCCCCGCGCAGACCTGCCCTGCGCGAGGGCGACGGCATCGGCGCCTGCCGGATAGTGTAACCGGTCCGAAGTGTCATTGGCGGCCAGCCAGACCGCTTCGGCCACGTCGCTTTCCCTGGTGATCAGGGGCGGGTTGGCGAAGGCGGCAAAGATGGGGCGGGCGAAATCCGCATAAGCTTCGGGAATGAGATCCATGACGGGAATATCGGTGTTGTCGGCAAAGCGCGTCGTCGGTGCGTAGCCGGGTTCCACCAGCCTTGCCCGCACACCGAAGGCGTTGAGCTCGTGGGCCAGTGAGCCGGTGAAGCCCTGGATGGCCTGTTTGCTGGCCGTATAGGCCGCTGCCAGTGGCATCGCAGCCAGCGTCACGGTGGAGGTGACATTGACGATCACGCCGGACCGGCGCGCCCGCATCTGAGGGATGGCCGCCTGTGTCATCGCCATCACCCCGAAGGTGTTGGTCTCGAACAGCTTGCGCACGTGTGACATCGGCGTCGCCTCGAAGGCGCCGACGCCACCGATGCCGGCATTGTTCACCAGCACGTCGATCGGTCCCGCCGCTTCCAGCGCCGCGGTGATGCTGTCGGGCTTGGTGACGTCGAGCGGCAGGACGCGGATGCGATCGGATGCCGGAAGCAGTCCATCGCGCGGGCTGCGCATGGTGGCGATGACGGTCCAGCCCTGGCCGTGGAAGTGGCGGGCGGTTTCCAGCCCATAGCCGGAAGAGCAGCCGGTGATCAGTACGGTTTTCATATCGGTGTCCTGTGTTTGCTGTTGACGAGACCGATATAGCGGGCATGATCAGGACGATCGTCGATAGATAGTCCGCATTTCATTGGCATGAGTCCAAAATGGCCGATCCGCTCTCCGAGGTGATCCAGCTTTTGCGCCCCCGGGCGGTCTATTCGAAGGGGATCAGCGGTGCCGGCCGCTGGGCCGTGCGGTATACCGAATTCGGCCAGCCGGGCTTCTGCGCCGTGACCGAAGGGCGTTGCCGGCTGGCCGTCGATGGCGAGGCGCCGGTCCTTCTAGAAGAGGGCGACTTCGTGCTGCTGCCGGCGACGCCCGCCTTCACCATGTCCGGCTTCGAGCCCGCCCCCCTGTTGCGCATCGATCCCAAGACGGCGCCACCGCCCGATCGGGAGGTTCGCTACGGCCGAACGGACGGGCCGGCGGATGTCAGGCAGTTCGGTGGCTATTTTCTCTTCGGCTCGCCGGACGCTGCGCTGTTCGTGTCGCTCTTGCCGCGCATGATCCATATCCGTGGCATTCCACGCCTGACCCAGTTGGTGCGCTTCCTTGGCGAGGAGGCAGCCCGCGAGGACGTCGGCCGCGACCTCATTCTCGAGCGCTTCGTGGAAATCCTGCTGATCGAGGCGCTTCGAGCCGCGCCGGTTCAGGAAGCCCGGCCGGGCCTGTTGCGTGGCTTGGCCGACCCCCGGATCGCTATCGCTCTTCGTCACATGCACGGCGATGTCGAACGGTCCTGGACCGTGCCGGATCTGGCGCGCCAGGCGGGCATGTCCCGATCCGCCTTTTTTGACCGCTTCGTGCGCATGGTCGGGGTCCGGCCGATGGAATACCTGCTGTCCTGGCGCATGGCGCTCGCCAAGACCCTGTTGCGTGGCGGCGGAGTGGCGCTCGACGAAGTGGCGAGACGCATCGGCTACGGCTCGGCGAGCACATTCAGCACGGCCTTCAGCCGCCACGTCGGCCAGCCGCCCGGCCGATTCATGCGACGCTCGGGTCCGCAAGCCGAACCGGGGCATGCTGCGCGCGCCTGAGCGATGCGTTCGAGGCGGCTGTTGCCGCCCCATGAGCGCTAGAGACAGTTCATCGACGTCAGTGTTGTTCGCAGAGCGGTGTCGAGCGGGGTTCGGGGCTCCGAGCCGAGTGCAGCAATCAGTCGCTGGTTGTTGAGCCGCACGGGCCGGTCCCACAGATATTTCATTTCGGCGAGTTCCCGCAGCAGCGGGACGAATGGGGATGCAAGGCGCATCAAAAGCCAGGGCATGCGCTTCACAGGGGTGAACGGTTCGTCGAGAACGCGCCGGATCGCCGAGATCATTTGAGTGCCGTCGGCATCCCAATGGCCCTCCATGTGAAAGGTGGCGAAATCGTCGAGCTTGCCGCTGTCGATCAGCCGCACCATGGTTTCGGCGACATCGGGCAGATAGGCCCACTGATGGCCGACGCCGCAGTGGCCGGGATAGGTGATCGCCGAGGGACGCCGTCCCGGTTTGAGCAATCCCTGGCTCAGCCAGTTGTTCGCCGCCTTCGGACCGAAGAAATCGCCAGAGCGGACGATCAGCACCTTGGCCTCGCCGCGCTCGGCGGCCGTCTTCAGGCGCCGCTCCATCTCAACCCGGATGGCGCCCTTTCGGGTCCTGGCGTTCTGCGGCGCGTCTTCCGAGATAAGGGGAAAGACATCGGTGCCGTAGTTGTAGACGGTGCCCGGCAGAACAATGCGGGCACCATTGACCCGCGCGGCGGCCAGCGTGTTGTCCAGCATCGGCAGGACCAGTTTCTCCCAGTCGCGATAGCCGGGCGGATTGACTGCGTGGACGATCAGCGACACGCCGGTACCGGCGGCGAGCACATCGGCCGCCACAAAGGCGTCGCCCTTGATCCAGGTTATTCGCGGATCTCCCGCGATCCGGTCGGGGGCGCGATGGAGCGCCCGTACCTGCCAACCCCCGGCAATCAGCTTTGCCGCAACCTCGCTGCCAATCCCGCCCGTCGCGCCGAGCACCAATGCGATCTTGTTGTCCATGTCCGTTCTCCGTCGTTGACACGGACACTGTGGCGCGCGGCATAGCTAAACGGAATTGTCGAATATCATGGGTATGCTATACGAAAATATATGAAGAAAGAGCCGAGTTGGGACGTTTATCGCAGCTTCAGCGCCGTGCTTCGGGAGGGCTCACTCTCCGGCGCGGCGCGGGTGCTCGGCCTGACGCAACCGACCGTGGCGCGACATATCGATGCCCTCGAAGAGGCGATCGGAGCGGCGCTGTTCCTGCGAACAACAGGCGGTCTGTCACCGACCGAGGTGGCTGCGGAACTCAAGCCCTATGCCGAACTGTTGCAGACAACGTCGGCGGCACTGCTACGCACGGCGGACGGGCGTCGCGGCGAGGTGCGCGGCACGGTCAGGATCAGCGCCAGCGAAGTCGTCGGCACGGTACACCTGCCGACGATTCTCGCTGAGATCCGGCGGCGTCATCCGCACGTGCTGATCGAGCTGTCACTTTCCAACGCCCTCGACGATCTCCTGCAGCGCAGGGCGGATATCGCCATCCGCATGGTCCGTCCCGAACAACAGGCTCTTCTTGCCAAGGGCGTCGGTGTCTTCACCTTGGGACTGCACGCCCGTCGCGACTATCTGGAGCGGCGTGGTGTTCCCGAAACCATGGAGCAGCTCAAGGCGCATGATCTCATCGGCTACGACGTCGAAACATCGACGTTGCGGGCCTTGGCACAGCGCTATCCGGCGTTGTCGCGGTCAGCCTTCGCCCTTAGGGTCGACAGCGACGTGGCTCAGCTCGCGGCGATCAGGGCCGGCTTCGGTATCGGCGTTTGCCAAACCGTTGTCGCCGCCGCCGAACCCGACCTGGTCCGGGTGCTGGCGAACGAGTTCGCCGTCGATCTCGAAACCTGGGTGGTCATGCACGAAGACCTCGGCAGCAACGCCCGCTGCCGCGCTGTCTTCAACGGGTTGGTCGAACACCTGACCCGCATTGCCATGCGGGCGCCGCGACTTTGACGAGGCGAGGTTGCCTTGCCGGTGGACCTTTCTCTCATTGACCTCCGCCAGTCGTCTCATGCCACTGGACGCCTCGTCACTGACTTGTCACGAACCACCATGACCATGACATCAGACAACAAAAGGGTGGCAGCCGATGGCAAACCAAATTGACGGCTCTGATGCGCCTCGCGGCAGCGCCGCCGAAGTTCTTCTGGTCTTTCTCAAGCTAGGCCTGACATCCTTTGGCGGCCCCATTGCCCACCTTGGCTATTTCCGCGAGGAACTGGTGGTTCGTCGGCGCTGGCTGGACGATCACGCCTATGCCGATCTCGTGGCCCTTTGCCAGTTCCTGCCCGGCCCGGCATCCAGCCAGGTCGGCTTCGCCCTGGGTATGAAGCGAGCCGGCTGGCTGGGCGCGTTGGCGGCTTTCTCTGCTTTCACGCTGCCGTCCGCCCTGATCTTGCTGGTGTTTGCGCTGACCGCACCGGCGATCGGCGGGCCTGTGGGCGCCGGTGGTCTGCACGGGCTCAAGATCGTCGCTGTCGCCATCGTGGCCCAGGCAGTCTGGGGCATGGCGAAGGCCCTCTGCCCCGACCGTGAACGCTCGGCGATCGCCGTTGCCGCCCTCGCGCTGCTGGCATTCCTGCCGGGGAGCCTTGGCATGCTGGGAGCGCTTGCCTTGGGTGCGGTGGCCGGTTTGGTTCTTTCCCAGGGAGAAGCCAGACCAACCGGCGGCCATGTCCTCATGCCGGTGTCGCGCCGGGTGGCCGTCGGAGCCCTTCTGGCCTTTTTTGCCCTGCTGATCTTGCTGCCGTTGCTGGCCGGGCAATCGCAGGCGCTCGCCGTTATCGACCGCTTTTATCGCGCTGGCGCGCTGGTTTTCGGCGGCGGCCATGTTGTCCTGCCGCTCCTTGATGGAGAGCTGGTGCAGAGCGGATGGATCACGCCGGATGCCTTCCTTGCGGGCTATGGCGCTGCGCAAGCCGTGCCGGGGCCGCTGTTCGCCTTCGCGGCGTATCTGGGGGCGGTCCTAAAGCCGGAGCCGAACGGTATCCTAGGCGCTGGTATTGCCGTGTTGGCGATCTTTCTTCCCGGATTTCTGGTGCTCACCGGCATTCTGCCGTTCTGGGATCAGTTCCGCGCCAAGGCGGCGGCGCAATCGCTGATGCGAGGGGCCAATGCCGCCGTTGTCGGAATCCTCGGCGCGGCCCTTTATTCTCCCGTTTTCACGAGCGCGATTACCGATCTGCACGATCTGGCATTGGCACTCGCCGGTTTCGTGGCCCTCATGGTGTGGAGGGCGCCACCATGGGCAGTTGTCGCTCTGTCCGCCCTGGGTGGAGCGGGTCTGGCATTGCTTGACTGAAACTGGTCTCCGGAAGTTATGGATCGCGAAGAGCGGTGTCGGCACAATCTGGAATAAGTGATTTCCGGCCGCGCAATTCTCGATTCCGAGATATTCCAAGCATTGACTGGTCGATACCATGCCGAAAGACCTGCAGGTCGGTAAGCCGTGGATCTAATAAAAATAAAGGCGGTATTAACAACTTTGATTAAAAATAGACTGGAATAAATATGAGCTATTCGAAACGGTTTTGCTGAAAATTTGATCAATTTTACTGTGGGTGCCTAAATATTTGGCGGATGCCGACAGCCGCCACCTATTAGGCCCATAGACGGGACGGAGCAGGCGAATGTCCATTCGGGGAAAATTGGCTATCGTTGTTGTCATGCTGCTTCTGCCTCTCGGGTTGATGTCCGGGTTGTTTGTGCTGCAAAGCCAGAAGGACATCGCCTTCGCTGATGCCGAGCTGGCGGGGACCGACTGGCTTCGCCAAATGTGGCCGTCGGTGATTTCCTGGGCCTCGCAGCCCGACATCAACGACCCGAAAGTTCTGGAACCTGCCAAGTCGCTCGCTACGCCGGACTATCCGGCGTCGGTCCGCGAGGCCGCCGATCGCCTGACGCTGTCGGACAAGACTTCGGCTGAGATCGGCGCCTCGTTCCGTGATTTGGCGACGGCGGCGGGCAACGACAGCAACCTGATCCTCGATCCGGACCTCGACAGTTTCTATGTCATGGACACCGTGGTCGTTCGGCTGCCGGACCTGATCACCCGCGCGGCGGAACTGGACATGCTGGCGCGCCGCCAGTCGCGGCTTGACGCGCTCGACGACGCCGAACGCGCCGCCTTTACCGTGCTCCTGGGCCAGATCGGGACCGATATCGATACGATCAAGGCTTCGGTCGAGGTTGCCAAGAAGAGCAATGCCTCCGGGTCCGTCGCCGCTTCGCTCGAAGGCCCGACCGCGTCGTTCGTCGCCAGTGTCAAAGCCTTTTCAGAAACAGCCAACAAGGTTTCCGCCGACCTGCGGAACGACGCTTTGCGTGCCTCCGCCGACATCGCCGCGCTTACCGGGGCGAACAAAACGCTCGCGGCGGCGGCGGACAAGTACTGGAGGCAATCGGCCGATCAGCTCGACCAGCTTCTCGGTGTACGTGTGGCGAGCTTCTGGATGCGCATGATCATCATGCTCGGCCTGGCGCTCGGCATCGCTATCCTGGCCATCGGTGCGGCTGCGCTGTTGTTCCGCTCGATCGTGCGCAGCATTTCCAGCCTGGACGCCCATATCCGGGAACTCGGCGATGCCGACATCTCTGCCGAACTTGCCGAAGCCAGTCGCACCGACGAGGTCGGTCAACTGGCGAGAGCCGTCGCCTATTTCCGCGATCGGACGATCGACAAGCTCAACGAAGCCAATTCCGAGGAGAGGCAGCGCGAGATTCTTCAGAATAAGCGGGCAGCGCTGGCCGGCGTTGCCGATCGCCTGCGCCTGTCGGTCAACACCGTGGTCGCGGCCATCAATGGGGTTGCGCAAAACGTCAGCGCGGTCATCGACGCCGTTGGCACCAATGCGTCAACGACGCGCCACGAACTCGACCGGTCGCTGGGCCGGCTGGACCTCACCAACAAGGACTTGAACGCCGTTGTGTCGGCCGTCACGGAGCTCGCGGCCTCTCTGTCTGGGATCGCTCAGCAGACGGCCGTCTCGGCCAAAGGCGCGGCAACGGCGCGCTCCTACTCTGAGGCGGCCAAGGCCCTGGGCACCAAGCTCTCGCAGGCATCGGAGAGAATTGGCCAGGTGACGACCCTGATCTCGGCTATTGCCCAGCAGACCAACCTTCTTGCCCTCAATGCCACCATCGAGGCGGCACGGGCGGGCGACGCAGGCAAGGGCTTTGCCGTGGTTGCTGCCGAGGTCAAGCAGCTCGCCAACCAGACGGCGGGAGCGACGGAAGAAATCGCTCGCCAGGTCGACGGCATTCGCGCCGCGGCCCAGGAGGTTGCTACGTCGCTCGACGAGATCACCGGGTCGATCGAGGCCATGTCGTCGCTGAGCACGACGATTGCCGGCGCCGTAGAGCAGCAAAGCGCCGCGACCTCGGAAATCAACAACAGTCTGGACCGTTCGACGGCCGCCAATCATGACGTGGTTGTCAGCCTCAATTGCTTGCCGACGCTGGCGTCCAACACCGAACAGGCCGCGGGAAAGCTGGCTGACATGAGCGTCACGCTGGTCAGCCAGGTTCAGAGCCTGGAGCATGAGGTTGACACCCTCGTTCGCGATCTGATGGACCAACGCCAACACGTGCGCAAGGCGGCTGATGCCGTCCTGACGGTGGACTTCGCCAACGGCAGCCAGCGTGCGCTTCGTCTGTACGACGTTTCACGCTCCGGCATGCGTTTCAAGCTGGCTGATGGCGTGGAGGCAGGCCTGAAAGGTCGCGTGAGCCATCCGGTGCTTGGGCCTTTGGATGTCAAGGTTGTCTGGCGCAATGACCAGGTGATGGGGGTCCAGCTGATCGACCGCCTGCTATCGGATGAAGAGGTCGATCAATTGGTTGCGAGTCGGCTCGCCGCGTGAGGAGAATCGCGCCGTTGTGGTGTGCTTCGGATGCGTCGCCCCTTTGTTGCCCGAGGGCGAGGCGGCTTACAGCCAGATCGGCTTGGCAAGAACGCTGGCAGAAGATGGACACAGGCCCTTGGCCTGGCGCGTGTTGAGGATTGCCTCTGGTGTTGCCGTCCGCTCGATGCGCTTGAAGCCGGTCTTCTCGAAGAAGCCGGCCGCCGACGTCGTCAGCAGCCACATCGTCCGCCCGCCCTCGTCGAAGGCCCGACGGCCAAGGCGCGCGACGATGGCCTTGCCGATGCCCCGGCCGCGCGCCGCCGGCAGCACCACCACAGAGCGCAGAAAGACCTCCCGGCCGTAGGGCTCGCGCCCGGCGTAACCGACCACCTCACCGGACAGCGTCCGATAGACGAAGAAGCGTCGCCCCGGTTCGGATAGGTCGCCGGTCGGCAACCCCTCGGCGTCGAGCGCGGCGATCAATGCTGCGTCATCAGGGGCGATCTCCTGATCCCTGAGGCACAATTCGCCGTCGTCCTTGACGAAGTCGGCAAGCGGCGTCTCAGGCAATAGGTCCAGCACCATGTCGGAGGGGCGGCAGAGCTTGACGCCCCGGTCGCTCACCACGAGCGGACGATTGATCTGGATGGGATGCGCCATCATGGCGTCGAGAAGCTGATCGTCAGAGAGGTCAGGGTCGCCGAGGCCGAGTTCCCCATAGGGCGTCCCCTTGATGCGCAGCACATCGCGCACCGCCATGCCCGACCGGTCGATCATCTGCTTGAGCAGGTTCCGGCTCGGTGGGCACTTCTGGTAGTCGATCACGTGTGGCTCGATGCCGGCATGACGGATCAGGGCCAGCGTGTTGCGCGAGGTGCCGCAGCCGGGATTGTGATAGATGACGACGTCCATGGAAGCTCCGGTCAGCTCGTCTGTTCGGCAGGGAAGTAGCGGCGCGTCCATAGCGCCACGTTGACGAGGCCGATCATCACCGGCACTTCGACCAGCGGCCCGATGACGGCGGCGAAGGCCGCCCCCGAATTGATGCCGAACACGGCGATGGCGACGGCGATCGCCAGCTCGAAATTGTTGCTGGCCGCCGTGAAGCACAGCGTCGTGCAGCGCTTGTAGTCGGTGCCGGCTTTTAGCGACATCACAAAGCTCAGCGCGAACATCACCACGAAATAAATCAGCAGTGGAATGGCGATCCGAACCACATCACCGGGGATGGTCAGGATCAGATTGCCCTTCAGCGAGAACATGACGACGATCGTGAACAGCAGCGCGACGAGCGTGATCGGCCCGATCTTCGGCACGAAATGACTGTGATACCAGTCCTTTGAAACGAAGCGCAGCATCACCACCCGCGTCAATACGCCGGCAATGGCGGGAATGCCGAGGTAGATGAAGACGCTTCGGGCGATCTCGCCGATGGAGATGTTCACTTCCGATCCCGTGAGGCCGAACACGGGCGGCAGTACGGTGACGAAGAACCAGGCGAAGACGGAATAGAACAGCACCTGGAAGATCGAGTTGAAGGCGACGAGGCCGGCGGCATATTCGGTCGAACCCTTGGCAAGATCGTTCCAGACGACCACCATGGCGATACACCGGGCAAGGCCGATCAGGATCAGCCCGACCATGTATTCCGGCTTGTCGGGCAGGAAGATGATCGCCAGCGCAAACATCAGCACCGGCCCGATCAGCCAGTTCTGGACAAGCGACAGGACAAGAATCTTCACGTCGGCGAACACCTTCGGCAGGTCCTCGTAGCGCACCTTGGCGAAGGGCGGATACATCATCAGGATGAGGCCGATGGCGATCGGCACGTTGGTGGTGCCAACCTGGAAGGAGTTGATCAGCGCCTCGACGCCCGGCAGGGCGTAGCCGATGCCGACGCCGATCGCCATGGCGGCGAAAATCCAGACGGTGAGATAGCGATCGAGAAACGACAGACGACGGGTGACGGCGCTCATTCTGCTTCTCCGGTCTTCGTGGTGGCGCCGTCAAGGCGGCCGATGTCATGCAACTGGCTCGTCAGGGCCATGCGGTCAATGCTCTGGAACGGCAACGCCAGGAAGGCCGAAATGCGGTTCTTGAGATAGCGGGCGGCCGTGATGAACGCTGCCTTCTGCTGGAAATGCGTCCCAACCGAACGGGCCGGGTCCTCGATGCCCCAATGGGCGGTCATCGGCTGCCCCGGCCAGACCGGGCAAGACTCGCCTGCGGCGGTATCACAGACGGTGAACACGAAATCCATCTCGGGCGCATCCGGCTCGGCGAACTCGTCCCAACTTTTGGACCGCAGGCCTTCGGTTGGCAGGCCTTCCTCCGTCAGCACCTCGATGGCAAGCGGATTGACCTGTCCCGCAGGGTGGCTGCCGGCCGAGAAGGCTCGGAAACGGCCGGCCCCCATTGTGTTCAACAGGCTCTCGGCCATGATCGAGCGGGCCGAGTTGCCCGTGCAGAGGAAGAGGACATTGTAGATGCGATCCGACATGGTGACGCCCTTCGCGTTGGCGGATGTGCTGTTGATCTCGGGCAGCCTGCATAGCTCCGGGTGACCGCCGCAGCAGTCCTTGACGAGGAAGCTGACCAGACAATTGATCTGAGTGGTCCTTGCCCGATAGATGATCTGGCGACTGCGACGCTCAGATGTCGCAAGGCCGGCCCGCGTCAGAATGGCGAGATGCGTCGAAAGGGTGTTCGGCGGAACGCCGAGACGTTCGGCGATCTCGCCGGCCGGCAACCCCTCGGGTTCACAGCGTATCAACAGCTGGAACACGTCGAGACGCGTTTCCTGCGACAACGCCGACAGCGCTTCCAAAGCAAAAGTCTTTTCCATATTTCGTTGATAGCCGAAGTATCGAGATAAGGCAATGTCCTGATTGCGAGCCGGCCACTAAAGAAGTATTTGCTGATAAACGCATAAGCGGATAAGTCCATGAAAGATCCCGTCGACATTCTCTCGGCCCTTGCCGACCCCACCCGCCTCGGCGCCATCCGCCTCCTGTGGGACGGTGAGGAACACTGTGTCTGCGAGTTGATGCGCAAACTTGGCGCTTCGCAGTCGCGCATGTCGCGCCACATGGCGGCGCTCAAGGTTGCGGGGCTGGTGATCGATCGCCGGGATGCACAGTGGGTTCGCTATCGTCGCAATCCGAAACTGCATCCGGCCGTGACCACCGTCGTCGATGCCGCTCTGGCGCTGCCGGTCGCCGACAAGGCCGAGGAGATCGCAGCATGACGACCTGCTGCCCGGCTCCAACCCCTCGAAAGCCGACCGACGCATCCCGACGGTATCTTTGGGTCGGAGGCACTGTCGCCGCTCTGATCCTCTGGCTGGCGGTCTATCAGATCCTTCAGCCCCTCGCCGCCTGGGCGGTCGCCCGACTGCCCGTCGCTCCGGATAGCCATCTCGCCGAGGCGCTTGCCTTCTTCCTCTACGACACGCCGAAGGTGCTGATGTTGCTGACGCTGGTGGTGTTCGCCATGGGCGTGGTTCGCAGCTTCTTTTCGGCGGAGAACACCCGCCGCCTCCTTTCTGGCAAGCGAGAGGGCGTCGGCAATGTCGCCGCCGCCTCGCTCGGCATCGTCACGCCCTTCTGCTCCTGCTCGGCGGTCCCGCTGTTCATCGGCTTCGTGTCGGCGGGCGTCCCGCTCGGCGTCACCTTTTCCTTCCTGATCGCCGCCCCGATGATCAACGAGGTGGCGCTCGGCCTGCTGTTCGGCCTCGTCGGCTGGCAAGTGGCCGTTACCTATCTGGCCTTCGGACTCGGGGTGGCGATTATCGCCGGCTTCGTCATCGGCCGCTTCCATCTCGACGGCTGGCTTCAGCCCTGGGTTAGGGAAGTGCGGATGGGCAATGTCGACCTTCCCGACCGGCGGTTGACGGTCCCCGACCGTCTTCGCGCCGGACTCGACGCGGTGACGGACATCGTCGGCAAGGTCTGGCTGTGGGTGATCGCCGGCATTGCCGTCGGCGCCCTGATCCACGGCTACGCGCCGGCCGCATTGCTGGCCTCGATCATGGGCAAGGATGCCTGGTGGTCGGTGCCTGCTGCCGTGGTTGTCGGCATCCCGATGTACTCCAACGCGGCCGGAATCATTCCCATCATCGAGGCGCTGATCGGCAAGGGCGCGGCGCTCGGCACCGTCCTCGCCTTCATGATGGCGGTGATCGCCCTGTCGTTGCCGGAAATGATCATCCTGAGGAAGGTGCTGACCGTAAAGCTGATCGCCGTTTTCGTCGGCGTCGTCGGGCTCGGCATCCTCACTGTCGGCTATCTGTTCAATTTCCTGTTCGTCGCCTGAGGGCGGAAGAAAGACCGCACATGAAAACCATCGGTATCATCGGCGCTGGCCGGATCGCCCGCATCCTGCTCGAAGGCTGGAAGCAGGCAGATGCCCTGCCGGAGGGTGTCGTCCTCTTCGACGCCAAACCGGAAGCGGCGGGAAAGCTCGCTGACGCATTCCCCACCGTCAGATCGGGCACCCTCGTCGAGGCGTCGTCGGCCGATCTCGTCATCGTCGGTCTGCACCCGCCGGTTCTTGCCGAGGTGCTGCCAGAGGTCGGGCGATACCTCAAGCCCGCCGCTGTTCTGCTGTCGCTGGCACCCAAGATCAAGTTCAGCGGTCTCGCCGACCTGCTCGGCGGCTTCACCCGCATTGCCCGGCAGAACCCCAACGCCCCGTCGATCGTCGGCCAGGGCTATAACCCCATCGCTTTCGCTCCGGCCTTATCGGAACCCGAGCGGGAAGCACTCATCACCCTGATGGTGCCGCTCGGCGACTGTCCGGTTGTCGATGAAGGCACGATCGAGGCCTATGCGCTGATCTCTGCCATGGGGCCGACCTACCTGTGGTTCCAGTTCATGGCGCTGGAACACCTCGCCGTCGAATTCGGACTGACGGAGGCTGCCGCCCGCGAAGCGGTTGCCGCCATGGTGCATGGCGCTGCCGCCACGCTGCTCGAATCCGATCTTGCCGCCGACGATGTGATGGATCTCGTACCCGTCAAGCCATTGGCGGCCGACGAACCCGCTATCGTCGCACTCTATGGCGATCGCCTGAAGCCGCTGTTCCGCAAGCTGACGGCCTGAACGAAATCAGCAAACAACTCTCAAGGAGACTGACAGTGAAAGACATCAAGGTTCTCGGCTCCGGCTGCAAGACCTGCCAACTGACCGCGGAGCTTCTGAAGAGCGAGGCCGAACGGCTTGGCGTGCCGGTCACGATCGAAAAGATCACCGACTATGCCGCCATTGCCGGCTATGGCATCGCCGCCACGCCGGGTGTGGTGGTCGATGGCAAAGTCGTACACGCAGGCGGACTGCCGAAAGCCGCTGACGTCGACGGCTGGCTGAGCGCCTGACGCGTGAGCCCACCGGGTGGAGCGATGCGCTGAGGAGTGACGGGAGTCGTCCAAACACGTCGGCCGCTTGCCTGCCGCCATATCGGCTGCGTCAGAGATGTCCGATCGCGTCGACCAGGAGCTTGGCAAAGACGCTCCATCCGGCGCCGGTGAGCCAGACGAGGGTGAACGCACCAACCACTCCGCCGACCGTTCCGGACACGGTGCCGATGACGACAGCCCGCCAGAAGCCGCCCCATGCCGCCAGGATGGCAGACGCCGACGGTTCTTCCGCAACGTCACGACCGCCGCGTCGGAAAGGCGAGCCGGAGGGCAGGGGGCTGTCCTGGCCGATCCGGTCCGTCGGCCCGAGCGACAGGCCGGGCTTTTTCCGGCTTTCGCCGTCAAGGCGAGGTTCGGTCTTGCCGTTTCCCGCTGCATCCCGATCCGACAGGTCGTCGGTCAGGTCGAGGAGCGGGCCGAGGTCCGGCTCGATGTCGCGCGCATGCATGTTCATCGTAAGGCCCTTCTGATCTTCACAAGGTCGATACGAGACGTTTGCGGCATTTCTGCGGGTTGAGACTGCAAGCTCCCCGTTGCCGCTTCGGTCCCAACGACCCGTCCACCGGCAACGCCAAGGCTATTGAGGCGCGCGCGACGTCCAGCACGCCTCTGACGGATCGCGGATTGGCCGGCGGTGGTAGCGTCGATAGGCGATATTGAGATGGCACATATATTCCATTCGTGAGGCATTGGCTTTGCCCCCATTCCGGTCGGCTGCCTTTCGGTCGGGGGTATGCTGTTTGCGAAATTGAGAATAATTCTCAAATCTGAATTATAGAATGATCAAAATCGTCGCTTAAGTGTTATGTCTTACTTGAAAAAATGTAATTTATCGACATTCTAAACCGATATAGAAAGAAATTCTGGGGATGAATTCCTGGTTTCTTTGGCTGATTGTGGCTATGTGTACTTGAGAAATGTTGGAATAAATCAAGATTTCCACAATCATAGTTTCGATATATCTCGGTTTCTGTGGGGTAGGCGACTAGATTTGCTCTGCGACTCGGTCGATCCAGACAAGGCTTGGGGGAGCGCTATCTGGTCGTTTTGTTCCACCGGAAATGAACTATATCGATTTAACCTAGCTGGAAGCGAACGAGTAGGCTCATGGCTGAGAATACCGCTGTGGAAGAGGTCGAGTCCGACCTTGAGGACGCACCAGAGGACGAGATCGTCGTCCTGGCTCAGAAGTGGAAGAAGAAACGGGGCAGCCTGATCATGGCCCTGCACGAGTTGCAGGGGCGGCTCGGCTATGTTCCGCGTGAATCGGCGATGAAGCTCGGGCAGGAGATGGGCGTGCCACTGGCCACCATCTATGAGGTGCTGACCTTCTATAACTACTTCAAGCTGAAAAGCCCCGGCAAGTACATCATCTCGGTCTGCACCGGCACGGCCTGCCACCTCAAGGGGTCACCCAAGTTGCTTGAGGGCATCGAAGGTCAACTCGGCATCAAGGCTGGCGAGAGCACGGCGGACGGAGAGTATCACCTTCAGGGCGTCCGCTGCCTCGGCTGCTGTGGCCTAGCCCCTCTCGCCTCGGTCAATGGCAAGGTCTACGGCAAGCAGGACGTCACCGACGCCAGTGGCTTGCTCGATCATGTGGCGGAAGATCAGCCGACCGTAAGCGCGGCCCAGTCCGCCGACACCGAGTAGACGGCCAAGCCAAACCTTCCGGAGCGAAGGCCGGTCAGGGCAAACCGGCTTTCCGCCCCGGTTCTGCCTTTCGCATCCGCGCGTCCGTGACCACGGCGGCCCTTCGGGCAGACGCGCCAGAGATCAGTGGGCCAGAGATCAGTGGGATTGTCATGAAGCCGGAAGAGCTTGAAGTGAAAGCGGCTGCCGAGCTGGCCAAGCAGCAGGCCATGGACGTGCGCCTCGTCTGTTGTTCGAGCACGGGCTGTCATTCGTCCGGAGCGGCGGAAGTCATCGGGCACATCAAGGCCGATCTCCTGGCCCGGGAACTGGATGGCAAGGTGCATGTCGGCGGTACCGGCTGCATGGGCCTGTGTTCCAAAGGGCCGCTGGTGCGCATGACCTCCAGGGGGCACGACGACGTCCTGTTCAGTGACATGACGCCCGAGCTGGCCGACCGGCTGGTCGATGAGGTGGTGGC
>JAGSYU010000214.1 GCA_018262575.1 Pseudomonadota bacterium | reverse complement strand
GGCGAGGAGGCGCAGCCACAGATACTGGACGACGTTGGTGTCCTGATACTCGTCGACCAGGATGAAGCGGAACCGCTGGTGATAGTCGGCCAGCACGTCGGGGTTCTGGCGCAGAAGCGTCACTGCCTCGAGCAGCAGGTCGCCGAAGTCGACGGCGTTCAGCACCTTCAGCCGTGCCTGATAGGCGGCGTAGAGCTCGCGGCCGCGGCCGTTGACATAGGCGCGCGCCTCGCCCTCGGGAATGTCGGCCGGCCTCAGGCCCTTGTTCTTCCAGCCATCGAGGGCTGAGGCGAACTGGCGGGCCGGCCAGCGCTTCTCGTCGATGCCGTCGGCCTGGATCAGCTGCTTGATCAGGCGCAACTGGTCGTCGGTGTCGAGGATGGTGAAGTTGCTTTTGAGGCCGACCAGTTCGGCGTGCTTCCTGAGCATGCGGACGCCGATCGAATGGAAGGTGCCGAGCCAGGGCATGCCCTCGACGACGCCGCCGACCAGCTTGCCGACGCGTTCCTTCATCTCGCGCGCCGCCTTGTTGGTAAAGGTCACCGACAGAATCTGCGAGGGAAAGGCGCGGCGGGTCGCCAGAATATGGGCGATGCGGGTGGTCAGCACGCGCGTCTTGCCGGTGCCGGCGCCGGCCAGCACCAGCACCGGGCCGTCCAGCGTCTCGACCGCCTCGCGCTGCTCGGGGTTCATGCCTTGCAGATAGCCACCGGCACCGGCCGGGCGGGCGGCGGCCATGGCGCGGGCGGCAATGCCCAGCGAAGGGGAGGCGTCGAAATCGGCGTTGTCGTGATTCTGAGAAGCAGTCATGACGAGAACAATAAAGCAACAGGGCGCCGGGCGCGAGAGTGTCGTGGGCTTTTGGCGCAGGCGACCGGATCGGCAGAGTGATCCCGTGTTGGTTGTATCTCTACCCACTTGACCTTTTGCAAGGCGTGGGCTGCAGTCGCGACGGGCTGTTTTCGGGGGGAATGTGGCGAATGGACAAGGATACTCGGCCGAAGCGGTATTTCTTGCGGCGCCTCGCTGCCTTCGCGGTTGATTTCATCCTCGCCTACGCCGTGGCAGTGGTCGTTCTCATGGCGCTCGACGCGGTGACCGGCAGCGATTTCTACTATTGGAACGGCCTTGCCACCCGCACGGCTTGTGTCGATGCGCCGCCATCGCCGTTGCTCGATGAGATCAACTCGAGCCATCCGGTTGCTCCCGGTTGGAGCAGGGGCGCTGTTGTCTGCCTGAGTCTGCCCGTTGGAGGGAAGGCGCGGCATATGCTCAATGTCAGGGATGAGCTGCACGACGGCAATGTCACCCGGACCACATGGTTCAACATTCCTGTTACGGCCACCGGCGACCACCCCGATCCGGGGCTTCGACTCGATCCGACGGCGTTCGTTGCCTATGCATTTCTGCTTGCGTGGATGTGGCGGTTCGGCCGTTCGCCGGGAAAGCGCTGGCTTGGGCTCGTCGTGCAGCCTGTCGCCGACGCTGACGGGGCCGGTTGGCGACTGCTCCGCAGGGAGTGGTTTCGCCTTGGACCGCTCGCCCTGTTGTCGCTGGTCGAAGTTGTCGTCGTCGTCGCCGGCTGGTGGTTCGTCGAGTCTCTGTCCGACTACGGTCGCCTGATGCAATTCATCGCTGACAATTCCGTCCTGCTGATTGTCCTCTACACCATGGTGGCGCTGCCCGGCGCGGTCTACTACGTCTTTCCGTTCGTGCGCTGGCGGGGACAGACCTTCTACGACCGGTTCGCCGGAACGATGGTCACGCGGGGCTGACGGTTCGGACGCAGGGAAAGAGCTATTCTCGCGGCGGGATTGTCGGTTAACACCGACTAATGCCTTCAGTATTTCTGACTAATCATCCCTATGTGTTTTTACTTCAATCGGGGGAATAATTTGGACAATGCGTGTTGTCCTGTCGTTTCCGGATAGTATTAGAAAAGTACCGCTCCGAATTTACGGGTCATTTATAGAATAGGCTTCAAATCGTCTCGTCGGCCACCTGTCGGGCCGTGTCTCGATGGAGAGCGGATATGAACACGACCTTTGATGTGGTGCTTTCGGGAATCAATACCTATGTCGTCGGCACGCTGGCCGTCGATGTCGGCCGGCTGATGACCGCCCGCGCGCACGCCGTCGACGGCGCGGCGGGACGGCTCGAGCCCGGCCACTATCTCGATACGCCCGGTGGTCTGGTCGTCGCCACGCCCGTCTGACCCGAAAAGTCTGCAACTTTTCGGGCGAATGCCTTGGCTTAGTCTTCTGCGCTTCCGGTGCTCACGAACAGGAAGTTCGCTCCGCTCCGGTTCTCGAAGCCGTCGCCACCTGCCGCACCCCAGCGAATTTCGATGTCAGGCTCTTTGAGCCC
Source organism: Pseudomonadota bacterium (assembly GCA_018262575.1). Taxonomy (GTDB): domain Bacteria; phylum Pseudomonadota; class Alphaproteobacteria; order Rhizobiales; family Pleomorphomonadaceae; genus Pleomorphomonas. The sequence continues at coordinate 5,496 of JAGSYU010000214.1, read as the reverse complement.
ATCAAAGCCCGCTGATCCGCTCCAGCCAGGTTTCTTCATCGATCGCCTCGATGCCGAGTTCGGTAGCTTTGGTGAGCTTGGAACCGGCACCCGGGCCATAAACAACAAGGTCGGTCTTCTTCGACACCGAACCGGCCACCTTGGCGCCGAGCCGTTCGGCCGTCGCTTTGGCTTCGTCGCGCGTCATTTTCTCCAGCGACCCAGTGAAGACCACGGTCTTGCCGGCCACCGGGCTGTTGGTCGTCACCGGCGCTTCGGCGTCGAGCGGGGTGATCTCGGCGAGCAGCGCGTCGATGGCGGTGATGTTATGGTCCTCGCCGAAGAAGTCGGTCAGCGCCTCGACCACCACGCCGCCGACGCCATCGATGGCGCCCAATTCGGCCAGCGTTTCCGGGTCGCGAGCGGCGGCCTTCTTCATGGCGTCGTAGAAGTGGCCCCACGAGCCGTAGGCGCGAGCCAGCAGCTTGGCGTTGCCTTCGCAGCAGCTTGGCGTTGCCTTCGCCGATGTGGCGGATGCCCAAGCCGAAGATCAGCCGGTGCAGGTCGATCCGCCGCCGCGCCTCGATGCTGTCGAACAGATTCCTGACCGATGTCGCGCCGAAGCCGGGGAAGTTGGCGAGCCGGTTGAGGCCGGTCGCCTCGCGCCTGGCCAGCGTGAAGATGTCGACCGGCGTGCGGATCGACAGGTGCTCGTCCTCCCGGGCGTGGAAGAACTCGACCTGCTTGTCGCCGAGGCCTTCGATGTCGAAAGCCAGGCGCGAGACAAAGTGCTTGAGGCTTTCCACCTGCTGCGCCGGGCAGACCAGACCGCCGGTGCAGCGGCGCACGGCGTCGATCTTGCCGGTCTTCTCGTTGGTGTCGCGAACGGCGTGGCTGCCGCAGCGCGGGCAGACGGTCGGGAAGGCATAGGGCACGGCGTCATCAGGGCGCTGGTCGATCAGCACGTCGACCACCTGCGGGATAACGTCGCCGGCCCGCTGGATCACCACCGTGTCGCCGACGCGGATGTCGCGGCCATCGCGCAGCGGCGCGCCATCCTGGCCGATGCCCTTGATGTAATCCTCGTTGTGCAGCGTGGCATTGGAGACGACGACGCCGCCCACCGTCACCGGTTCCAGCTTGGCGACCGGCGTCAGCGCGCCGGTGCGGCCCACCTGGATCTCGATGGCCTTGACGGTGGTCGAGGCGCGCTCGGCCGGGAACTTGTGGGCGGTGGCCCAGCGCGGCGAGCGCGAGCGGAAGCCGAGCCGTTCCTGTAGCGCCAGACTGTCCACCTTGTAGACCACGCCGTCGATGTCGTAGCCGAGGTCGGCGCGCTGGCTCTCGATCAGCTGGTAGTGGGCGAACAGGTCCTCCTCGGAGCGGCAGCGCACCATCAGCGGATTGACGACGAAGCCCCAGCCGGCAAAGCGCATCACCGCGTCATATTGCGTCTCGGCCAACGGCTCGGAGAGATCACCCCAGGCATAGGCGAAGAAGGACAGCGACCGGCTGGCCGTCACCTTCGAGTCGAGCTGGCGCAGCGAGCCGGCGGCGGCGTTGCGCGGGTTGGCGAACAGCTTGCCGCTGTCGTTCAGCATCCGCTCGTTGAGGGCGGCGAAGTCGGCCTTCTTCATGTAGACCTCGCCGCGCACTTCGACGACGTCGGGCGCGCCTGATGGCAGCGTCTCGGGGATCTCCTTGATCGTACGGATATTGGCCGTGACGTTTTCGCCCGTCGTGCCGTCGCCGCGCGTCGCCGCCGTGACGAGCCGGCGGTTCTCATAGCGCAGCGACATGGACAGGCCGTCGATCTTTGGCTCGGCGGTGAACACCGGCGTGTCGCTGGCGCCGAGGAAGCTCTTCACCTGTTTGACGAAGTCATGCAGGTCGGCCTCGCTGAACAGGTTGTCGAGCGACAGCATCGGCTTGACGTGGCGGACCTCGGAGAAGGTCTCGGTAACGGGTGCGCCCACTTTGAGCGACGGTGAGTCGGAGCGGACGAGTTCGGGAAAGCGCGCCTCGATCTCGCGGTTGCGGGCGCGAAGGGCGTCATAGTCGGCGTCGGAGATCTCCGGCGCGTCATTGGCGTGATAGAGCCGGTCGTGACGGGTGATCTCGGCGGCGAGCCGCTTCAGCTCAGCGGCGGCCTCGTCCTGGATGAGGTCGCCCGTGGGGATGGAGGAAGTTTCGGCCGACATCACGCGTCTCCGTTAGGGGCTCGTTCCAGGTTCGGTTAAAGCCGAATAGTCGGGCCACGTGCAAGCCTGTCAGAAGGCGGCGACAGCCGTCGTCACCATCAACGCACCGGCGAAGGCGGCGAGCACGCCTGCGGTGGCCCGGTTGAGGCCGCCGGCACCGACATAGCGGCGGCCGAGGCGACCGAGGGCAAGGCCGGCAAGACCCCAAACCGTCGTGGCGCCGACGATGGCGGCGATGAGTCCGGCGACCAGCGGCAGCGACAGAATGCCCGGTGGCAGGATGGCGAAGGCGAGCACCAGCGCCTTCGGGTTGACAAGGGTGATCAGGAACACCCGCCGCGTCGGCACCGCGGTGCCCACCGCCGGATCGGCGCGCCAGAGCTTGACCGCCGAGACGGCGAGCGCCGCCGCCGCCAGCAGCTTCAGGATGGGCGCGGCGGCCGGCGCGGCATCCGTCAGCGCGCCGGCCCCGAAGCCGAAGAGCGTCAGCGCCAGTCCGTAGGCGACAAGCACGGCCCCCACCGCGCCCGGTAGGCGCCCGAGGCCAGCCGTCGCCGTGGCGGCGGCGACCAGCGCGTTGGTCGGGCCGGGCAGCAGCAGGAGCAGGGCGGTGGCTGAGAGCGTGGCAGCAAGCGACATGGCAACTCTGAGGGAATGATAGGTAGCATTCCGAATGCCATATTTCCCCGCCAGGAAAAAGCGGCTCCGCCATGGGGCCTGTTGGTTTCGGCTAGAGCTTAAGGCTTCACTGGCGCAAGATGTCAAAAGCTGGCGACAGCGGTTTACGGAGCTTCTTCCAGATCGACGTCCCGTCCGGCGTGGAACATCCTCAGGATAACGACTGCATCCCCGGAGACTAGAAAGGCGATCGTCGCCTTGCGACGGAATCCAGCCACGCGGAGACCAGGCCGGATGTCGTCGCGCAACGTCCCGCGTTCAGGAAAAGTCTCGAATCCCAAGCAATACCCATAGATCGTGGCGACATAGTCCCGCGCGACGCGCGCTCCCGCCCTCGGTAGGAGATAATCGTAAAGCGCCGCGAAGTCTCGCTGGGCTTCGATCGCGAACCGCACGGCGTATTTCATTTCCCGGATGCCGCGTCGCCCGCTTTGGCGTCCATGTACGCTTGAAGCTGCTGCCAGGTCTCGGCCGCGCTTGCCGTCGTTCCGGCCGGATCGGCCTCAACGGCGTCAAACGTCTGGGCTACTTCCTCGCGCAACCATTTTTCGACGATGGAATCACGGGTGGCGAGAATCCGCAGACCGTCCCGGACAACCTCGCTTTCCGTGGCGTATTGGCCGGAGCTGACTTTGGCCCGTACCATTTCCGCCATGTCGTGGGGCAGCGTGATGCTGAGCGATCGGGTCGTGCGCATGGAGACCGTCCTCGGTTACTGTCCAGCGTTTATAGCATTGAGCACGATTTAATCCTAACGGCCTTTGCGTTCTATGGCTTGTCTCCCTTCTCGTCGCCCGAACAGGGAGGCTGATTCCATCGCCCGCGCGGGACTGCCCGCCGAATGGTCAACTATGTCTTAATCCCGTTTCCCTGTGGCGTTCTGATTTGCTAAGTCTTCCCGCAGGGCGCGGGATGCTGTGGTGCGATTGTTGCACGGCGCTGCGATGGTCGATCGGGACGCGGCGGGGCGGCCCTATGTGACGCCATCGCCCCAGAGGTGGGAAACGGGAGCCAAGACGCTGAATTCGCTGTATTTCGGTATCGGATTCACGGTCATCCTGGCGCTCCTTGTGGCGCTGGTCGGGCCGCTGTTTGTCGACTGGACGGCCTATCGGGCCGCTTTCGAGACGGAGGCCGCGCACGTTCTGGGACACAAGGTGTCCGTTCGCGGGACGGCCGACGCCAGCCTGTTGCCTTATCCCTCGCTATCCTTCTCCGATGTGGTGATCGGCGACGATCCCAACGCGCCGCTGATGACCGTCGGCCGGTTCAATATGGAGATCGAGCTGTTCCCGCTGCTGTCGGGGGAGATTCACGTCACCGAGATGCAGGTGGTCGAGCCGCAGCTCAACGTCCGCATCGACGACAACGGCGCCTTCGAGTGGATGGCCACCGAGGGCGGCATCGGCATCAACCCGAGCCGGGTGATGCTGTCCGCCGTCGACATCGAGGACGGTCGCCTGATCATCGCCGACGCGCGCCACAGCCTGCCGGTGGTGGTCGATGGCATCAAGGCCCGGCTCGATGCGCCGGCGCTGGCCGGTCCCTACAAGGTGGAGGGCACGGCGCGGGCCGGCGGCGACACCTTCTCCATCAAGGCGGCGACCGGCGCCGTCGACGGCAACGGCGCCTTCGCGCTGAAGGCCAACGTGCGCTCGGCGGCTCGTCCGGTGGTTGCCAACTTCGATGGCCAGCTCAAGATCGCCAATCACCGGCCGACCTGGGCCGGCAAGGCGACGCTCGCCCGCGTCATCGCCAAGGACGACCAGACGACCCTGCCATGGTCGCTGGCCGCTGATCTCGACATCTCCAACCGGGCGATGCTCGCCAAGACGCTGGAGTTCCGCTACGGCGACGAGGAGCGGCCGTTCAGCATTTCCGGCGTTGCGACGCTCGACCTCGCGGCGGTGCCGAGCTTTGAAGCGGTGCTGTCGGCCCGCCAGATCGATCTCGACCGCACGCTTGGCGAGGGGCCGGACAAGCCGGTGCCCTTCGATAGCGCGCTTGCTGCCTTTGGCGCTGCCATCGCCGGCCTGCCGGTGCCGAGCGTGCCCGGCCGCATCGGTTTCGACATTCCCGGCGTGGTGGTCGGCGGCAGCATCATCTCCGATCTCCGGGCCGACCTCGTCACCGCGCCCTCGGGCTGGACCATCGACACGCTCGAGGCGACGCTGCCGGGGCGGTCGTCGTTCACCGCGCGCGGTCGGCTCGCCACGGCGCCGACCATCGGTTTCGATGGCGAGATGACGCTCGCGTCCGAGCAGCCGGCGACGCTGATCGCCTGGTGGGCACCCAACCGGCCGAAGGTGGGGCTCGATCCCTTCCGCCTTGCCGCCAAGGTTGCCGCCTCGGCCGACGGGCTGACGCTTGAGGAGGTCGACGCCCGCCTCGACGACGGCAAGGTCAGCGGCTCGCTCGGCTTCTCGCCCGGTGCGGCCGGCCGCAAGGCCCGCCTGACGCTGTCGCTTGACGCCGACCAGCTCAGGCTCAGTGACGTTCAGACGGTGGCCGGCCTCGCGGCGGGGCCGGGCGGCGCGGACGTGGTGGTCAAGGCGGCCATCGGCACGCTGATCGCCGGTGACGCCCGCGCCGAGGGGTTCGACATATCCGCCTCGCTGGTTGATGCCACGCTCGACGT
>JAGSYU010000213.1 GCA_018262575.1 Pseudomonadota bacterium | reverse complement strand
GCTCTTCCCAACGACGACGCCTGTGCCGGCGACAATCCGCCACAGGACTGCCTCGCTGCACCCTCTGACGACGGCGCTTCGCAAGATGAGGCGACTCCCGACGAGCCGCCTCAGGATGAGGCGGCGCCGGACGAGCAGCCTCAGGACGAGGCGGCACCGGACGAAGCGGCCTCCGACGAGCAGCCTCAGGACGAAGCTACTCCTGACGAGCAGCCTCAGGACGAGGCGGCGCCGGAGGAAGCGGCCCCCGACGAACAGTCCCAGGACGAGGCAACGCCGGAAGACGGCGTGTCGGACGAGGACGCCGGGCAATCGGATGAAGGGGGCGATGTCTGCGCTGGTGACAATCCACCGGCCGACTGCTTCGCGACTGACGAAGGCGCGGCGGGTGACGAGGGGGCCGCTGACGATCAAAGCTACGACGAACCGGCTCAAGACGATTCCGCCGTCGAGGAGGACACCGGCGGCGAGGACTATTCCGGCGGTGACGATTCGGGTGGTGGTGAAGACTACTCCGGCGGCGACGATTCGGGTGGCGGCGACGAGGAATAGCCGGGCAATCGAACCATGCCGGCGCGGTCATCAGCCGCCGCGCCGGAGGTCCTGGACGATGGCGAGATGGGCGCCGTCGAGACGCTCGCGGTAGACCTGGATGTTTTCCATCACCCGCTGCACGTAGTTGCGCGTCTCGCCGTAGGGAATGCTTTCGATCCAGTCGATGGGGTCGACGCCGGGATTGCGCGGATCGCCGAAGCGCTGCACCCACTCCCGGACGCGGCTCTTGCCGGCGTTGTAAGCGGCAAAGGTCAGGATGTAGGAGCCGCCGAATTCGTCGAGCAGCTCGCGCAGATGGGCGGCACCCAGCGTGGCGTTGTAGCCGGGATCGCTGGTGAGCCGGTCCTTGGAGAATTTGACGCCGATCGCCTTGGCCGTGTTGGCGGCCGTGGTCGGGATCAACTGGAGGAGACCGAGGGCGCCGGCCGGGGAACGGGCACCTGGATCGAAGGCGCTTTCCTGGCGGGCGATGCCGTAGACCATCGCCGTCTCCACCAGCTTCTGGTGGCGGGCGCTTTCGGGAATGGCATCGAGGGGGAAGGCGAGTCGTTCGGCGCCGAGGCCGCGGTCGGCGGCGAGCTTGCCGATCTGCAGGGCGAGGCGGTGGTCGCCCTGGCTCTCGGCGAAGCTGGCGAGCAGCGCCACTTGGCCCCCGGTGGGCAGCGCCTTCGCCAACTCGAGATAGAGCAGGTTGGCGTCGCTTTCCCAGCCTGCTCTCAGCAACTGCACCAATACACGGGCGAGATCGGTGCGCGCGAAGGCGGCGCGGTCGGCGTCGGTGGGCTTGGGGGCCGGCGGCAGGCCAAGGGTCGGAAGGCCGAGCTTCACGCGCGATAGCTGACCGTAGAAAGTGAATTCGTCAGCCGCGGCGCGGCCGTAGCGGGTCCGCGCGTTTTCGGTGCGGCCGGCGGCCTCCTCGGCACGGGCGATCCAGTAGTTGGCGCGGGACCGGGAGATCGGCTTCTGCGACACCTTTTCGAGCTCGCCGAAATGCCGCAACGCCGACTGCGGATCCTTCAGAAAACGCAGCGCGTACCAGCCGGCGTGGAAATGAGCTTCCTGCAGCGTGGTCTCGTTGCCGCCCGCCTGGCTGGCCACGACCTTGTAGGCAAGGCGGGCGCTGTTTTTCTCCAGGAGATCCCGCGAGACGATGCGCCGTTCCACCCACCATTCGTCACCGTGCAGGGCAGTGGTCCGGGAGTCGACGGACAGAATGGCCTTGGCGGCCTCCTCGGACCGGTCGGCGCGGCGATGCCACTCGGCCTGTGTGAAGGCGTAGAGCGGGTCCTTGCGTGCGCCCTTCGGCACGGCGTTGAGTTTGCGACCGGCGTCGGCACTACCGCGCAGCACCGCGGCGCGGGCGGCGGCAAGGGCGGTGTAGCCGTCGGACAGATAGGCCGCCAGCGCCGACGCCTGGGTGATGCGATCGGCATACATCAGCATGTCGTAGCGCGCCTTGTGCTGGGCGCGGGTCAGCACCTTGCCGAATTCGGCAATCACCGCCTTGTCGTCGGCCGGCGACAGCGGCTCGCGCGCCCACCAGGGGCCTAGCAGTGCCGAGGCATCGGAGGTGCGGCCGGTGGCGATCAGGGCGCGAGCGAGCGACTTCGTGCCTTTGTCGGTGATCGGCGCGGAGCCGGCGTAAGCGGCGATCTCATCGGCTGCCGAAAGGTTGAGGTCGGCAAGTGCCTGCTCGGCGCGGCGGCGCATCAGCTCGACCGAGGGCCAGTCGGGCCGGCGGCTGGCAAAATCGGTGATGACGGCCGGCGTCAACCCGTCGGCGCCACGCCGGATGGCTATCCAGGTGACGATGTCGCGATCAAGCGGCGGCAGACCGGCGGCGATGGACAGGGCGCCAGCGAGGTTTTTGGAATCGAGCGCATTGAGGGCCGAGCGCAGATCATCGACGCTGGTCTGCGACAGGTTCGGCAATGCGCCGGTGATGTCGGCGGCGGGGGCGGCAAGGATCCGCGACGGCTCCAACAGCACGGCCGGCAAGGCAATCAGCAGCGCGGCGACGATCGAAGGCGTCATGAGCATGGCAGCCCTCATCAAATGAAAATTAACTTCAACATGTCGCCTTTTTGTTGAGGAAACCTTGACGTCGCCGACAGGGGGAGAACGGGTGAAGCCTATGGCACGGCTTTGTGGCAAATTTCCACAAACGCGGGTGGAGCTGTTGTCCTTCGCCCGTCATCGCCTTATTGTCCGCCGGCTGCGGACCGGGGTGCACTTTCGCATTCCGCCCAGTCCATCATGAAGAGGGATCATGTTCAAGGGATCGATCACCGCGCTCGTCACGCCTTTCCGCGACGGTGCCATCGACTGGAAGGCCTTTGAGGCTTTCGTCGATTGGCAGATCACGGAAGGCAGCCATGGCCTGGTTCCGGTGGGGACCACGGGCGAAAGCCCGACGCTTAGCCATGACGAGCACAAACGGGTGGTCGAGGCCTGCATCAAGGTGACGGCCGGCCGCGTGCCGGTGATCGCCGGTGCCGGCTCCAACAACACGGCCGAGGCGATCGACCTCGCCCAGTTTGCCGAAAAGGCTGGGGCGAACGCGCTACTGGTCGTTACGCCCTACTACAACAAGCCGAACCAGGAAGGCCTTTACCGGCACTTCAAGGCGATCAACGACGCTGTTGGCGTGCCGATCTTCATCTACAACATCCCCGGTCGGTCGGTGATCGACATGTCGGTGGAGACGATGGCCCGTCTCAACGAGCTGCGGAATATCGTCGGCGTTAAGGATGCCACGGCGAAACTCGAGCGTGTCTCCGCCCAGCGGGAGGCGATGGGCCCCGGCTTCATCCAGCTGTCCGGCGAGGATGGAACGGCGCTGGCCTTCATGGCGCACGGTGGCCATGGTTGTATTTCGGTGACCGCCAACGTCGCACCGCGGCTGTCGGCCGAGTTTCAGACCGCCTGCATGGCGGGCGATTTCGCGACGGCCCTCAATATCCAGGACAAGCTGTTTCCGCTGCACCATGCGCTGTTCATCGAACCTAACCCGCAGGGCGCCAAATACGCCCTGTCGCTGATCGGCAAGATGCAGAACGAGCTGCGCCTGCCGCTGGTGCCGGTGGCGCCGTCGACGGAAGCGGCGCTCCGCAAGGCGCTCGAGCACGCCGGACTCCTGAGCTGACGGACAACAATGTGATGGCGCAGAAGAAGAAAAAGGCCGATCCGAACAAGAAGATCGTCGCCGACAACCGGGCGGCGCGCTATCACTATGCCCTCGGCGAAAAGCTCGAGGCGGGCATCATGCTGCTCGGCACGGAGGTGAAAAGCCTGCGTGCCGGCCGCATCAACCTCGGCGAGGCCTATGTCGGCGTCCATAGCAGCGACGTTTATCTCTACAACGCGCACATCCCCGAATACCTCCAGGGCAACCGCTTCAATCATGAGCTGAGGCGGCCGCGCAAACTGCTGCTGCATCGCAAGCAGATCGACCGGCTGATCACCTCGATCCAGCGACAGGGCATGACCATCGTGCCGCTCCGCCTCTATTTCAACGAGCGCGGCATGGCCAAGTGCGAGATCTCGGTGGCCGAAGGCAAGAAGCTGCACGACAAGCGGCAGGCGACCAAGGAGCGCGACTGGAATCGCGAGAAGGCCCGGCTTCTGAAGTCGCGCGACTGAGGCGCCTGACCGACACCGAATCCCTTGCCAAGACGACGAAAAATCGACATGTTGCGCGCCGCGCCGGCACGCGCTGGACGGATGGCCGAGTGGTTTAAGGCAGCGGTCTTGAAAACCGCCGAGGGTGCAAGCCCTCCGTGAGTTCGAATCTCACTCCGTCCGCCACTTCACTCCTTGAGGGGTACGAAGTCAGACCTCTGAAGCGGCCGGCCTTTTTTCCGATGGTGCGGACTGGACCTCCGTGCGCCAAGGTGGCGATGCGGACCTGATCCAGGGGAAGCTGGGGCTGACCCCAACAGGGCGTGCCTGTGACAGCCTCCAAGCGAAGGCCATAAGCTATGGGTCTCAAGGAGATTCGGTGCCGAAGGTGAGAGCGTTTTTGACCAAAGAGCCGTTAGGCCCGTACAGGCGAATGGATGTCTCGCAGAATGATTTCAGGCCATTTGTCGCAATCTGATGGCCCGCCCGCTGTTCGGCGTCGTCGTAGACTTTTCCCCACAACTTGCATTCCATTTCGGACAATCTGAAGCCGTTCCACGCGAGGGCCAAGTAACCGAGCAAGGGTTCGATATCCCTCTTGAGGTTAGGACAAAACTCACCGGCCGCGCCAATCGTTGCCAAATTTTTGATGAGGTTTATCTGTTCTGTAGAGTATTTCGCTGGACACAAAGATTCCGCATGTGAAGCAGTCGATAGGGCTAGCCATATAATAATGGATAGATAGGACACGTTGCCCACAAAATCCCCCTGTCAAGGGCTTGTTGTATTTCACGTTAGGTATCGACGCGCTGACCCTCAACGAGGGTATGATGATAAAGCTACAACCATAGGGGTGTT
>JAGSYU010000212.1 GCA_018262575.1 Pseudomonadota bacterium | reverse complement strand
TCTTGCCTTCAAGGCGCAGGGCACGGGCGGACCCCTTTCCCACCCGGTCGCGCGGCGAGGCGATGAGCTCGTAGGTCTGAGCCATTTTCTCGTGCTTTCTATTCGGAGTACTGGCGGCAGCGGCCACGCGGCCGACACCGATCCGTCGCTCCCTCCAGGGGGGTCGGCGCGGATGCGGGCGCTATAGCGGAAACGGTCGGGGAAGGCAAGGGAATGCGGGATTTTCCAGCCGCGTCGGCGTTGTCGGGTCACACGCGCGGCGGCGCCAGGCCTTCGTCGCGACGAAGGGCGAGGGTGGATTTCCATCTCTACTTCCGGTTACAAACATCGCATCACAAGCGTTGCTTTCCCCTGGTGCCGATATGAAGTTCCTTGCCACTGCTCTCGTGTTCGCCAGCCTTTCCGCCGCCACCTTTCCCGCCGTTGCCGAGGACGAACCGGTGCCATCGCCCCAGTTTCCGGGTTGGGTAACCCAAGTGGCAGAAACGGAAACCGTTTTCTATTACTGCGCATCGCCCAAAATCTGCGGCGAAGGCTCGATCGTCAGTTATCACTTTCATGATCTGCCGGTGCCGACCAAGGCCCAGATCAGAGCAAAGCAAAAACAGCCTCGCTTGCCGATCACCTGCCGAAATGCCGGTGCCTATGACACTTGCGAATATCCGGACGCAATCGACAAGAAGGGCCGGCCGACGCACTGGAGGCCGCTGCCGGCCCCAGGTTTTACCGCGGATTTTTTCCATAGCGGCTTTCTATCGGCACACATGCCGGCAGGATCCGGAACCCAATTTCTCATTACGCTGTCGAGCTCAGCAGCCAACTACCAGCAGGCTAAAAAGAACTACGCAATGTTCCGGGCGAGCTTGGGCAAGTCGCTCGCCAACTCGTTAGCGTTCCTTGCCAGTCGTTCGTCGCTCTGATCCGAAGAGCTGTCGAAGCCTCGGTTCCATCCGGTCTGGAAATCCCGCTGAAAACGTTTAGGACAGCGGCGTCGGATCGAAGTGCCCGGCCAGATGGAGGGAAATGATGACGGCGGATGGCAAAGACATGCGGGCGGAGATTCTTCGCGACCTCACGGATAACATCCTGCCCTTCTGGCAGGGCCGCATGCGCGATCCGGCGGGCGGCTTTTTCGGTGCCGCCGATTGCAACGGTATCGTCGACACGGCCGCGCCGCGCGCCGCGGTCGTCAATGCCCGCATCCTCTGGACCTTTGCCACGGCGACGCGGGTGCTCGGCGCCAGCTACCGCGCCAGTGCCGACTGGGCCTTCGAGTATCTCCGCACGCGCTTCGTCGACGGCGCGCATGGCGGCCTCTACTGGCTGCTCGACGCCGACGGGCAACCGCTGTCCGACCGCAAGCAGATCTACGCCCAGGCCTTTGCCATCTACGCCTTGTCCGAATATGCCCGCGCCACCGGCAACCGCGACAGCCTCGATCTGGCGATCGGGCTGTTCAGGCTGATCGAAACGCATGCCGCCGATTTGGCGCAGGGCGGCTATATCGAAGCGCTCGACCGCGCCTGGGGGCCGCTTGCCGACATGCGGCTATCGGACAAGGACCTCAACAGCCCGAAGTCGATGAACACCCACCTCCACATCATGGAGGCCTACACCAACCTGTTGCGGGTGTGGCGCGATCCCGAACTGGTGGCGCGACAGGCCGAGCTGATCGCCATCACGCTCGACCGCATCGTCGACAGCCGCACCGGCCACTTCAAGCTGTTCTTCGACATGGACTGGCGCTCGCTGAACGACCACATCTCCTATGGTCACGACATCGAGGGCAGCTGGTTGCTGGTCGAGGCGGCCGAGGTGCTCGGTGATCCGGCGCTTGTGGTCAGGGCGAAGCAGGCGGCCATCCTGATGGCCGAGCGGACGCTCACTGAAGGGCGCGACCGCGACGGCAGTCTTTACTATGAGGCGCACGGCGACGGCCGGCTGATCGACGCCAACAAGCACTGGTGGCCGCAGGCCGAGGCGATGGTCGGCTTCCAGAATGCCTTTGAGATGACGGGGGACGCGACGTTCCGGACCGCGGTGCAGGACGTCTGGGCCTTCATCCGCGACAAGGTGGTCGATGGCGCCCACGGCGAATGGCGCGCCAAGCTGACGCCGGACGGCCGGCCCTACACGGCGGCCGAGGATGCCGACGCCTGCCTCGCCGGCCCGTGGAAGTGCCCCTATCACAACGCTCGCGCCTGCTTCGAGATGATCGAGCGGCTTGAGGGATAAGGCTCTTTCCGACGCCGCAGAAACAAGAATGCCGTGGTCCGCCTTCGCGAGCCACGGCACTGACCCAACGGCAGGATGGCGTCGCGCAATCCGCGCGGCGGTCGCCGATTCTAGATGAACAGGCTCGACACCGACTGCTCGGTGGCGGTGCGCGAGATGGCCTCGCCGATCAGCGGGGCGATCGAGATCCAGCGCAGCTTGGGGCTGTTTTCGAAATCCTCGGTCGGCTGGATGGAGTTGGTGAACACCATTTCCTTCAGCTTGGAGGCGGTGATGCGGGCGATGGCGCCGCCGGTCAGCACGCCATGCGTCGCGTAGGCGGTGACCGACCGGGCGCCCTTCAGAAGCAAGGCGTCGGCGGCGTTGCACAGCGTACCGCCGGAATCGACGATGTCGTCGACCAGGATGCAGTCGCGGTCCTCGACGGCGCCGATGATGTTCATCACCTCGGACTCACCGGGCCGCTCGCGGCGCTTGTCGACGATGGCCAGAGGCGCGTCGATGCGCTTGGCCAGCGCCCGGGCGCGCACCACGCCACCGACGTCCGGCGAGACGATCACCACGTTGTTGGTGACGTAGCGTTCCTTGATGTCGCGCACGAACACCGGCGCGGCGAACAGGTTGTCGGTGGGGATGTCGAAGAAGCCCTGGATCTGGCCGGCGTGCAGGTCGAGGGTGAGGACGCGGTCGACGCCGGCATTGGTGATCAGGTTGGCGACCAGCTTGGCCGAGATCGGCGTGCGGCCCTGAGAGCGTCGGTCCTGCCGGGCGTAGCCGAAATAGGGCAGCACGGCGGTGATGCGCTTGGCCGACGAGCGACGGAGCGCGTCGGTGATGATCAGCAGCTCCATCAGGTTGTCGTTGGCCGGATAGCTCGTCGACTGCAGGACGAAGGCGTCCTCGCCGCGCACGTTTTCGAGGATCTCGACGAAGATCTCCTGGTCGGCAAAGCGCCGGACCGAGGTTTTGCACAGTGGCTTATCGAGATATTCGGCGACCTGTTCGGCCAGCTTCGGATTGGAGTTTCCAGCGACAAGCTTCATGAACATCGACCTCGCGAAAAGACCACGCCGCCCCCATGAGAGAACGGGAGCGGCGACCGGCTGGCTAGTGGAGCGAATATGACATCCGAATCCCGGCTACAGGGCTCCAGATCGAAAGATAGAGTCGAACCACTGGTTTCGCGCGCCTTTTAGCAGTGCGGCGGGGACGCGTAAACACGCGATCTCGCGAATGCTGCCATGCCCCCGGCGTTTTTATGCCGGCTCACCAGGTCAGAGCGTGCCGGCCGGCCGCATCGTCGCGGCGGCGCCCGCCTCTACGGCAGGTGCGCCGGTCACGGACGGCCTGGGCATGCGGTTGATCCAGGCGTAGACGTCCTCGACGGTGCGGGCGGCGACGGTGTCGAGAATGCTGCTGTCCACGCTCTGCCACGGATCTTCGTTGCTCGCGGCGGTGATCTCGACACCGGAGAAGCGCAGCACGCGACTGCCGCTCTGGTCGAGAATGTCCCAGACATAGGTGACGTTGGTGCCGACGTCGCCGCCGACGGCCGACAGATACCCCCAGACGTGATAGGTGGCCGTGGTGTCGGTGCGGCGGACGAGGCGCAGGTTGCGCTGCTGGGCGTATTTGGCGATCGCCTGGGCCAGTTCGTCCTGCTTGTTGGTCGGCACGCCCTTGATCTGGTCAAAGGAGAAGGTGGCGATGGCGGCCGGCACGGCGGGTACCGCCGGCTGCGTCGCTTCAGGCGGCGCCGGCACCGTCGGACCGGAGGCGGCGGCGACCGGCTTCGGGCGAGCGGGCCCGGACGACTGGCAGGCAGCGAGGACGGAGGCGAGGGCAATGGCCAGGACGACGCCCGGCAACCGGAGTGATCCGGTGCGCTTCGTTCCGTTCAGAAAACCCATCCATCCGCCTCCCGGCAAATCATCACGCCCGTATCGTGGTGCCGTTAGAGCATTTTTCGGCCCGCCTGAAAACCGTTTTCGCGTTGTCTATCCCTTGGTTGGACGCAAGGTCGGGGGCGGGCGTCACTCGCCCTCAAGGGTGATGGCTGCGAGGTGCCGGCCGTAGTCGGCTTCCCCGCTCAGCGTCATTCGCCGATAGGAGAAGAATCGCCCCTCGTCGCCAAAGGTGCAAAGGCCGAGATTGTTGGCGCGGACGCCGGCCCGCTCCAGCCGGAAGACGATGTAGCCGGGCAGATCGAACATGGCATGGCCGGCCCGCTTTGACGGGGCGAACCAGCGGTCGATCGCCTCGCCGGCCTCGCGGAAGCGGGCGACGAACTCCGGCCCGACCTCGTAAGCGGCGGCGGAAATGGTCGGGCCGAGGCTGGCCATGATGTCGCCGCGCCGGCTGCCGAGCCGGACCATGGCGTCGATGGTCGCCTCGAGAACGCCGGTGAAGGCGCCCTTCCAACCGGCGTGGGCGGCGCCGATGACGCGCGCCTCGGCATCGGCGAACAGCACCGGGCCACAGTCGGCGTGGCTGGTGCCGAGGGCGATGCCGGGCACGCGGGTGACGAGGGCATCGGCTTCCGGATTGTCCCTGAAGGCCCAGGGCGTGGTCACCTCGACGACGTCGGGCGAATGCACCTGATAGAGCGTGACCAGCCGGTCGCGCCGCACGCCGACAGCGTCGGCAATGCGGCCGCGGTTCTCGGCGACGTTGGCGCGCTCATCCTTGGAGCCATAGCCGGTGTTGAGGCTGTTGTAGAGCCCGCCGGACACGCCGCCCTCGCGGGTGAACCAGCCATGGCGGATGCCGGGGAGGGCCGAGAGGACGGGCGAGCGGACGATCATCGGGCAGGTTCCGGGAGAGGCGTTC
>JAGSYU010000090.1 GCA_018262575.1 Pseudomonadota bacterium | reverse complement strand
CCGGCCGGTGCCGATGGAGATCCTCGGCTTCCCGGGCTTTGCCCCCACCGGAACCGTCGACTTCCTGTTCGATCATTTCGGGCTGAGTGCCGCCGGCATCGGTGCGGCTGTCAACCGAGTCCTGGCGCGCAAGACATCGGTGCGCTGACTGTTTTCGGCCGAGCAACCAATTCCAGATGACGTGAAACGGAGGTGACGTCGCCAACCAAGGGAAAAATTCTGGAGTGCTTCTCTTTCAACAAAAATGACCCATACCGGAGGAAACAAATGTACGGCAAACTTCTT
Source organism: Pseudomonadota bacterium (assembly GCA_018262575.1). Classification (GTDB taxonomy): domain Bacteria; phylum Pseudomonadota; class Alphaproteobacteria; order Rhizobiales; family Pleomorphomonadaceae; genus Pleomorphomonas. The sequence goes on along the minus strand of JAGSYU010000090.1, from coordinate 15,057 downwards.
CTTCAGGCGGCGCTGGGCGCTTCGCTGTGTGCTCTTGCTTCAACGGCTTATGCCGAAGGTGGCTATGATCAGGGCAACCTGATCAAGCCGATCGACAAGACGCTGGAGATCGTATTCATCCCCAAGGTCATTCATCCTTGGTATGACGTCGTCGAGCAGGGCGCCAAGGCTTCGGTGGCCGAATTCGACAAGCTCGGGATCAAGGTCAACGTCCGCTTCGACGCTCCGCCGACCGCCGACATCAACGAACACATCAAGAAGATCGAGAACAACAGCGCCGTGCATCCGGACGGTCTTGCGGTTGCCTGCCTCGACCCGGCCACCGACACCCAGGCGATCAACGACGCCATCAATGCCGGCATCAAGGTCGCGACCTTCGACACCGACTGCCCCGACAGCAAGCGCATCATGTATGTCGGCCACAACATGGACGAGCAGGACGGCTATGACCTCGGCAAGTTCCTGGCCGAGCGCGTTGGCGGCAAGGGCAAGGTCGGCATCCTCGCCGGATCGCTGTCGGCCCCGAACCACAAGGCCCGCGTCGAAGGCTTCAAGAAGGCCATCGCCGAGTATCCCGACATGAGCGTCGCCTTCGATCGGCCTGACAACGACAACCTGCAGGCCGCCGTCGACCTCACCGAGAATGCTCTGCAGAGCAATCCCGACCTCGTCGGCATGTTCGGCTCCAACGCGTCTGCCCCGGTCGGCGCCGCCCGCGCCATCGAGACCGCCGGCCTCGTCGGCAAGGTTCACGTCGTTGGCATGGACGATCTTCCCGAAGCCATCGACTACGTGAAGAAGGGCGTCATCGACGGTCAGAAGGCCCAGCGCCAGTGGGAAATCGGCTACTGGACCGTCAAGTACTTCGTGGCGATGGCCCAGGGTCATACCTTCCCGAAAGCCCACGCCACCGGTTCGCAGCTCATCACGGCGGACTCGCTCAAGTAAGGCTTCTTCATCGTCCGGCCGGTGTCCGGATGCCTTAATAGGATGGCGCGCCCTTTGGGCGCGCTGTCCGGTTGCCCTGCGGCCGAGGTCTTGCCATGCCCGATCCAACACTCCCGACGTCCGACGCGCGCCGCCCCATCCTCGAACTCCGTGGAATCCGCAAGGCGTTTCCCGGCGTTCTGGCGCTGGACGACGTCGATCTCAAGGTCTTCCCCGGCGCCATTCACAGCCTCGTCGGTGAAAACGGCGCCGGCAAAAGCACGCTGATCAATGTCATGGTCGGCCTGTTCAAGCCGGATATCGGCGAGATCCGGATTGACGACACTCCCGCCCGTTTCAACCAGCCGGCCGATGCCCGCGCCTTCGGCATCGGTCTCGTGCCGCAGGAGCTCAACCTCATTCCCCACCTGACGGTGATGGAAAACATCCTGCTGGGTACGACGCCGCTGCGCTTTGCCAACACCGCCGTCGACTGGCACGCCATGCGGGCCAAAGCGACGAAGGTTCTCGAGCTGATCGGCGAGGAGATCGACCTCGACGTCGAAGTGTCGACCCTGTCGGTCGCCTACCAGCAACTGGTGCAAATCGCCCGCGCGCTTGCCCAGGACGCCCGTATTCTGATCCTCGACGAGCCGACGGCCAGCCTGTCGATTCCCGAGGCAGACCGGCTGCTGGCCTTGATCGAGCAACTGCGCGACAAGGGCTGCGCCGTCATCTACGTCTCCCACCGCTTGCCGGAAGTGTTCCGCCTGTCCGACCAGATCACCGTCATGCGCAATGGTCGCAAGGTGGCCCTGCTCGACCGGGCGGAGGCCAACGAGGCCGTTCTGGTGCGTCACATGATCGGCCGCGACGCTCAACAGCGCGAACACAGGCAGGCGAGCGTTCGATCGGCCAGCAAGCCGATCCTCGAGGTATCCGGGCTGACGCGCGTCGGCGAGTTCGAGGACATCAGCTTTTCCCTGCACCGCGGCGAAATCCTCGGTATCGCCGGGCTGATCGGTGCCGGTCGCACCGAGCTTGCCCGCTGCATTTTCGGCGACACCCGTCGCTCGTCCGGTCGCGTCCTTCTCGAGGGCCAGCCGATCGAGTTCCGGCACCCGAGCGAGGCGATCGGCCAGGGCATCGCCTACGTTCCCGAGGAGCGCAAGCGCCTCGGCATCTTCCCCGCCCTGGGCGTCGCCGAGAACATGACGCTGCCGATCCTGTCGCGCCTGTCGCGCCTGTTCCAGATTCGCTGGAGCCGGCAGCGCAGCGTCACCGACGAGTTCGTTGGCAAGTTCGCGATCAAGATCTCGAGCCAGGACCAGTTGATCCGCAACCTGTCCGGCGGCAACCAGCAGAAGGTCATTCTCGGTCGGTGGCTCGCGACCGGTTGCCGGGTGTTGCTTCTGGATGAACCGACGCGCGGCATCGACGTCAACGCCAAGTTCGAGATCCACCGGATCCTGAGGGAGCTTGCCGCATCGGGGTTGGCGATCCTGGTCATCTCGTCGGAGTTCGAGGAGGTCATTGGCCTCGCCGACCAGATCATCGTCATGCACGAAGGCAGGCTCAAGGGCTGCGTCCCGGCGTCGGAAGCGACCCAGGAAAAGCTGCTCACCATGTCCGTCGCCTGATTCAGCCCATTTTTCGCTTCGAGGATACCATGGCAACCAATAACGACAGACCGCCGGTGAAGTCGGTCTTGAGCCGCGTCACCGGAATCAAGGAAAGCGGCATCATTCTGGCGATCATCCTGATGGGTGTGGTCATCACGATCGCCAATCCGAACTTCCTGACGCCTTACAACTTCCAGATCGTGGCGCGGCAGGTGTCGTTCATCGCCATCGTGGCGGCCGGACAGACGCTGGTGCTGCTGCTAGGCGGCATCGATCTGTCGGTCGGCGCCATCGCCGGCCTGTCGGCCGTCCTCGGCGCCATGATGATGACCAGCGGCGGCGTTGATCCGTTCGTGTCGACGGGGCTCGCCGTGCTGTTCGGCCTGTTCTGCGGCTCCATCAACGGCCTGCTGATCGCCAAGCTGAAGCTCAACGCCTTCATCGTCACGCTGGCGACGGGCGAGGTGTTTGCCGGTGCCATCCTGGTCCTGACGAAAGGCTATGCCATCAACGGCATCCCCGAGATCTTCCAGGTGCTGGGCCAGGGCACCATCGGCCCGGTGCCGGTTCCGGTCGCCATCATGCTGCTGATCTTCGCGATCTTGGCCTGGGTCACCACCAACACGCCGTTCGGCCGCAGCGTGTTCGCCGTCGGCGGCAATCGCGAAGCCTCGCGCTTTGCGGGCCTGCATTCGGAGCGGATCGAGGTGATGGTCTACGCCATCGCCGGCGGCTCGGCGGCGCTGGCCGGCATGATGTTCGTCAGCCGCATGAACGCCGGTCAGCCGACCATTGGCGCCAGCTGGCTGATGCCGTCGATCACCGCCGCCATCATCGGCGGCACATCGCTGAGCGGCGGCGTTGGCACCATATTCGGCACGTTGCTGGGCGCCCTTTTCATGGCGTTGCTCGGCAACGGTATCGTCCTGATGAACGTGTCGTCCTATTGGGAGCGCGTCATCATCGGCCTCTTCGTGTTGATCGCCGTCATCGTCGATCTCATCCGTCGGCGGGGGAGCGGGATGTCGATGCTGCCGCGCTGGCTGAATTTCCGCAAGCGAAGCTGAAGACAGCCTGGAAACAACGAAAAACTGCCGGGACAGTCATGTCCCGGCAGTTTCCGTTCAGATCCCGGGCCATGTCCTCGTCGCGATAGCCGAGCATCATCTGCCGGCAACACGTCCGAAAAAAGGGGCGCCGACTTTCCGGCGCCCCGTCAGCCCATCAGATGCCCGACTTGCCGTCGGCGCCGATGCTGGCGATGCGCAGCAGATTGGTCACGCCGGCCGTTCCGAACGGCACACCGGCGGTGATGATGATGCGATCGCCGGGCTTGGTGAAGCCTTCCTCGGCCGAGATGCGGCTGGCGCGCTGCACGAGATCGTTGAGCGAGCGGGCGTCGTCGGTCACCACCGAGTGGATGCCCCAGACCAGCGCCAGGCGGCGGGCCATCGAGCGGTTGGGCGACAGCGCGAGAATCGGCGTCGATGGCCGTTCGCGGGCGGCGCGCAGGCCGGTGGCGCCGGAGGCGGTGAAGCAGACGAGGGCGGCGATGCCGAGCGTCTCGGCGATCTGGCGGGCCGAGGCGGAAATGGCGTCGGCCGGGGTCGCGTCCGGTTCGCCTCGCTGGCCGGCCAGGATCGAGTGGAAGTGCTCGGAGCTCTCCACTTCCTCGGCGACGTGGCTCATGGTCTGAACCGCCTCGACCGGATAGGCGCCGGCCGCCGATTCGGCCGACAGCATGACCGCGTCGGCGCCTTCGAAGACGGCGTTGGCGATGTCGGACACTTCGGCGCGCGTCGGCACCGGCGACTGGATCATCGATTCCAGCATCTGCGTGGCGACGACCACCGGCTTGCCGGCCTTGCGCGTGGTGCGGGTGATGCTCTTCTGCACGCTCGGCACCTGCTCGAGCGGCAGCTCGACGCCGAGGTCGCCGCGCGCCACCATGATGGCGTCGGACAGTTCGAGAATCTCGTTGAAGCGCTTGACGGCCTGCGGCTTCTCGATCTTGGCCATGACGCCGCACTTGCCGTCGACGATCTCATGGACCTCCAACAGGTCTTCCGGCCCTTGCACGAAGGACAGGGCGATCCAGTCGACATCGGCTTCGAGTGCGGCGGTGAGATCGGCGCGGTCCTTCTCGGTCAGGGCGCCCGAGGTGAGAACGGTGTCGGGCAGGCTGACGCCCTTGCGGTCGGAAATCTTGCCGCCGACTTCCACCTGGGCGATGGCCAGCTTGCGGTCGTTCTCGATGATGCGCAGCCGCAAGCGGCCGTCGTCGATCAACAGGCGATGGCCCGGCTCGAGCGCGTCGATGATTTCCGGATGCGGCAGCGTGACGCCGGTGACGTCGCCGTCGAATTTCTCGCGGTGGAAGGCGAATTTGGCGCCGATCTCCAGGAAGACGGGGCCATTGGCAAAGGTGCCGACGCGCAGCTTGGGGCCTTGCAGGTCGGCGAGGATGCCGATGGGCCGGCCGGCCTCGGCTTCGACTTCGCGGATGGTCGACACGTAGAAGCGCAGCTTCTCATGATTGGTGTGGCTCATGTTGATGCGGAAGCAGTCCGCACCCGCTTGATGGAGCCGGGCAATCATGTCCTTGTCGGAGGAGGAGGGGCCCAAAGTTGCAAGAATCTTGACCTTGCGGTTTCGTCTCATTTCGCCCCGTTTCCTTTTTGGGTCGGCTGGTAGAGGTGTACGGTCCAGCTGCGTTGTTCGGCAGTGTCGACCTCGAAGAAGCCCGTCCGCTCATAGCCGCGAGCGACACAGTTCTCGATGCCGCCAATGGTAAACATCTTGCGTCTCGTGCACATGAACGCCTTGCCGCCCCACTCGCCGCCATGTTGGCTGTCGACGGCGTAGAGGTAGTAAAAGCGCGAGCTGAGAGCGCCGGTCAGCAGCGTTCCGCATTTCGATCCGCCGATGTTCCACCAGCCTTCGGAGCGCCAGCCGTCGGCGGCCTTGTAGCCGATCGCCACGGAAATGGTGCCGTCGGTCTTGTTGCAGAGCCTGAGGTCGGCTTTCGCGGGCGTCGCGGCGACGAGTGCGAGGAGCGACAATGCTACGGCGGCAAGCGCCGGCCGTGTCCGTCGTACCGGTCCCTCGAGTGCCGCCATCGGTATTCCGCCCGCCAACGATCCTTGTCCGGTGCTCATCGGAGAATGCCCCGCCTTATCGCGTGACCTACGGCAAAATGTCAACGTATAATTACGCAAGGCGTTACGCCGATCCGCCCTGTCCTGTCTCCTGTCAACATTAACACGCATCCTCAAAGGCTTACGCTCCAGTCTTTGGTCGCGTCCAAAGGACGCCGGTCACGATCGCGGCCGGGCGATCCAGATGCCGCCGAGGATCATCAGGCCGCCGATCGCCTGGCTCCAGCCGATCGCCTCGTTGAACACCAGGAAGGCGAGCAGGGCGGCGGCGATCACCTCCATGAAGATGACCAGCGACGAGAAGGCGGCGGACAGATAGCCGAGGGCGAAGGCAAGCAAACCCTGCCCGCCGATGTGGCTGATATAGGCGAGGGCGGCCAGCGTTGCCGCCCCGGCCAGCGAGGCGGGCAACATCTTCGGTTCCAGCGTGAAGGCGACGATGCCGAGGCAAAGCGCCGTCACCGTGGTGGCGCCGAAGGTGACGGTTCCGGTGCTGTGCTGGCGGCGGGCGGCGCGGACGGCCAGGAAATAGGTGCCGAAGCCGAAGGAGGTGCCGATGCCGTAGATGTCGCCGATCAGCTTGTCGGAATCGAGCGTGTAGGAACCGCCGAGCAGCACGGCGCCGCCGAGGATGCAGACGATGACGCCGCCGGCCTCGCGGCGGCCGACCTTCTCGCCGATGAACAGGCCGGAGAACAGCAGCACCCAGATCGGCGCCATCGACGACAGGAAGGTAGCGTTGGCGATCGAGGTGTTGAGAATGGACAGATGCCAGAAGAACAGGTCGATCGAGAAGAAGACGCCGGCGAGCCAGATGGCTTTCGAGCGGAAGGCGGTGACCAGCGCCGCGGCTCCGCCCTCGCTCACCGCCCAGATGGCCAGCACCGGCACCGCCAGCGCGACGCGCCAGAAGGCGCTGGCGAACGGCCCGACGTCGGCGAGACGGACGAAGATCGGCGATATGCCCATGGCGACCGCGCCAAGGCAGAGGGCAAGGAAGGCCACGACCTCACCGGGGCGGGCGGACAGCGGCAACGATCTGGCAAACGGCATGAACGGACCTGGAGGGGCGGCCTCCGGGTGGACCGCGGCGGAAGTGCAACGGTCGGCCGGCCGGTGACGCCAGTGGACGGATCTTAACTTTATCCGATCGATAGCAGCATTTAAGATCATCCGCCATGCAGGACCCGATGGACGACGACGCCCCCTTCACCTTTCTGCCCGGCGACGAGACGGGCGGCCTGCTCATCCTGGCCGACCATGCGTCCAATCGGGTGCCGCCTCCCTATGGCGATCTCGGCCTGCCGGCCGCCGAGTTCGAGCGGCACATCGCCTATGACATCGGCACGGCATGGCTCGTCCATCGCCTCGCCGCGGTCACCGGCGCGCCGGCCCTTCTAACGCGCTTCTCGCGCCTTCTGATCGACGCCAATCGCGGCGAGGACGACCCGACGCTGGTGATGCGGCTGTCCGACGGGGCGATCGTGCCGGGCAATGCCGGCGTTGATGCCGCCGAGCGGCGGCGGCGCATCGAGCGGTTCCACCGCCCCTATCATCGGGCGATCACCGAGCTGATCGACCGGATGATCGGTGCCGGCGCGCCGCCGGTGATCCTGTCCATCCATTCCTTCACGCCGGCCTGGCGCGGCGTTCCCCGCCCCTGGGACATGGCGATTCTCTGGGACAGCGACGATCGCATGGTGACCCCGGCGCTCGACGCCTTCCGGGCGCGTGGCCTGATGGTCGGCGACAATGAGCCCTATGACGGGGCGCTCCGCAACGATACGCTCTATCATCACGGCACGGCGCGCGGCCTTGCTCATCTCCTCATCGAGGTGCGGCAGGACCACATCGCCGATGAGGCAGGCGCAAACCGTTGGGCGCAGACGATTTTTGAGGTGGTGACGCCGCTTTCGGCGCGGCCGGCGATGCGGCAGAGCGTCTTTTACAGATCGCGCGCCGACGGACCGGGCATGTGAATGACCGCTCGAAAACGGTTGACGGCCCCATGAAGTTCGGACTTCATGCCGGCCTCACGGGCGGCGGCTTCGCCCGAACCCAATGACAAGATCGGCAGGACAGAAATCCCATGAGCATGGAATCGGCAGAATCGCAGGGCGGCGTCGCGGCGGGTGAACTCCGGCAGTTCATCGAGCGCATCGAGCGGCTTGAGGAAGAAAAGTCTGCTCTCCAGGATGACATCAAGGACGTGATGGCCGAGCTGAAGGGCCGCGGCTACGACGTCAAGGCGGTCAGGGCCATCCTGCGGCTGCGCAAGCAGGACCCGGATGAGCGCCAGGAGGCGGAAGCCATCCTCGAACTCTATATGAACGCGCTCGGCATGGCGTGAAGACGGGTGGCGTCGCGATGGCCGCAACGGCGGGCCATCGTGCGCCGGGTTGTGACGGCCACCCTGACATGCTTTGGGCCTGATCATTCAGACCCCGACCCTGTATCGGCCACGCCTGTTCCATGAACCGGTAGGCGACCGCCGATTTCATAGGCGATCGCCTGTGTCGCCCCTCTCCGTGCTTGACAGCATTGTGGGGCGGACCTAGCTTTCTGTATCGTTTCAAAGGGGCGTCGTGCCGACTGCCGGTGGACCGGTGGAGGAGGGCGCCTTCTTCATGTGGATCCCATGACCATCGCTTCCCGCACTCCGCCCGCCCCGACGGCCATCCGGCGCGATCGGCTGACTTGGGCCGCCTATCTGGCGCTCGCCCAGTTCACCTTCTTTCTGAACATCCAGGGCAACATCATCCCGTTCCTGAAGGACGAGTTTGATCTCAGCTACCGCGTGGTGACGCTGCATCCGGCGGCGGTGGCGGCCGGGCTGATCGTCTCGGGGTTGTTCGGCGAACGGCTGACGCGGCGGTATGGCCGGCTCTGGTCGGTGATGGTCGGGCTGGCCGGCATGGCGGTGGGGGCGCTGGCCATCATCGCCGCGCCCAATCCGGTGGTCAGCATTCTCGGCTGCTTCCTGATGGGCACGGTTGGCTGCTTGGTACTGATCGTCGTGCCGACGCTGCTCGCCGACTGGCACGGCGCCAACCGCTCGGTGGCGATCGGCGAAGCCAATGGCATCTCCTACGTCGCCTCGCTGACGGCGGCGATGGCGGTGGGCCTGTTTGTCGCCATCGGCTTGAGCTGGCGGGCGGCGCTCCTGCTCGGGGTGGTGCTGGCCGGCCTGCTCCTCCTTTTCCTGCGAGGCGTGCCGATGCCGGACGCGGCGGCGACGCCCGTCGCTGTCCCCGGTGAGGCCGGGCGTGGCGGCCGCCTGCCCACCGCCTACTGGTTTTACTGGCTGGCGATCATGGCCTTTGTCGGCGTCGAGCAGTCGGTGCTGGTGTGGGCGACGGAATTCCTCGCTCGAGTCAAAGGGGTGCCGGTGGCCTCGGCGGCGGTGACCGCCGGTGCCTTCTCGCTCGGCATGCTGGTGGGGCGCCTGTCGTCGGCGGTTGTTCTGACGCGGATCACCTCGGCGCGGGCGCTCTACCTGTCGGCGATCATCACGGTGCCGGCCTTCTTCGTGTTCTGGGGCTCGCCGAGCCTGCCGATCGCGGTGATCGGCCTGTTCGCCGTCGGCCTCGGCTGCGCGCTGCAATATCCGCTGACGCTGACCAAGGCGATCGTCATCGCCGGCCCGTTCGGCGAGTTGGCGACGGCGCGCGCCTCGCTGGCCAGTGGCCTGTCCATTCTGATCGTCCCCTGGGCGATCGGCGCGCTGGCCGACCATATGGGGCTTTCGGCGGCCATATCGATGCTGCCGCTGTTCACCGTGGCCGCCGTCGTGTTCCTGTTCGTCGGCGAGCGGGCCGTCCGCCGCTAGTGCATCGACCCAATCGAATGATACGGCCCGCAAGGGCCCGTTCGATTGGATAAGTTGATGCATATACAGCGGAATCGAGTGCATTCGCGCTTAACGCGCCGTGAATCTTTCCTGTGCACCAATGCACAAGCACATCTGGCGAACTCAGGTTTGCCGACGTGCTCTATCCTTTTGTTTCCACGCAACTCCGGACGCAAAGCCGGTTCCCACTTTTGCTGGAGTTGCTTGAGTCTATTTCCTGGCCAGACCCAGCGCCGCCTTCACCTTCGGCTCGAGGGCGAGGGTGGCGCCGTTGCCGATCACCGCGAAGCCCGCTTTGGGCTGGGTGAGGCCGGCGGTGAACACCGCCCAGGCAAACCCCTGCCGATCGGCGGCAGCGCGCGTCGCGCCGATGATGGCGATCCGGGCGGCCGGATCGGCACCCTCCTGATAGACGCCGAACTCGCCGAGCAGGACGCGCCCAGCCGGGATGGCGTTGCGGGCCGCCCAGTCACCCACCCGAGCGAAATCGGCGGCGATGGTGGCCGGGCCGGCCACCGTGGCGCGATAGTCGTCGAGCGCCTCGCCGACCGCCGCGTCGAGCTCCTGCCGGCGCTGCGGATCAGCAACGCCCTTGGCGATCCGGGCCCTGGCTTCGCGCAGCAGCCGCTTGCCGGCGGCGTCATCGACGAGGGCGGCCGGATACGGCAGGTGGATGAGATAGCGACCGGGATCGTCAAGCCATGGTCGGCCGGCGTGGCTGACGGCCATCGGCTCGTAATAATGGAAGGTCCAGACGATGTCGGGGTCATCGGCAAACGGCGCCGGGTCGAGCCGCAGCAACCCGTCGATGCCGCCCGACCGGCCGCCGGTCAGCACCAGCGTCAGCTTCGGCGCCACCGCCCGGGCGGCGGCCCGCAAGGCGGCGAGCTGGTCCGGCCAGCGGTCGGTCAGGGTGAGATGGGAAGTCCAGTCCTGGTCGGGTTCGTTGATCGGCTCCAGGAGCGTGAGGTCGGGTGGCAGGGCGGCAAGGCGGCCGGCAACGCGCGTGACGAGGCCGAGATAGCGGTCCCAGAGCCGCGGCGCATGGTCCCTGGTGCCGATCACGTCTTCCAGGCCATCAGGGCGCATCTCGTCGGCGGGCAGCAGATGCAGGTCGACGATCACCGCAAGGCCCAGCGCCTGCAGGCGCTCCGTCGCCGCCACGATGCGGTCGATCAGCGGGCCGGCGCCATCGTCGCCCGCCCATAGGAGGGCGGCGGAATCGATGTTGAGGCGAACGAAATCGAACCCCTCGGCCTTGAGGCGGGACAGTTGCCGGTCATCGACGCGGGCCATCCAGTCGGGGAAATTTCCCCGGTCGAAGTCGGGGGCGAGGAAAGCGTCCCGGTCGGTCCAGGTCTGCCAGACCTCGACGTTGATGCCGCGCCTGAGCGCCGGTGCCGCGCTGGCGGCCGCCGCGCCAGCGAGAAGGCAGAGCATCGCGAGGACAAGGGCGCGATGGGGACGGGGCATGGGCGATCTCCTGCGGATCGGCCGGGCAGCGGCCGGCGGTGGCCGATCATGCCGGGTGCGTGTCGCGGGTGCAATGGATCGGTACGGACGACGGTCTTCCGTTCGGCGCGTCAACGTGAGAGAAGGCGGCCAGATCTCTTTTGAATCCCGGCGCGGGCCTTCGCTCGCCCGGCAAGACCGGCAGACCCATCATGTTCCTCACCCTGGTCGACTTCGTCGGCTGCTTCGCCTTCGCCCTCAGTGGCGGCACCCGCGCCGTGGAGCGGCGGCTCGATCCGTTCGGCATCGTCTTTCTGGCCTTCGTCGCCGCCACCTTCGGCGGCATCATGCGCGACGTGGTGATCGGCGCCGTGCCGCCGGTGGCTTTCGTCACCTGGCACTACTTCGCCATTTCCTGCGCCGCCGGCTTCTGCTGCATCTTCGCCCACAACCTGATTGCCCGTCTTGCCGCGCCGGTGGCGGTGTTCGACGCGCTGGGGCTCGGGCTCTACGTGGTGGTTGGCACGCGCAAGGCGATGGAAGCCGGCCTGTCGCCGCTGATGGCGGCGGTGGTGGGCATGATCACCGCCATCGGCGGCGGCATCGGCCGCGACATCCTGGCGGCGCAGACGCCGATGGTGCTGCACAAGGAGATCTATGCGCTGGCGGCGCTGGTCGGCGCGCTGATGGTCTCCGTCGGCGACTATTATCACCTGCCGAGCGTGCCGGTCGCCGTGGCCGGCGGCGGCGTCTCCATTCTGTTCCGTCTGGCGGCCATGCGCTGGGACTGGAACCTGCCGCCACCGGCCGGCCGCTCGTAAGCGGCCGCCGTGGCGGGGCGATGCCTCAACCGGCGCGGATGCCCGAGAGGAAGGTGCCGACCTCGCGCCGCAGCGTGTCGGACTGCCGTGCCAGATCGTTGGCGGCGGCCAGCACCTGCGTCGCCGACCCCGACGATTCGGTCGCCGCTTGCGTGATGCCGACGATGTTCTGCGACACCTGATGCGTGCCGATCGACGCCTGGCTGACGTTGCGGGCGATCTCGCCGGTCGCCGCGCCCTGCTGGTCGACGGCGGTGGCGATCGACGTGGCGATGCGGTTCAGATGCTCGATCACTCCGGTGATGACGACGATCGCCTCGGCCGACGATTGGGTCGACGCCTGGATCTCGCCGATCTGGCTGGAGATCTGCGAGGTCGCTCGCGAGGTCTGGTCGGCGAGCTGCTTGACCTCGGCGGCGACGACGGCAAAGCCCTTGCCCGCTTCGCCGGCACGGGCGGCTTCAATGGTGGCATTCAGTGCCAACAGGTTGGTCTGCGAAGCGATGCTGTCGATCAGGTTGACCACTTCGCCGATGCGGTTGGCGCTTTCGGCCAGTTCGCGCACCCGCGCCGCCGTCAGTTGGGCGTCCTTGCTGGCCTTCGAGGCGACCGTGGTGCTCTCGTCGGCCTGGCGCTTGATCTCGGCGATCGAGGTGGCAAGCTCTTCGGCGGCGGCCGCGACGGTCTCGACGTTGGTGGAGGCCTCCTCGGCGGCGCTTGCCACGGTGACGGACTGGTTGGAGACCTCCTCGGTGGCCGCCGACATCGACTGGGCGGCCGATTGCAACTGCGTCGAGGCGCCGACCACCATTTCGACCACGCCGCCGACCGCCGTCTCGAAGGCGTCGGCCATTCCCTGCATCTCGGCGCGACGGCGCGTCTCGGCCTCGGCCTTGGCGCGCTCCTGCTCGGCGCGCATGCGCAGGTTCTCCTCAAGGCTCTGCTTGAACACGTTCAGCGTCGCCGCCATCGTGCCGACTTCGTCGCCCCGCCCGAGGCCGGGGACGGCGACGGACAGGTCGCCCTCGGAAATCCCCTGCATGGCGCGGGTGATCGACACGATGGGGCGTGACAGGCTGCGGCCGATCAGCACGGCGAGCGCCAGGCCAAGCAGCAAGCCGCCGCCGGCAAAGCTCCACAGGGTCGTCACCGTCGAGGCCTGTGCCGCTTCGGTGCCCGTCTTGAGGGTCGCCTGGGACTGACGGATGGCCGACTGGAAGCCGGAGAACTCGTCGGCGAGTTTGGCGACGTAGACGCGCATCTTGGTCGCCTGGTCTTCGATGCCGTTGGTCAGCGAGAAGATCTTGGCGAAGCTGTCGACATACTGCTTGGCGTGATCGCGGACCGTTCCAAGCCGGCTGCCGAGGGGAGGAGTGGCGGCCGCCACAGCGGTCTGGAGGGCCGCGTCGGCATCCTTGAAGGCTTCGAGGGCGTTCTTGTCGGCGTCGGCCTCGGTTCCGGCCGTCGCTTTGGTGGCGAAGATGCGGCCGGTCAGAATGAAGCGCAGGGCCTTTTCGGAGCCTGTTGCCACGGCCGATCCCTGGCCGGCCTCGTCGATGATCGCCTCAAGATCGGTGCGCAGCGACACGCCGAGCGGTGTGAGTTGCTCGTCGGTCAGACGCTTGGCCTCGCCACGGGTCTTGATGAGGTCGGCGAGCAGGCCGTCGTAGGTCTCGAAGTTGGCCTGCATGGCGCGGAGATGGTCGAGCTGTACGCCGTCCGTGGTCGCCTTCAGGGAGTCGTCGAGCGCGGCCCGCATGGCGGTGGCCCTCTCGGAGACGGCGGCTTCGGTGTCCGCCAGCGTCGTGTAGATCACTTCGCGCGCGGCGCGCCGGTATTCGAGGAAGCTCGCCTGAACGGCGTTGGCTTTGTCGGTGACGTCGATCACAGCGAACAGGGTGCCGATATCGCCGCCGATGCTTGAAAGGCTTCTGAGCGACATGCCGGCGGTGACCGCCAGGATCACCAAGATGGCGGCAAAGCCGAGGCCAATGCGGGTGGAGATGTTAACGGACCGCCGAACTCCAGCGGCCTGGGACTGCGTCTGCATGTTCGTCGCCTTCTCCTGTTAGCTACATCCGTTCCCAACCGCAGGTAGAATTAATGAACTCAATCGATTCGCTGCCATTGGGCCGCTTACAACTTTGATCATTGATGGTTAACAGGAGGATAATTCGAAATAACATTCTATGTTTGTAATGTATTTTCGATAATTGTGGAGAATTTACATTTCAATTAATCGGAATTTCCGGACGGTAGTTTTTGTTTTTACTCTAATTAATTCAGATATTTTTGCAGATATCATGCAATATACCGAGGTCATATTTGGATATTTTTACAGTTAAGCATTAGTCTGACGGCTCGCCAATGCTATCGCTCATTTGCCTGGCAAGTTTGCCAAGGCAAGAAGTGCTGATGCTCTCGCCGTTTTTGTATGTAAACCCATCGCTCGCACGCCGGTATCGGCGGGCTGTCGAGGGCCGGCGCGTGACGATGGCAGACAGGATGGACGGAAAAGGCTCGGCAACGGCGACCTTTTGGGCTGAGGGTGGTCGCGCGGCCCGTCTCGTCAAAGCAACCGACGTGGTCGGGCAGACCATGGCTCGCCCATAGCTCCATGGATCCTAGTCAAGGCGCAATTCCGGACGCAAAACCGGGATCTATTTATTCGGGAATCGCTTAAGCGCATCGTCTCGGCGCCACGGCCTTCGCCCAGAAGGGTGCTGACCAGCTTCCTTCGAAGGCGCTCCAGATTGCTGCGTCCAATGGCCGGTTCGATCCCGAGCCTCTCAGGCCGGGTCACTCACCACTCGGCGAACGATCCGTCGGCATGCCGCCAGACCGGGTTACGCCAGCGGTGGCCGACGGCGGCCCGCTCCTTGACGTAGTCCTCGTTCACCTCGATGCCGAGACCGGGGCCGGTGGGCATGGTGACGAAGCCTTCGGCATAGTCGAACACCGAGCGGTCCTTGACGTAATCGAGCAGGTCGTTGCCCTTGTTGTAGTGGATGCCGAGGCTCTGCTCCTGAATGAAGGCGTTGTAGCAGACCGCGTCGAGCTGCAGGTTGGCGGCCAGGGCGATCGGTCCCAGCGGGCAATGAAGGGCCAGCGCCACGTCATAGGCTTCGGCCATGGCGGCGATCTTGCGCGTCTCGGTGATGCCGCCGGCATGCGACGGATCGGGCTGGATGATGTCGCACAGGCCTTCGGACAGGATGTGCTTGAAG
>JAGSYU010000008.1 GCA_018262575.1 Pseudomonadota bacterium | reverse complement strand
TGAGATCAGCTCGGTCTCGTTGGTCTCGGTGGTGACGCGGGTGCCGACCAGCGTGCCGTCGCGCAGGATCGACACGCGGTCCGACAGCTCGAACACCTCCTCGAGGCGATGGCTGATGTAGACGATGGTGACGCCGCGCTCCTTGAGGCGACGGATCAGCGCGAACAGCTGCGCCGCCTCGGTGCGGGTGAGATAGGCGGTCGGCTCATCGAAGATCAGGAAGCGCGTGCCGCGGATGGAGGCGCGGGCGGTGGCGATCAGTTGCTGTTGGCCGATGGTGAGGTCGCCGAGCAGCACGTGCGCCGGTAGCTGGAAGCCAAGGTCGTCAAGGATCGCCTGCGCCTTCCGCGTCATGTCGCGTTTTTTGAGCAGGCCGAAGCCAACATCTTCGTCGCCGAGGAACATGTTGGCGGCAACCGTCAGATGACGACAGAGCACCACCTCCTGATGGACGGCGTTGATGCCGAACTCGATGGCTTCGTGCGGTGTGGCGAGCGCCACCGGCTGGCCTTCCCAGAACACCTCGCCGGAGGTGCGCGTAATCACGCCGGTCAAGAGCTTGATGAGCGTCGACTTGCCGGCGCCATTCTCGCCAACAATGGCGTGAATCTCACCTCGGGCGAAGATGAGATCGGCCGGTTTCAGTGCATGAGTAGCGCCATAGCGCTTCTCGAGGCCGCGCAATTCGAGAATAGGCACGCTCGCGGTGGCGACGGCGGCCTCGGCCGTCTGCCCGTGGGGATTGGTTCCGACCATGATCAACCCGCGTCAGTTTGAGATGCAAGCCGTGCAATCGCCGCGATTCCGGCCGCGAGTCCCGGCGCTAGCCGGTGCCGGCGGCGCGGGCCGCAGCCCGGCTCGGCATGGAGAAAGACGCCGGATCTGGAGGGATCCGGCGCAATGCCTGTGGCTGTCCGGACGGTCGCTTCAGGACCGTCCGGACGCCGAAGCCTTGCCTACTTTACCTTGGGGTTCAGCAGTTCCTGGGCGCGCGGCTCGTTCATGTTCGCCGTGGTCACCAAGTTGGCGCCGGTGTCGACAAACGCCTCGACCTTCTCCTTCTTGGCGGCGGCAAGCGCCGTCTTGATCCCGTCGTAACCCATGCGATACGGGTCCTGCACCACAAGCGCGTCGATCACGCCGTCCTTCAGGAAGCCGACCAGCTTGTCGTCGTTGTCGAAGCCGATCAACGCCACCTTGTCGCCCAGCTTGTTTTCGGCGATCGCCTGGCCGGCACCCTGGGCGGCGATCAGGTTCGACGCGAAGACGCCCTTGAGATCCGGATTGGCGGTCAACAGATCGGTCATGATGTTGAGCGCGGTGGTTGCCTGACCGTCGCCGACTTTGTCGGCGACCAGCTTGAGCCCGGGATACTTGGCGGCCAGCTGCTCCTTGAAGCCCTGGGCGCGCTGTTCGAGCGAGCCGGCGCCCGGCAGGTTGGTGATCAGGGCGATATCGCCTTCCACCTTGCCTCCATTGGCGGCGCCGATGGCGGCGGCGAGGCCGTCGGCGGCAATGCGGCCGCCTTGGACGTTGTCAGTGGTCAGGAAGGACGTGAAGGCCTTGGAATCGGCGCCGGAGTCGATGCCAATGATCGGCACGGACTTTGCGGCCTCGTCGATCGGCTTGCCGAGTGCCTTGAATTCGGTCGGCGCCACCACGATGGCGTTGGCGCCCGAGGAAACGGCGTTCTCGATGATCGAGATCTGGCCGTTGATGTCAGCCTCGGACTGGGCACCGAGCTCGTTTACTGTCACCCCGAGATCCTTGCCAGCGGCGCGGGCGCCAGCCAGCACGATCTGCCAGTAGAAGGACGTGGTGTCCTTGACGATGATCGGAATGGTGTACTCTTCGGCCTGGGCGGCAACCGGGGCGACGGCCGACAGCGCGACGGCGCCGGCCAGCGCAACGAGCGTGCGACGGGTAATGCCAACAGCTTTCATGGTGTGATCCTCCCGAGATCAGCGTCGCCTCCGACAATGTCCGATCCATGCTCCTCAGCCATCGGACTTTATCGATAAAAAACAGCGACAGGCGACAATTAGCCGAAACTCCCAACTAGCGCAAGGCCCGCAGGCCGGAGGGCGACCGACCCTTTGGTCGACATCGCCCTGCATTTCCCCAAACGCCGCCGACTATGGGAGCCGGATAGCAAGGTCTTACAACATTTTACGGAAAAACGAAACGAACTTGTTTCGATCCCCGGTCCATCCTCCGTGTTTTCCAATTCTCAGAACGTTTCACATCATGTCAATACATGACATACATATATATATCAACGGGTTGTAAACGAAGGTCGACTTTTGGCCAATAGGCCGTATAGAATATACGTTACATATACTGCAGGAAAAGAAATGTATGCGCCGCGTTGTGCAGCCTTGATCGGAGGCATCCCATCAAAGCTCAGCACGATGGGGCCTAGCGCGGTGGCGCGGCTACAGGACGGTGAACTGCGATAAGGGAGACTGTTGACCGGCCGACGGGCGCCAAAACGATACCGCGGCGGCGACCGCCCTCAGTCCCAATGCCAAAGACCCGTTTCGCTTGATGTTCTTTGTCGATAATATGCAGTATAGCGAGCCACGCTTGCAGTGGTCGCCTCCTTCGGTACATCAGCCTGACACAAGCCGGAATCCTGGACGGTGGTGGAACGAGGCGTGTGAGGCAAGCGGCACACCGTTTTGGCTGGCAGGCGCCTCCGCAGGCCAACTCGGAAAGTTGCGGACTTTCCTGCCGAGTGGCGGCGTGAAAACAAAGGGGCTGGGCGAGACCGCCGGGTCGGTCCCGCTCTTCCGCAGCCGGCGAACACGGCCGGAAACGAGGTGAACATGCCGAAGCAGAATACCGTTTTCAAGGACGCCTACAACAGGTGTCTGCGACTGTTGGTTGTGGGCGAGAGTCTGCCCTCCGAGCCGGAACTCTGCACTCTGCTTGGCGTGTCTCGAACGACGGTGCGCTCCATCCTCTCGCAGATGGTCGAGGCCAGCCTCATTGAGTGGAACAAGCGCTCCAAGGCGGTGCAGCGCTCGCCGACCAAGGCCGATTTCTTCCCCGAGCACGAGACCAGTTCGCTGTCGGAGGTGATCGAGCGCACGTTCATGAAGCGCATCCTGATGGGGGGCGCTGAACCGGGCATGCAGATCAACGAGTTGGAGCTGGCCCGAGAAATCGGCGTCGGCACGACCTCCGTGCGCGAATTCCTGATCCGCTTCAGCCGCTTCGGCCTCATCGACAAACGACCGAACAGCCATTGGGTGCTGAAGGGATTCACCCGCCAGTTCGCCGAGGAATTGACCGACGTGCGCGAGATGTTCGAGCTGAAATCGGCCGTCGCCTTCGCTGGCCTGCCATCCGACGATGCTGCCTGGACCGAACTCGAGTCGTTGCGCCGCGCCCATGTCGAGGTGCTGGCCGACATCGATCGCCGCTATCTCGAATTCTCCGAGCTCGACGACCGCCTGCACCGGCTGATCCAGCAGGCCTCGGGCAACCGCTTCATCATCGACTTCTACGACATCATCGCCATCGTCTTCCACTACCACTACCAGTGGAACAAGGCGAATGCCCGCGAGCGCAACGGCAAGGCGATCCTCGAGCATCTCGACTACATCGAGGCACTGAAAACGCACCGGCCGGAAGCGGTCGAGGCCGCCTGCCGGCGACATCTTTCGTCGGCGCGCTTGTCACTGATGCAGTCGCTGTCACCAACCGCCGGAGGGATCTAGAGGATCCGGCCGGCGTCGCTCAGGACGCAGCCACCACCTGGCGCTGCTCACCGAGTCCTTCGACCGACAGACGCAGCACGTCGCCCGCCCTCAGGAATTCTGGTGGCTTGCGGCCCATGCCGACGCCCGGCGGCGTGCCGGTCGTGATGACGTCGCCCGGATCGAGGCGGACGAACCGCGATATGTAGGACACCAGTGTCCGGGCGCCGAATACCATGGTGGCGGTATTGCCGCGCTGTCGCGGCGCACCGTTGAGGTCGAGTTCCATGGCCAGTGCCTGAACGTCGGCGATCTCGTCGGGCGTCACCAGCCAGGGGCCGAGCGGGCCGAAGGTGGGGGCGCTCTTGCCCTTCAGCCATTGGCCCGTACCTTCCATCTGGAAGGCGCGCTCGGAGACGTCGTTGCAGAGCACAAAGCCAGCCACATGGTTGAAGGCGTCGGCTTCCTCGACCTGCCAGGCGCTCTCGCCGATGACGATGGCCAGTTCCACCTCCCAGTCGAGCTTGGTGGCGCCCGGCGGGATCAGGATGTCGTCATTGGGCCCGACGATGCAGTTGGGTGCCTTGCTGAACAGCAGAGGCTCGCGAGGCACCGTGCCGCCGGTCTCGGCAGCGTGGTCGGCATAGTTCAAGCCGACGGCGATGAAGTTGCGTGTGCCGGCCACGGGCGCGCCGAGGCGAGTGCCCTCGGGGACCAGGGGCAGGCTCGCCGGAGGGATGGCGGCAAGCGCGGCGAACGATGCCTTCGACAGCGCAGCGCCAGAAAGATCGGCGACATGGCCGGAGAGATCGCGATAGCGACCGGCGGCGTCAACGAGACCCGGCTTTTCGGCGCCGACAGCGCCGTGGCGAATGAGCTTCATGAGGATCGTCCCGGAAAAACAAAGGGTCTCCGCTTCTATCGCAGGATGGCGACGCCGGGAAGGTGACAAACACCCGTCCGACGGCCGGCGGCGCTCTGCAACCTTCGTCGGGGTCCTGACCCCGCTTTTTTCCTCTACTCTCCCGCAACAGCCAGCCAAGGCCCTCTGCCTGCCCGAGGCCCCCAATGAGCGTTCCAACGCGCCTGATCGACACGCATTTGCATCTCATCTATCGGGATAGGCTGGCCTACGCCTGGCTCGGGAGCGAGCCGGCCCTCGCCGCGCAGGATTGGACCTACGAGCTCTACGCCGCCAAGGCGCATCCGCTTGGCGTCACCGACTGCCTGCACATGGAGGTCGATGTCGGTGCGGCCGATATCGATCGCGAAACCGAGCTCGTCCGCGGCCTTGCAGGCGATCCTGCCCGCCGTATCCGCGCTGCCGTCTCAAATGGACGGCCGGAGGACGCGACATTCCCCGCGCAAGTCGATCGCGCCTGCGCCGATTCCTTTGTGCGGGGGTTCCGCCGCATCCTGCACGTGGTGCCCGATGACGTTTCGCGAACGCTGGTTTTCCGCGACAACGTTCGCCGACTCGCTGGCGCCGGCCTCACCTTCGACGTCTGCGTGCGTGCCGATCAGCTTGGCATTGCCGCCGAACTCGTCGACGCTTGTCCCGGCGTCGCCTTCGTGCTCGATCACTGCGGCGGCGGCTCGGCATCGCGGCCGGACTTGTTCGCGGCCTGGAAATCGGCGCTTGCTGACCTCGCCCGTCGGCCGAACGTCGTTGCGAAGGTGTCGGGTGTCATTGGCACGGTTGGCGACGGATGGACCGTGGATGACCTTCGGCCGGTGGTTGAGACGACCATTGAAACCTTCGGCTGGGATCGCGTCGTCTGGGGAAGCGACTGGCCATGGTCGGCGCAGTGCGCCTCGCTCGCGGATTGGGTCGAGGCGACGCAGCGCCTCGTCGCGGCGGCGAGCCAGACTGAGCGAGAGAAGCTGTTCCACCTCAACGCCGCCCGCGTTTACGGGATCAGCTGACAAGGGCACGCGGCGGGCCTACGCGGTCGCCGGCAGAAGGAGAGGTTTGCCATGGATGACGATGCATTGTTCCTGGGCTTCGATCTCACTGCCGTTGAACCGGAGGACGGAGGTCCTGATCCCGACCGGATCATCAAGGGCAATCCGAGAACCCGAACCTGGCTGGTGGAGGAGCGCGACGCCGAGAAGCTCTATGCCGGCGTCTGGGAATCGACGCCGGGCGCTTGGCGCATCGTCTATGACGAATGGGAATTCTGCTCCATCCTGTCCGGTATCTCCATCGTGCACGAGGCCGGTACGGAGGCGCCGCGCGTGCTGAGAACGGGCGACAGCTTCATTCTGCGGCCGGGATTCTCAGGTATCTGGGAGGTCGTGGAGACGACGC
Source organism: Pseudomonadota bacterium (assembly GCA_018262575.1). Taxonomy (GTDB): domain Bacteria; phylum Pseudomonadota; class Alphaproteobacteria; order Rhizobiales; family Pleomorphomonadaceae; genus Pleomorphomonas. The sequence goes on along the minus strand of JAGSYU010000008.1, from coordinate 40,478 downwards.
GCAAGCTGTTCGTCGTGCGCATGCCGTGACGGCAGAGGGATCTTTGCAGGAGTGGTGGGCTCGAAGCGCGCCCACTGCCCCGCTTGGCGGCAGATCGAAAATCTGCGCTAAAATATCAGTTTCACGAGAAAACAAACTCTCGGGCGGCGACTGGGTGTCGCCGCCCGAAAAACTATTGTCAAGGTTCGCGGCGATCAGTCGAGCAGGCTGATCTCGACCGCTTCGCGCCCCTTCGGGGTCTCGACGATCTTCATGGCGACGCGCTGACCGTCAGTCAACGGACCCATGCCGGCCGACTGCAGGATCGAGATGTGGACGAAAACGTCCTTGCCACCATCCTCGCCGGCCACAAAGCCGAAACCCTTTTCGGGGTTGAACCACTTGACGGTGCCGTCAAGCGGCGTCGCCTGGGACGTGTCGACTGACCGGCGCGGCGGGCGCGGAGCGCCGAAACCACCTCGATCGCCACCACCAAAGCCGCCACGATCACCGCCGCCGAAGCCGCCACGATCACCGCCGCCGAAGCCGCCGCGATCACCACCGCCGAAGCCGCCCGAACGCGGAGCGCCGAAGCCGCCACGATCACCGCCGCCGAAGCCGCCGCGATCGCCACCACCGAAGCCACCCGGACGCGGGCCGCGCGGTGCCTGCGGCGTCGCGGTCGTTTCGTCGACCTCGAGCACCTTGACGACCTGCTTGCCCTTGGCGCCCTGAGCCACCTGGACCTTCAGCGTAGCGCCCGGCGGCACGCTGTCGCGACCAAGCGCCTGCAGCTGTCCGATGTGCAGAAAGGCATCGCCTGAACCGTCAGTGAGCGCGGTGAAGCCGAAACCCTTCTCCGGGTTAAACCAAGATACCGTTGCCTCAACCACCGGGCCGGTCGGCGGAGCGCTGTCATATGGCGAGGGGCCGCCAAAACTGCGCGCCGGCCGCTCGGGACGAATGTCGAACGACGGCATAACGTCGTCATCAAATCCACCACGCCGCCGCGGCGGGCGGAAATCCTTACCCTTACCCATTCTGTCTTCTCGTCTCCGCCAAAACATAGCTCCAGACCGATGCCCGCGGAGCGCTGCATCGAACCAGTTTGTTTCTATAGAGCTATTCCACCGCAGAATTCGTCTTTTACCCGGCACATCGCATCATCGCCTGGGCAATGACACGTCAGACCGACCGCATTTCAGAACCGCTCCACTCCTAGTCTTACCACAGATATTAGCGTTTTTGCTGCTTGAAAATCGCGCCGCGGGCGGTCTGAAAGTCATTTTTTGCGTTTTTTTACGTGCTTGACGCACCTCGTGCGCCGACCAAAGGCGGTGCCAGCGTCGAATCGCCGACGTCGGCGTCGCTTCAGACGGAGTGGGACGGTGGATCGGTTTGCCGCCAATCGGCCGAATCGTCCGGCGCGATGCGGCACCCTTTTCCTGCAAGATCAGGACGGTTCCAGGTTCCCTTCCAAAAAAGTCTTCCGCAACTCTTGAAGGGGGCATTGGCCGGGGCCACTTCGGTATCGTTGTTCGGAACGCTCCGAAAGGGAAGAAAAATGAGAAGCTGCGTGATGAGACCCGGCTTTCATCCGCTATCCATCGCGGCAATGATCGTCGGTTTCGTGATCTTCTGGCCGATTGGCTTGGCAGTACTTGCCTATATACTTTGGGGGGATCGCATGCGCGCCCGCTGGAACGACCTTCGCCCTGATCTCGAGCGTGCCGCCCGTCGGGCCGGCTTCGAGCGCGGCGGTTTCCATAACCATCGCGCCGGCTCGACCGGAAACAGCGCCTTTGACGCGTATCGCGAAGCCGAATTCAAGCGCCTCGAGGAGGAACGCGCCGCCCTCGACCGCATGCGCGACGAGTTTGACGAGTTCCTCGCCAATCTGCGCCGCGCCAAAGACCAGGAAGAGTTCGACCGCTTCAAGTCGAGCCGCACTCCGACGGCCTGACCCGGGTCCTCCACGACCGGTTTGCCGACAAGCCCTCGCGTCCCGACCGGACGCGGGGGCTTTGTCATGGTGGATGGGGCTTCTACACTGGGTACATGCCGATTCGTCTCCCCTTCCTGCAATCGCCTGAAAAGAAGCGCTCGGCGCCTGCCAGCTTTCCCATTGTCGTCGGCGACCGCGTGGTTGAGGTGGCGGTGCGCCGGAATGTCCGCGCTCGCCGCTACACGCTGCGGCTCGACCGCCGGGGTGAGGGGGCCGTCGTCACCATCCCCAAGCGCGGCTCGCTGGCCGAGGCCAAGGCCTTCGTCGCCCGCCACGCCGGTTGGATCGCCGAGCGTCTCGCTGCCCGACCCGACATGCCGGAGGTACCAGTTATCGTTCCGGTCCGCGGCATTGCCTACCACGTCCTCCCCACCGGCGTGCCGCGTGGCCGCATCCACATCATGACTCTCGACGACGGCCCGGCGATCGAGGTGCCTGGCGAGCTGCCGCATGTTCGCCGCCGCCTCGCCGATTACCTCAAGAAGGAAGCCCGGGTCGACCTTGCCGCCGCCGTGGCGCGTCATGCGGCGGCGCTTGGCGTCCGACCCGCGGCAATCCGCCTGAAGGACACAACGTCGCGTTGGGGGTCGGCCTCATCGCGCGGCGTGCTCGCCTTCTCCTGGCGGCTGATCATGGCGCCCCCCTTCGTCCTCGACTATGTCGCCGCCCATGAGGTGGCCCATCTCAAGGAAATGAACCACTCCGACCGCTTCTGGGCGATCTGCGAAGGACTTTGCCCCGCAACGGAGGCAGCCAAGGCCTGGCTGAAAAAGAACGGCGCTGGCTTGCACCATCTGCCGTGATTTTTCGCCGATAGGTCAGTTGCCGAACAGCCGTTCCAGCAGGCCCTTTTCCTGCTGGCTCGCCTCGGTTACCGGGACATCAAGTGGAGGCATCGGTGCAGCGCCCGGCAATTGCGGTCCCTGCTTCGGCAGGCCGTCCGTCTCGGCGAAACTGACGCCGATGTTGGTCGGTGGCGGCACCAGTTCGACGCCTGGCAATGGTCGGGCCGGCAGATCTCGGGCGGCGTCCGTCATGAAGCGGTTCCAGAGCAGCGCGGTCAGCGCGCCACCGGTCGCCTTCTTCGTCGGTGTGTTGTCGTCGTTGCCCAGCCAGACGCCGGCCGTCAGGCCGTTGACGTAGCCGATAAACCAGGCATCGCGGAAATCCTGGCTGGTGCCGGTCTTGCCGGCCGATGGCCGATCGGACAGAAGCGCCTTCTGCCCGGTGCCGTCGGTGACGACGGCCGACAGCATGCGGTTCATGGTGCCGACGGCCACCTCGGAAATCACCCGACCGGGGCCGTCGCCCTGGCGGTGGAACAGGATCTCGCCGTCCTTGGTGCGGATGTCCTCGACAAGATAGGGAATGATGCCCCAGCCGCCATTGGCAAAGGGAACGTAGGCGGCGGTGATTTCGAGCGGCGTCACCTCGCCGGTGCCGAGGGCGATCGACGGATTGTCATGCAACTGGCTGACGATGCCGACACGACGGGCGGTCTGCACCACGGTTTCCGGACCGAGCGTAGCGGTAAGGCGGGCGGCCACGGTGTTGAGCGAGCGGGCCAGCGCCGTGGTCAGCGTCACCGGACCGAGATACTCGTTCTCGTAGTTTTTCGGTGTCCACTTGCCTATGGAGATTGGCTCGTCGACGACGATGGAGTCCGGCGAGTAGCCGTGCTCGATGGCAGTGAGATAGACGAAGGGTTTGAAGGCCGAGCCTGGCTGGCGCCTTGCCTCGATGGCGCGGTCGAACTGGCTCGCCGCATAGTCCTTGCCACCGACCAGCGCCTTGACGGCACCGTCGTTGTCGATGGCGACCAGCGCGCCCTGGCTCGCCTTGTACTTGATCCCCTCTTTGTCGAGCGTCGTGCGGATGGCACCTTCCGCGGCTGCTTGCAGGCGAGCATCGATCGTCGTGGTCACCACGATGTCGCTGCGGTAACGGGCGACGTAGCCGGGCAAGAGGTCCATCACCCAGTCGGCGACGTAGTTGGCAGCCGAGCCGCTCTTGGTCGGGGAGGATGGCGCGCCGACCGCCGTTGCCCGCGCCGCGTCATCACGACTGACGTAGCCTTCGTCGACCATGGCGGCGAGCACCACCTTGGCGCGCTCGGCGGCGAGCTTGGGCGAATTGGTCGGCGCGTAGCGCGATGGCGCCTTCAGGAGACCGGCGATGGTGGCCGCCTCGGCGAGGTCGACGTCGCGAGCCGACTTGCCAAAATAGCGTTGCGCCGCCGCGTCGACGCCGTAGGCGCCGGCGCCAAGATAGACGCGGTTGAGATACATCTCCAAAAGCTCGGCCTTGGAGAAGCGCCATTCCAGCCAGAGGGCGAGCACCGCCTCCTGCAGCTTGCGCTCCAGCGTACGGTTGGGCTGCAGGAACAGGTTCTTGGCGAGCTGCTGGGTCAGTGTCGAGCCGCCCTGCACCACGGAGCCGGCGAAAAGATTGGTGACCAGCGCTCGTGACAGACCGATCGGGTCGACGCCGAAGTGGTGGTAGAAACGGCGATCCTCAATGGCCACCACGGCTTCGGGCAGGAAGGGCGACATGTCCGATAGCGCCACTTCCTCGCCGCCGGTGTCGCCGCGGTTGGCGATGATCGTGCCCGAGGCATCGACGATTTCGACGTTGGGCGGCCGGGTCGGCACCTTCCAGTCGTCGATCTTCGGCATGGTGGCGACGGTATAGCCGATGACACCGGCGATGCCGATCAGCCCCCAGATAGAGAGGACGGCGCTCCAATAGACCAGGCGGCCGACAAGTCCCATGCCCGATCGCCGGCTCCGCTTCGGCTGGCGTTTCGAGGATTTGCGGCGGCGGGGTTGCCGTTCGGCCATCTCCGCCTCCTGCTCGTCGTTCTCAGGGGCGAAGCGGGGTTCGACGCGCTCGGCCTGGGACCGTCCGCTACGGGAATTCGGCAGGCTTCTTGGCGGCGTGAAGCGGTCACCGTCGCGCGCGGCAAGGTCGTCGGCGTGCGCGGGCGACCCGAAGGTCGGCTCCGCCCGCTCGCGTCGCGTGTCCCGTCTGTCGTTCCGCATCGCCCGCCGTTACTCGTTCGTCCGGCCACGTTGGCCCGTGGAGCCTCCGATTTACCCTAAATGCGGCGGTTTAAGGGGGCGTAAAGGATGGCGCCTTGCCGCTCGGTTGACTTTGCCTCGCAACAGGCCGCAAATGGCCGGGCGCGACGGTCCCTCCTCTCTGGGGAGGGCGAAAGAGGGAATGCGGAGTCGGGAAAGTCCCGAAAACCGCAGCTGCCCCCGCAACTGTGAGCGGCGAGCCGGATGCCCAGCGTGCCACTGATCGAAAGATCGGGAAGGCCGCGTCCGACGACGAACCGCTAGCCAGGAGACCTGCCGCCGCGCGCGAAAGTCGACACCGCCGGTGGGGCGGGAAAGGACCTGACCATGACGCTTGCCCCGGCGGCTTCCGGCCGCCGTTCGTTGACGTTTCCGGAGTGCCGGCCATGACGGCGCGCCCGGTCACGCTTCACGTTTGCCTCTCCTGCCGCACCGCAGGCGATGACGATGCCTGCCGGGCCGGCGCCCGCTTGCACGCCGTCCTCGGCGACTTGCTCAACGGCCGGAGTGATATCCGGCTTTCCGGCGTCGACTGCCTGTCGGTCTGCAAGCGGCCGGTCACCGTCGCCTTCACGGCTCCGGACAGATGGACCTATGTCGCCGCCGACGCGGCCGATCCGACCGAGGTGATTGTCGCTGCCGAACGCTATGCCGAAAGCGATGATGGCCGCGTGCCCTGGCGCGACCGGCCGCCGCTCCTGAAATCGGGCCTCGTCGCCCGCATCCCGCCGCAGCCGGAGACCCGCTGATGAACACCCAGTCCAAGATCCCCGTCACCATCGTTACCGGCTTTCTCGGCTCGGGCAAGACGACGCTGATCCGCCATGTCATTGAGCGGGCCGGTGGCCGCCGCCTGGCGCTTATCGTCAACGAATTCGGCGACGTCGGCGTCGATGGCGACATCCTCAAATCCTGCGGCGCCGCCGATTGTCCGGAGGAGGCGATCGTCGAGCTCGCCAATGGCTGCCTCTGCTGCACCGTCGCCGACGACTTCCTGCCGGCCATCGATGCGCTGACCAAAGGCGCCCGCCGGCCCGACCACATCATCGTCGAAACCTCCGGTCTCGCCCTGCCCAAGCCGCTGATCAAGGCCTTCGACTGGCCGGACGTGCGTGCCCGCCTAACCGTCGATGGCGTGATCGCCGTGGTCGATGCCGCCGCTGTCGCCGCCGGCCGTTTCGCCGACGATCCCGAGGCCGTGCTTGCCCAGCGCCAGGACGACCCGTCGGTCGATCACGACAATCCGCTCGAAGAGGTCTACGAGGACCAGCTTCTCGCCGCCGACCTCGTGGTGCTCAACAAGGCCGATCTGCTCACGCCCGACGAGTTGGCCCGCGTCTGCGAGAGCATCGCCGCTTCGCTGCCAAAGGCGGTGCGCATCGTGCCGACCTCCGAGGGCGAGATCGCCCCGGAAATCCTGCTCGGCCTCGCCGCCGCCGCCGAAGACGATCTGGCGGGCCGGCCGAGCCATCACGATGGTCTCGGCGACCACGATCACGACGACTTCTCAACCTTCGCCGTCGAGATCGGCGCTGCCAGCGATCCGGACAGCCTGATCGCCCGGTTGAGGGCGGTCGCCGAGGCGCACGATATCCTGCGCATCAAGGGCTTCGTGGAGATCGCCGGCAAGCCGATGCGCCTCTTGGTGCAGGGCGTCGGCGGTCGGTTCCGCCACGCCTTCGACCGGCCTTGGCCGGCCGGACCACGCCGCAGTGCGCTGGTGGTGATCGGCGAGCGGGACATCGACGAAGCCGCCGTCCGCGCCGCCCTCGCCTGATTCCAAGGAGGCAACCGTGCACATTCTGGCCGAACAGATTCGCTCGCTCGACGATAGCGTCGCGGCGGTCGATCTCGGCCAGACGCCGGCCGACATCGTCGTGCTGTCCTTTTCCGACAGCGACCTCGGCCTCGTCGCCGCCATGCACGGCCGGCTCGGCCCCGCTGCGCCGAGCCTTCGCCTTGCTTCGCTTGCCGCGCTGCGTCACCCCTATTCGGTCGACCTCTACCTCGAAAAGGTGGTGTCGAAAGCCCGCTTTGTGCTGGTGCGGCTGCTTGGCGGCGCCGACTATTGGCGCTATGGCGTCGACGAACTCTCCATGCTGGCGCGCTCAAAAGGCATCGCCCTTGCGCTGATCCCCGGCGACGACAGGCCCGACCCGCGTCTTGCCGAGGCATCAACGCTGCCGGCGGACGATCTTGATCGCCTGACGCGCTGGTTCGGGTTTGGCGGCCCCGACAACATTGCCGCGTCGCTCGCCTTCATTGCCGCCCGCCTGGGGCATGCCACGACGTGGGTCGAGCCGACGCCGCAGCCGCCCTTCGGTGTCTTTTCGCAGGTCGGGGGCGACGGCCGGGCCCTTGTCGTTGGCTACAGGGCGCTCATCAATGCTGGTGACGCCGCGCCGATCGAAGCGATCACCGAGGCTCTGGCAGGATCCGGCTTCGCAGTGCTGCCGGTCTGGGTCACCTCGCTGAAAGATCCCGAGGTGGCCGGCCCGCTCAGCGAGGCCATCGCCACGTTTCGGCCGGACGTGATCGTCAACTGCACCGCCTTTTCCGCCCGTCGCGACGACGGTACGACGCTTCTCGACACCGCCGACGTGCCGGTGATCCAGGCACCGCTCTCCACCCTGTCTCGAGAGGCCTGGGCCGCCTCATCGCGCGGGCTATCGGCCACCGATCTCGCCATGAGCGTGGTACTGCCGGAGGTCGACGGCCGTCTCGGCGGCCCGGTCGTCAGCTTCAAGGCGCCGGCCGACCGTGCCGACGCCTTCGAATATACGCCGATCCGCCACAAGCCGGACGCCGACGGCGTCGCCCGCCTCGTTCGTCTCGTGGATGGCTGGACGCGGCTGAGACGAACGCCACGCGATGATCGTCGTGTCGGCCTCATTCTCTCCAACTATTCCGGCAAGGGCGGCCGTACCGCCTATGCCGTTGGCCTCGACGGGCCGGCCTCGCTTCTCGCCATCGCCGACGATCTTCGCACCGCCGGATTTAAGGTTGGGGCGCTACCGGACGAGAAGGTGCTGATCGCCGCGTTGGAGAGCGGCAAGGCGACGCTTGATATCCCGCTTGCCGACTACCGCCGTTGGCTTTCCGACCGACCGGAGGCATTGCGCGCGTCGATGCTGACCACCTGGGGTGAGCCGGAGGCCGACCCAACGGTGAGGGAGGGCGCCTTCCGCCTCGCAGCGATCATCGCGGGCAACCTCATCATCGCCGTGCAGCCCGATCGTGGCCGAGCCGACTCCCGCACTGTCGATCATCACGATCCCAACCTGCCGCCGCGACATGCCTATGCCGCGTTCTATCTCTGGCTGAGGCACGGCTTCGACGTCCATGCCATGATCCATCTCGGCACCCATGGCACGCTCGAATGGTTGCCGGGCAAGGCGGCCGGTCTCTCCGCCGACTGCGCCCCGGCGGCACTGACGGACGGCCTGCCGGTCGTCTATCCCTTTATCGTCAACAACCCCGGCGAGGCGGCGCAGGCCAAGCGCCGTATCGCCGCTGTTACGCTCGGCCATCTGACGCCGCCCTTGACCCGCGCTGGCACCCACGGCGACATCGCCGACATCGAAATGCTGGTCGACGAATTCGCCAACGCCCAGGCACTCGATCCGCGGCGGGCCAAGCATCTTGCCGCCATCCTGATCGACAAGGCGGAAGCGGCCGGCATCGCCGAGGCGGCCGGCCTGTCCTCCGATCTCGATCCGGCCGACAAGCTGGCGCGGCTCGACGCCTGGATCTGCGACGTCAAGGACATGCGCATCACCGACGGCCTGCACGTGTTCGGCCGGGCGCCGGATCAAGCCCGCGTCGCTGCCCATCTTGGTGCTCTTGGTGGCGATCTTGCGGCCACCGGCGCCTTCCTCGCCTCGGCCGAGGCCGAGCGCGACGGGCTGCTGACCGCGCTCGACGGTCGGCGCGTCGCATCGGGTCCGTCCGGTGCTCCGGGGCCGAAACGGCTCGACGTGCTGCCGACCGGACGTAACCTTTACTCCGTCGATCCGCGCGCCGTGCCGACACGCACCGCCATGGAGATTGGTACCCGCACCGCCGAGGAGGTGGTCGCCCGCTACGTCGAGGACCACGGCGACTGGCCAAAATCCATCGTGCTCGATGTCTGGGCGTCAGCGTCGATGCGTACCGGCGGCGACGATATCGCGCAAGCGCTGGCGCTCCTTGGCGTCAGGCCGACGTGGGACGCGGCCTCAGGCCGTGTTTCCGGCTTCACGGTGCTCGCTCCCGCCCGGCTTGGTCGGCCGCGCGTCGACGTAACGCTACGCGTCTCCGGTCTCTACCGCGATGTCTTTCCCGGTCAGATCGTCCTGTTCAACCAGGCGGTGAAGGCAGTGGCAGCGCTCGACGAGGACGCAGAGACCAATCCGCTCGCCGCCTGCCGCGCCGCCGCGCCGGCCCGCGTCTACGGCGCCGCGCCCGGGGCCTTCGGCAGCGGCCTCGGCGAGATGGCCCCGGACGATCTTGCCGCCGATCGGGCGGTGCTCGCCGATGCCTATCTCGCCGCCTCCGGCCACGCCTATGCGAGCGAGGGCGACGTTGCCGACCCCGAGGGTTTTGCGGCGCGCGTTGCCGCCGCCGATGCCTTCGTTCATGTGCAGGACCTCGATGGCCAGGATATCCTGTCCAATGACGCCTTTCCGGCTCACGAGGGCGGCTTTGCGGCGGCAGCCGAACGGCTGGGCGGCCGAGCGGCGCTCTATCACGTCGACGTCACCGGCGACGCGCCAAAGGCGCGCACGCTCCAGGAGGAGATCAGCCGCATCGTCCACGGCCGTGCCGCCAATCCGCGCTGGATCGCCGGCCAGATGCGCCATGGCCATCGCGGCGCCGCCGAGATCTGCGAGGCCCTCGCCAACCTCTGCGCCTTCGCAACATTGTCGGATACCGTCGATGAACGACATTTCGACCGGCTGTTCGACGCCACCTTCGGTGACGACCGCGTTCGCGACTTCCTGATCGATGCCAATCCGGCGGCGGCCCGCGACACGCTTCTCCGCCTTCGCAACGTCATCGATCGCGGCGCCTGGACGCTCCGCCGCAATTCGGTGGCCGCCCGCCTTGCCGAAACGGAGGCGCGCCTCGGATGAGCGATACCCTCGTTCGCGGCTGGTGTCCCGGCGCGCTCCGCCCCATGCGGAGCGGCGATGGCCTGATCCTGCGCCTGCGGATCACCGGCGGCCGCCTGGCGCCGGACGCAGCCCGCGCCGTCGCAGACCTTGCCGCCCGCCACGGCAACGGCGAGATCGACCTCGGCCGGCGGGGGGGCTTGCAGCTCCGGGGCATCCGCGACGATCACCTGTCCGCCGCCATCACGGGGCTTGCCGAGCTTGGCCTCCTCGATGCGGACGCCGGGGCCGAGGCAGTTCGCAATGTCGTCGCGTCCCCCCTGTCCGATCGAGATGAGATGGCCGAGGGCGACGCCTTCGCGCTGGCAAAGCAATTGGAAACGGCGCTTGTCGCCGACGATTTTTTCCATGCTCTGCCCGCGAAGTTCGGCTTCTCGATCGACGACGGCGGTCACTTCGCCCTCGCCGACGTGCCGGCCGACGTGCGCCTGCGGTTTGCCGGCGGCGACGTGACGCTGTCGCTCGATGGTAACGTCCAAGCGGTGAAGGTGCCGGGCGGGATGGCGGTGGCCGCCGCGCTCCGCATTGCCCAGGTCTTCCTCGACCTCGCGCGATGCATCGATCCGCCACCGCGCCGCATGGCGGCACTGGTTGCCCAAATAGGTGCCGAAGCCATCTTCGCCGCCGCCGGGCTTGCACCGGCAGGCCTCTTGCCAGCTCGCCGCCACCTCGCCGTGCCGCTGATCGGCGCCTTTCCAACGCACGTCGGCGTCGGCCTGCCCTTTGGCCGGCTGACCGCTGGCCAGCTTCATCTTCTCGCCGACCTCGCCACCGTCGATATTCGGCTGACTCCGTTCCGCGCCATTTTGTTAGCGGGCGCGCCAGCGAATGTCCTGCCACGGGTTGCCGAAGCCGGCCTCGTCGCTTTGTCCGACGATCCACTACTGGCCGTTGCCGCCTGCCCTGGCGCGCCGGCCTGCGCTTCGGCGAGTGTTGAAACACGGGACCTCGCCCGCCGCCTCGCGGCGCTGAACTCCGAGGCTCGCGGCGTCTGGCTGCACGTCTCGGGCTGTGAAAAGGGCTGCGCCAGTTCAGCAAGCCACGCCGTGACGCTGGTCGGCCGTGACGGCGGCCTCGACCTCGTGCTAGACGGCAGACCAACCGACCCAGCCCGCCTCTCTGGCCTGTCGCCTGCGGCGGTCGAGGCGCTTCTTCGTTCCGGGATGATTGACAGATGACCCACGACTACATCCGCGACGGTGCGGAAATCTACCGTCGCTCCTTTGCCATCATCCGCGCCGAGGCTGACCTCGCCCGCTTCCCGCCCGAGGAAGAAAAAGTAGCCGTGCGCGTCATCCACTCCGCCGGCATGGTGGAGGTGGCCGCCGACCTCGCCTTCGGCCCCGGTGCCGTCGCCGCGGCGAAAGCGGCGCTCCAGGCCGGCGCTCCGGTGATCTGCGATTCCCGCATGGTAGCCAATGGCGTCACCCGTGGCCGCCTGCCGGCTAGCAACGACGTGATCTGCACCCTCGACGACCCCTCCGTCCCGACGCTGGCGCTCACCATCGGCAACACCCGCACGGCGGCGGCCATGATGCTGTGGGGCGATCGCCTCAAGGGCGCCGTCGTCGCCATCGGCAATGCGCCGACTGCTCTCTTCCATCTCCTCGAAATGCTGGATGCCGGCGCTCCTCGGCCAGCGGCGATCATCGGCATGCCCGTAGGCTTCGTCGGTGCCGCCGAATCCAAGGAAGCGCTGATCTCTGACGGCCGAGTGCCTTATATTGTGGTGCGTGGGCGCAAGGGCGGCTCGGCCATGGCCGCCGCTACCGTCAACGCCCTGGCGAGCGATCGCGAATGACGGCAACGGTTCCTCCCGGCACGCTGCACGGTGTCGGCGTCGGCCCCGGCGATCCCGAACTCGTCACGGTCCGGGCGGCGCGGCTGATCGGGGCGGCGCCCGTTCTCGCCTATTTCGCCAAGAAGGGTCGGCGCGGCCACGCCCGCACCATCGTCGAGCCCTATGTCCGGCCGGGGACCGAGGAACTGCCGCTTCACTATCCGCTCACCACCGAGATGAGTTTTTCCGATCCGCTTTATGTGCGCGAGGTCGGCGGCTTCTACGCCGAAGCGGCCGAGGCGCTGGCGGCTCATCTGGGCGCTGGTCGTGACGTGGTGCTGATCGCCGAGGGCGACCCGCTGTTCTACGGCTCGTTCATGCATCTCTACGTGCGCCTCAAGGACCGTTTTCCGGTGCGGATCACCCCCGGCGTCACCGGCTTCTCCGGCTGCGCATCGGCGGCCGGCTTGCCGATGACCTGGGGTGATGACGTCCTCGCCGTGTTGCCGGGCACGCTTTCCGAGGACGATCTTGTCGCCCGTCTCCAGGGCGCCGACGCGGCGGTGATCATGAAGCTCGGCTCCAACTTTCCGAAAGTCAGGCAGGCGATTGCGCGGGCCGGCCTTGCGCATCGCGCCGTCTACATCGAGCGCGGCTCGATGGACGGAGAAGTCGTGCTGCCGCTATCCGGCAAGACGGATGATGCGTCCCCTTATTTCTCCCTGATCCTGATCGGCGGCGAGGGACGGCGGCCATGAGCGGAGCAGGCGAGATCCTGGTGGTCGGCCTTGGTCCCGGTCCCGAGCTGTGGCGGACGCCGGAGGCGAGCGCCGCGCTCGAACGGGCAACCGACCTTGTCGGTTACGAGCCCTATCTCGCCCGCTGCCCGGAACAACCCGGCCAGATGCGGCATGGCAGCGACAACCGCGTCGAGCTCGAACGGGCGCGCCTTGCTATCGATCTTGCCCGCGCCGGCCGCCTCGTCGCCGTCGTCTCAGGCGGCGACCCTGGCGTCTTTGCCATGGCGGCGGCCGTCGTCGAGGCGGTGGAGGCGGACCCAAACGCTCGCCACCTGTCCGTGACGGTGATGCCCGGCGTTTCGGCCATGCAAGCGGCGGCGGCGCGGCTCGGTGCGCCACTCGGCCACGACTTCTGTGCCATCTCGCTATCCGACAACCTGAAGCCTTGGGCGCTCGTCGAAAAGCGGTTGCGGGCCGCCGCCGATGGCGACTTCGTCATTGCCCTTTACAATCCAGCGTCGAAGGCGCGGCCAGCCCGCATCTTCGAGGCCTTCGATCTCTTGCGGAGCTTGAAAGCCGGCTCGACGCCGGTCGCCTTCGCCCGCGCCGTTGGTCGGCCGGACGAGCGCATTGTCGTGACGACGCTTGCAGAAGCCGATCCGTCGATCGTCGACATGGCGACGCTGGTGATCATCGGCTCGTCGCAAAGCCGGCAGATCGATCGACCGGGCGACACGCCGTGGATTCTCAGTCCGCGTCAGGCCAGCGGCGGGGCGGCATGAGCGAGCCGCGCCCCGACATCGGCCATCACATCGTCGAGCTCGTGATAGGTGGTGACGGTCACCGGTTCGGGCGGTTCCACCATGATCACCGGCAAGCCCAGGCGGCGAGCCGCCGCCACCTTGCCATAGGTGGCATCGCCACCAGCGTTCTTGGTGACCATGATCTCCACCCGCTCGGCTTGCATCAGCCGGGCCTGCGATTCCTCGTCGAACGGCCCGCGCTCCAGCAGCAGCCGGTAGTCCGGCAGGTTCAATTCATGCGGCGGGTCGATGGAGCGGACGATATAATGGTGCTGCGGTGCCGCCTCGAAAGCGGAAAGGCCGAGCCGTCCGACGGTGAGGAACACGCATTTCGGCTCGGGCCCGAGTGCGGCGCAGGCGGTGTCGAGGTCGGGCACCTCGATCCAGGTGTCGCCGGCCACCGGCTTCCACGGCTCGCGGGTGTAACGGACGAGCGGCACGCCGGTTGTCTCGCAGGCCGCCACGGCGTTGGCCGAAATGCGGGCGGCGAAGGGATGGGTCGCGTCAATGACGAGATCGATATGCTGATCCCTCAGGAAAGCGGCAAGGCCCTCGACGCCGCCGAAGCCGCCGACGCGGGTGTTGAGCGCCTGGGCGGCCGGCTCGTGGGTGCGCCCGGCCAGCGACAGCAACGCCCAGATATCCTGGCGTTTTTGCAGGCGCTCGGAGAGGCGCGACGCCTCGGTGGTTCCACCCAGGACGAGAATGCGCATCTGTCTTGCGGAGTCCCCCATGGCTGAAACCTCCCTTTCACCCTGGCTGACGATCGTCGGCCTCGGAGAGGACGGTCTCGACGGTCTCTCTCCTGCGGCAGTTTCGACTTTCGCACAAGCGGGTTTCATCGTAGGTGGCCGCCGCCACCTCGACCTCGTCAAAGCCGATCCGGCCGTTTCGCTGGCCTGGCCATCGCCGCTGCAGGACGCCTTTCCGGCCATTCTCGCCCGGCGCGGCAGCCCCGTTGTGGTGCTCGCCTCCGGCGATCCCTTCTTCCATGGCGTCGGCTCGCTCCTCGCCGAGATCATTGATCCCCGGGAAATGACCGTGCTGCCGGCGCCCTCTTCCTTCGCTCTCGCCGCCGCCCGACTCGGTTGGCCGGGCCAGGATGTCGTCCGCGTCAGCCTGCACGGCAGGGCGCTTGAGCGCATCCTGCCGCATGCCCAGCCGGGAGCCAGATTACTGGCGCTATCCTGGGACGGCACGACGCCGGCAAAACTTGCGTCACTCCTGACGGCACGTGGCCTCGGCCAAAGCCGACTCACCGTGCTCGAGGCGATGGGTGGACCGCGCGAGCGCCGCCGCTCGGCGCGGGCCAATGCTTTTGACGTCGAGACGATCGATCCGCTCAATCTCGTTGCCGTGGAGATAGAGGGGGGGCCAGACGCCCGCGTCATTCCTTTCACGCCCGGCCTCCCGGACGACTGGTTCGAACACGATGGCCAGATCTCGAAGCGCGAGGTGCGGGCGCTCACCGTCGCTGCGCTGAGGCCGACGCGCGGCAACGTGCTTTGGGACGTCGGCGCCGGCTCGGGCTCGGTTGCCATCGAATGGATGCTCGGCGATCCGTCGCTCCACGCCTTCGCCATCGAGGAGAATCCGCCCCGCGCCGCCCGCGTCGGGCGCAACGCGCTGGCCTTCGGCGTGCCCGAATTGCAGGTGGTCGAGTCGAAGGCGCCGGCCGGCCTTGACGCTCTGCCCGATCCCGACGCCATCTTCATCGGGGGCGGCTCGGGCGATCCCGGCGTCGTCGACGCCTGTCTCGACCGACTCAAATCCGGCGGCCGCCTGGTGATCAACGCCGTGACATTGGAAACGACGGCCGAGGTCTTCGCCCTGCAGGCACGGCTGGGTGGCGAGCTGACACAGATCGCCATATCCCGGCTTGATCGGATCGGCGATTTCCACGCGCTACGGCCTGCGTTGCCGGTGGTGCAGTGGACCTGGGTGAAGTCGTGAGTGGCAGGCTCGCCATCGGAGTCGGCTGTCGAAAGGGCACGTCGGCCGAGTCGATCGTCAGGCAGGTTGAAGCGGCGACCGTCGGCCTCGCGCCCGCCGTTGGCCTGTTCACCATAGAGGACAAGCGTGGGGAGGCGGGGCTGTGCAAAGCGGCCGAGAGTCTCGCCCTGCCGCTCGTCTTTCTTTCACGCGATGCGCTTTCCGCCATGGCCGATCGCATTGCCACGCCGTCATCGGCCGCCTTTGCCCGCTTCGGCATTCCATCGGTAGCGGAAGCCGCCGCGCTCGCCGCCTTCGCCGGTCGGGCCCGCCTCATCGTTCCGCGCCGTGCCGAAGGCGGTGTCACCGTCGCCGTGGCCGAGGAGATTTTGCCATGACCGTCCATTTCATCGGTGCCGGTCCCGGCGCACCCGATTTGCTGACGCTGCGCGGCCGCGACCTGATCGCTGCCTGTCCCGTCTGCCTCTACGCCGGCTCGCTGATTCCGCCGGCCATCCTGGCGCATTGCCCGGTGGGCGCCCGCATCGTCGATACGGCGCCGCTGTCGCTTGAGGAGATCGAGGCCGAGTATCTCCGGGCGCAACAGGCCGGCGAGGACGTGGCGCGGCTGCACTCCGGCGATCTGTCGGTATGGAGCGCCCTCGGCGAGCAGATCCGCCTGCTGGAAAAGAACGGTATCCCCTACACCGTGACGCCCGGCGTGCCGGCCTTCGCGGCGGCAGCTGCGGCGATCGGCCGCGAGCTGACGCTGCCGGAGGTCGGCCAATCCTTGGTGCTGACGCGCACCTCCGGCCGCGCCTCGGCCATGCCGGCAAAGGAGACGTTGTCGGCCTTCGCCGCCACCGGCGCGACGCTCGCCCTCCACCTCTCCATCCACGTCCTCGACCGCATCGTCGAGGAACTTCTCCCCTTCTATGGTGCCGACTGCCCGGTTGCCGTCGTCTACCGGGTGACCTGGCCGGACGAGCGGATCGTCAAGGGAACGCTGGCTACCATTCTCGGCGAACTTCGGAACACGCCGATGGAACGGACGGCGCTCATCCTGGTGGGGCGGGTGCTGGGCGCCGAGGATTTCCGGGCGAGCGCCCTCTATTCGGCCGACTATCAGCGCCGCTTCCGGGGGCGCGATTCGCGGGCCGGGGCGGGGGAGGAAGAAACCTAGACGTCTCGGAAGCCGGTGCTGGCCAGCCGCCTGCCGGACCGGTCGAACAGCACGACTTCCAGCGCCATGCCGCGGCCGGCGATCACTGCGGCGGCCGTCGCCAAACCGCGCTCGGCCACGGCCTCGGCGACCGGGAGGCCGGCGGCACGGCAGCGATCCAGCACCTCAAGGGCGGTGTTGGCGTCCTTCACGGCCTCTACGAGATCTCTGGTGCCACCGAGATCGGCAACAATGGCGGACAACGCTTCGAGGTCGACCGATCCGCGCTTGGAATGAAGATCGAGAAGCCCTTGGCCGAGCTTCACCGCCTTGGCAAAACCCAACGCCAGCGTCACGCGCGGCACCGGCGCCTTCCTGAGATATTTCAGCGTACCGCCGACGAAGTCGCCCATGTCGATCAGCTGGATGTCATCGAGGCCGTGGAGCGCCTTCACCGCTGTTTCAGACGTGTGGCCGGTCGATGCCGCTACATGGGTGAAGCCGCAGGCCCGCGCCACGTCAACGCCGCGCTGGATGGAGGCGATCCAGGCGGCGCAGGAGAAGGGGATGACGATACCGGTGGTACCGAGGATCGAAAGGCCGCCGACGATGCCGAGCCGGCCGTTGAGCGTCCGCTCGGCCAGCTTCTCGCCGTTGTCGATCGAGATTTCCACCTCGATGTCCTCGGGGCCGCCGATGGCGGCGCGCGCCTCATCGAGCGTCCGAGCGATCATGGCGCGCGGTACCGGATTGATCGCCGGCTCGCCGACGGCGAGTGGCAGGCCGGGGCGAGTGACGGTGCCGACGCCAGGACCGGCGCGAAACACCAGGCCGGCGCCGGTCGCCGCCGGCCGCACCGTCGCCAGAACGAGGGCGCCGTGGGTGACGTCGGGATCGTCGCCAGCGTCTTTGACGATGCCGGCCCGCGCCCAGCCGTTGCCGATGGCGGTGGTCGCCAGGGCGAAGGCCGGTGTCTGGCCGCCCGGCAGCGTCACCGTAACGGGATCGGAAAAGCGGCCGCTGACCAGAGCCTCGAAGGCGGCGCGAGCGGCGGCCGTGGCGCAGCTGCCGGTGGTCCAGCCGCGCCGCAGATCTGGCGTTCCGCCTTCCGCTTCCGTGTCCCTGTCCGCCATCGCTCCGCCTGATCCTTTCGGGCGACAAGGTCGGTGCTGTCTGCTATCGGGTCAAGGGGAAAAGGTGAGGCGGCGATGAAGGGCTTTCTGATCGCATCGGTACGTTCGGGGGCCGGCAAAACGACGCTGTCGCTGGGGCTGATGGCGGCGCTCGCCCGGCGCGGGCTGAAGGTGGCGCCGGTCAAGTGCGGCCCGGACTATATCGATCCGGCCTTCCACGCCGCCGCCGCCGGCCGGCCAGGCGTCAATCTCGACAGCTGGGCGATGACAGCGGTACAGGTGGCCGGCCTTGCGGCCGTCGGGGCCAAAGGTGCCGACGTGCTGGTGGCCGAGGGGCTGATGGGCCTGTTCGATGGCGTCGGCCACGAGACGGGCCGCACGGGATCGTCGGCCGATATTGCCGCGGCCCTCGGCCTCAAGGTCCTGCTGGTACTCGACGTGACGGGCCAGTCGACCTCGGCCGCCGCCGTGGCGCTCGGCGCCAAGCTCCTCGATCCCAGGCTTACGCTTCTCGGCGTTGTACTCAATCGCGTCGGCTCGGAGCGGCACCGCCGGCTCTGCAGCGAGGCGGTCGAGGCGCTCGGCCTCTCCGTGCTGGGCGCCCTGCCGCGCGATACGACGATCGAACTGCCGGAACGGCATCTCGGCCTCGTCCAGGCCGAGGAGACGGACGACCTTCGCCGTCGGCTCGACGCCCTCGCCGATTTCGTTGAGCGGCACGTCGATGTCGATCGCCTCATCGATCTTTGCGATGACGTGGCGCTGTCAGCGACCGCCATCGCGCCACCGCTGCCGCCACCCGGCCAGCGCATCGCGCTTGCCCGCGACGCCGCCTTCAGCTTCGTCTATCCGCACCATCTCGCCGCATGGCAGGCGGCAGGCGCCGAAATCCTGCCGTTCTCGCCCCTGGCCAGCGAGGCCCCCGACCCGACGGCCGACGTCTGCTGGCTGCCGGGTGGCTATCCCGAGCTCCACGCGGGTACCATCGCGGCGGCGGGCGGCTTCCTCTCAGGCCTCAAGGCGTTCGCGGCGGAAAAGCCGGTGCATGGCGAATGCGGCGGCTACATGGTGCTGGGGGCTGGCCTCGTCGACGCGAACGGCGACCGTCACGCCATGGCCGGTCTCCTCGGCCTTGAAACGAGCTACGAGAAGCGCCGCCTGCATCTTGGCTACCGGCGAGCGACGCTGCTGTCCACCGGGCCACTTGGCCCGGCCGGCGCCGTCCTGTCCGGCCATGAATTTCACTACGCCTCGATCTTGACGACCGGCGGTGACGCCCCGCTCGCCGAAGTCACCGATGCCCATGGTGGCGCAGCATCGCTGGATGGCTCGCGGCGCGGCCAAGTCAGCGGCAGTTTCTTTCATGTCATCGCGCGGGCGAACTGAGGGCGGAACCTTAGCTCAGGCGCCCCGCTTCGGCGATCAGCGCGGTGATCAGCCGCTCGACCTGTGCTGCCGCCTTGTCGTTGGCAAGATTGCCTTTCTCGTCGAAGGCCTTGTCGGCGTAGGGTACCGCCACCTGCTGCGGGAGCACGCGGGCACCGAGGGCATTTTCGAGGATCTGCCTCAGATGCATCAGCGAGCGGATACCGGCGAAATGACCGGGAGACGCGGCACCGATGGCGAAGACGCGCCCGGTCCACAGAGCACGGTGGCGATCGCCCCGGATACGGCTCAGCCAATCGATGGTGTTCTTCAGAAGTGGCGTCACTGACTGGTTGTATTCCGGTGAGGCGATGAACACGCCGTCCGAGACGAGCATCAGCTCGGCGAGCTTCAGCGCCGCCTCCGGTACGCCGCGGGTTGTCTCGAGGTCCCCGTCATAAAGCGGCAGCGGATAATCGGCGAGCGACACGATCCGCGCATCGACATCGCGCAGCGCCAGTTCACGCCCGACGAGTGCCGCGAGGCGGCCGTTATGGCTGCCGCCGCGCGTCGAGCCGGACAACACCAGCAGGGTGGGCTGCCGGTCCCTCACGATAGCGCCCCGGCGCCGGGTACCGGACAGGCGACGCCGGTGCCGCCAAGGCCACAATAGCCAGCGGGATTCTTGGCGAGATACTGTTGGTGATACGCCTCGGCGAAATAATAGGGCCCGGCCGGCTCGATGGTCGTGGTGATGGTCGCCGGACGGCCGGCCCGTGCAAGCGCCTCGCCGTAGGCCGCGCGAGCTGCCTCGGCCACAGCGCGTTGCGCCTCGTTATGCACGAAGATCGCCGAACGGTACTGCGTACCGACGTCATTGCCCTGGCGCATGCCCTGCGTCGGGTCGTGGCTTTCGAAGAACAGGCGGACGAGGTTGGCATAGGAGACGATCGTCGGATCAAACACCACGTCCACCGCTTCGGTATGGCCGGTGCGGCCCGAGCAGACGTCCTCGTAGGTTGGGTTTTCGGTGAAGCCGCCGGCATAGCCGACCGACGTGACGTAGACACCCGGCAGGCGCCAGAACAGCCGTTCGGCGCCCCAGAAACAGCCGAGGGCGAATGTGGCGACGGCGTATCCCTCGGGCACGGGCCCCTTCAGCGGCCGGCCGTTGACAAAATGGGTTTCGGCGGTGGCAATCGGCGAGGCGCGACCGGGCAGTGCCGTCTCGGGTGTTGGCAGGGTGGCCGGCTTCCGGAATGTCTCGAAAAAGGCCATGACTTTTCCTTTTCTCCCCGTCCTGTCGTTTGGCGGCGGGCGGCCCCCGGACCGGCTTCTCAAGATGGAGCCGCCACGTCGGCTTTGCAAGACGGCCGGCTGGCCAACCGCCGGTGCTTTGCTATAACGGACGGCAAGAGGAGTTGTTACCTATGGCGTCCCGCAAGCTCGACCGATCGCTGATCCGCGGCTTCGACCTGTTCCGCGACATGACGGAGGAGAACCTCGACGCCGTGCTGGCCACGGTGCAGGTGCGCACCGTCGATGCCGGCGAGCCGGTGTTCAGTCAGGGCGCCCCGGCCGACGAGTTCTACCTGCTGCTCCACGGTCATCTGAAGGTCGTCCAGGTGACGTCGGCGGGCGAGCAGGTGGTGGTTCGCCACGTATTGCCCGGCGAGGTGTTCGGCATCGCCAAGGCCATCCGCCGCACCGACTATCCGGCCACCGCCGAGGCGGTGACCGAGAGCCTCGTGCTCGTCTGGATGTCTTCGCAGTGGCAGGATTTCGTGGCGCTCAATCCGGTGCTCGCCTTCAACGCCCTTGAGGCGGTGGGCGAGCGGCTGCAGGAAGCGCACACGCGCATCCGTGAGCTGTCGACCGAGGAAGTGGAGCGCCGCGTTGCCCATGCGCTGCTGCGCCTCGTCCGCCGGGCCGGCCGGAAGGAAGAAGATGGAGCCATTCTTATCGATTTCCCGCTGACCCGGCAGGACATCGCCGAGATGACCGGCACGACGCTGCACACGGTGAGTCGCCTGCTGTCGGCCTGGGAAGGGCAGGGCATCGTTCGGAGCGCCCGCCGCCGCATCTCCGTCACCGACGAGAACCGCCTCGCCACCCTCGCCCGCGGCTGATCAGATCCAGCCGAGGCTGGCAGCGGCGATGATGGCGAGCGACAGCGCGCCGACCCAGAGGGGCAGGACGAGCGAGCGATGACGCCTGCGGTCGTCGTTGCCCGCCTCGGCGCGGACGGCAAGCCTCTCCACAGCATCGAGAAGACGCGGCAGGCGCGGCGCGAGGGCAAGAAGATTGCCGGCCGCCGTCACCGCCGTCTCGATGCGACCGATCGGCCCGAGATTGCGGGCGATCCAGCCGCCGACCACTGGCTCGGACACCTTCCACATATCGAGTTCAGGGTCGAGGCTGCGGGCGACACCCTCCACCACCACCATGGTTTTCTGCAACAGGATGAGTTCGGGCCGCGTCTGCATGGCGAACAGTTCGGTGGTTTCGAACAGCTGGTTGAGCAGCCGGGACATGGCGATCTCCGAGGCCGGCACGCCGTGCAGCGGCTCGCCCACCGCCCGGAGCGCTTGCGCGAAGGTCTCAAGATCCTGCTCGGGCGGCACGTAGCCGGCCTCGAAGTGCACCTCGGCGACACGGCGGTAATCGCGCGTGATGAAACCGTGCAGGATCTCGGCGAGAAAGCGGCGCTCGCGCGGGCCGAGACGGCCGACGATACCGAAGTCGACGGCGACGATCCGGCCGGCGTCGTCGACGAACAGATTGCCCTGGTGCATGTCGGCGTGAAAGAAGCCGTCGCGCAGCGCGTGTCGCAGGAAGGACTGCAGCAGCGTGGCGGCAAGCTTTCTGAGGTCATGGCCCGCGGCGCCGATGGAGGCGACGTCGGACAGCTTGATGCCGTCGATCCACTCCATGGTGAGCACGGCACGGCTCGTGCGCTGCCAGTCGACGGTGGGCACGCGGAAATCGGTGTCGCCAACCGTATTCTGCCCCATCTCCGACAACGCAGCGGCTTCAAGGCGCAGGTCCATCTCGAGCATCAGCGAGCGGGCGAGTGTATCGACGATGGCGACCGGCCGGAGGCGGCGGACGCGCGGCGCCGCCGCCTCGATCAGTCGGGCAGCGAGATAGAAGCCGGCGAGGTCGGAGGCGATGCGTCGGTCGATGCCGGGCCTGAGCACCTTCACGGCCACGTCGCGGCGGCGGCCGTCCCGGTCGGTCACCGTCGCCTTGTGCACCTGGGCGATCGAGGCGGCGGCGATCGGCGCGCTAAGCTCGGGAAACAGCCGGTCTGCCTCGGCACCAAAGCTCTCGCCAATCACCACGCGCGCGCCCGACAGGCCAAAATCGGGCATGGCGTCCTGCAACTCGGCGAGGTCGGTGGCAAGCGCCGCGCCAACCACGTCCGGTCGCGTAGCGAGGAACTGGCCGAGCTTGACGTAAGAAGGACCGAGGCGGGAGAAGGCGATGGAGAGCCGCTCGGCCCGACTAACGGCACCGCGCCGCCGGATCGCGCCGGCCAGGAACAGCGCAGCGGACACGGCGAAGGGGCGCGGCTCGGGCAGCGGCAGCGCGTTGATCACTCCCTCGCGGGCGAGCACCCAGGTGGCGCGGACGAGGCGGGCGATATCGACGGGAAGCATCCGGACAGTTCCTCGGTGGGCGTCAGAGCTTGACGCCGACGTGGAGCGCCACGACGCCGAGCGTCATGTTGGTATAGCTGACGCGGGAAAAACCGGCCGCCTCGATCATCGCCTTGAAACGCTCCTGGTCGGGGAAGCGGCGGATCGATTCGACCAGATAGCGATAGCTCTCCTCGTCCTTGGCGACGACGCGGCCGATCTTCGGGACGAGGTGAAGGGAATAAAGATCATAAACCTTGTCGGCGACCGGGGCGTCGACGCGCGAAAATTCCAGGCAGAGGAAACGTCCGCCGGGCTTCAGAACGCGGAAGGCTTCCGACAGCGCCCGGTCGATCTTCGGCACGTTGCGGATGCCGAAGGCGATCGTATAGGCATCGAAGCTGGCATCCGCCCAGGGTAGCTCCTCAGCGTTCGCTTCGACGAACTCCAGCTTGTCGAGGCCGCGCGCCTGGGCACGCTCACGGCCCACCTCGAGCATGGAGGAATTGATATCGGCCACGGTGACGTCGGCGGTGCGGTTCGAACGCTCGGCGATACGGAAGGCGATGTCGCCGGTGCCACCGGCCATGTCGAGCACCTTGAAAGGCCGGCGTCCGGAGCGTGGCGGGGCGAGGCGGGACACCATCGCGTCCTTCCAAAGCCGGTGCAGGCCACCCGACATCAGGTCGTTCATCAGGTCGTAGCGGCCGGCGACCGAGTGGAAGACGCTATCGACGAGGCCCTGCTTTTCGCCCGCGTTGACCTCGCGAAAGCCGAAGGAAGTGCTGTTGTCCGTCATCGTCCATCCCGTCCTGCCGTGAGTCCCGCGCCACCGGCGCGCCCGTGACCATAGCCGAAGAGAACGGCGGGCGCTATGTTGGCCGCACGCGATGGGACGGACCGCGTCGCGACAGGAGCTTGTCCGAAAATGCCTGAACTGCCGGAAGTGGAGACGGTGCGGCGCGGCCTTCAGCCGGTGCTGGAGGGGGCGACCATCCAAAGCGTGACGCTGGCGCGGCCGGCGCTGCGCTATCCCTTCCCGGACCAGTTTTCCCAACGCCTCGCCGGCCGCCGTGTTCTCGGCCTCGGCCGCCGGTCGAAATATCTCCTCTGGGAGATCGAGGGTGGTGAGACGCTGCTCGCCCATCTCGGCATGTCCGGCTCTTTCCGGATCGAGAGGCCCGGAATCGAAGATGCCGGATCGGGCGCGGCCGGTGTTTTGCCGGGCGCCTTCGCTCTTGCCCGCTCGCGCGACGCCCGTCATGACCACGTTCGCTTCGATCTTCAGGGCGGGGCGACGGTCATCTATAATGACCCCCGACGGTTTGGCTTCATGGATCTTCTGCCGCAGGCCGACATGGCGCGTCATCCGCACCTTGCGGGCCTCGGCATCGAGCCGACCTCCAATCTCTTCTCGGCCGAAACGCTTGCCGCCTTCGCCGACCGGCGGACGCCGCTCAAGGCGGCGCTGCTCGATCAAGGCGTTGTTGCCGGCCTCGGGAATATCTATGTCTGCGAGGCGCTTTGGCGGGCCGGCCTCGATCCACGCCGACCAGCCTCCGTGCTCACCGATTCGGTGGTGGCCGAAAGGCTCGCGGCGGCCATTCGTGCCGTCATCGCCGAGGCGATCGAGGCTGGCGGCTCCACTTTGCGCGACCATATGCGCACCGATGGTACGCTCGGTTATTTCCAGCACCGCTTCGCCGTCTATGATCGTGAGGGCGAGCCTTGCCGGCGGCCTGGCTGTGGCGGAGCGGTGGCGCGGATCCGGCAGGCTGGGCGCTCGACCTTCTTTTGTCAGTCCTGCCAGTGCTGACGGCGTTGACGGCGGACGCTTCTCCGTCTATAAGCCCGCCCCAAGGACGGTGACCGGCGGTCGTCGGCCGCCTGATGGTTTTATGTCGTCCGTGTGGCCGGGTCCGGCAGCCGCGGCGGCTCAACAACAAGTCTCGGCACCGCCGGGAGAGAGAAAGGCTCGATAATGGCCAATACGTCTTCGGCCAAGAAGGCGACTCGCAAGATTGCGGCTCGCACTGAAGTCAACAAGGCCCGTCGCAGTCGCATGCGGTCCTACGTCCGCAAGTTCGAGGAAGCTGTCGCTTCCGGCGACAAGACCGCTGCCGTCGAGGCCTTCAAGGTTGTCGAGCCGGAGATCATGCGGGCGGCCACCAAGGGCATCGTTCACAAGAACACGGCCTCGCGCAAGGTATCGCGCCTGGCGGCTCGCCTGAAGTCGATCAGCGCCTGATATCCGACGCCGCATGGCGCCGGTGCGACTCTTGTTGCGACAAAATGATTGTTTTGGGGTCCGGCTTAAAGCCGGACCCTTTTGCTTTTCCGGCTCGCGCGGCCTGAGTGGGAGCCAGCGGCGGCCTGGAGTCGGGTGACAGATTTTATCATTCAAAAACAAACGCTTGGTCATACGTCGGCTTTAGGCGGCAGTGAATCTGGGGTGGCGGAAACAAAAACGCGGCTAAGGAATGGCCGAGCGGTTGGCGTACGACCAAATGGGGTTTGGCCGGATGGGTGGTCGCAAATCTTTGAATCCCCTAGGGTTCACCGATCGTCCTTCCGGAGGCGTCCGCCCCGGTAAAAAGCGGGTTAACGACATAGGAAGATTCGGCTCTTGCTCCCCCCTTGGGGCCTGTGTATGGTCACCCAAGTTGATGGGGGCGAGCCAAGAACTCGCTTGCGAAATTGAACTAAAGCAGGGGGCTAGCCGTCGGTAATTCTTTAAGTGTGATAACCGAGGCAAAGTAGCCAACCCAATCCTGGAAAGGTAATTCGTATCGTGTGCGCATTCTGCGCGCGGGATTGTTTTGTCTTTTCTACAGAATTTATCTTGAAGTGGTGGGGCGATCTTGGTTGCGGGGGCATTCGACGAAGGTCCGGGTTATTCGGGAGACGTCGGTGCGCCCGAGACTTGGGACGCACTGGTCGCTGATGCCTCGACCGTGCTGGTCGATGTCCGGACGGTGGCCGAATGGAACTTCGTCGGTCTTCCCGATCTCGGGAGCATCGGCAAGCGGGTGTTGCTCGTCGAGTGGCAGCGGTTTCCGGACATGGCCGTAAACGCTGCCTTCATCGACGAACTCGCGGAGGCGCTCGCTGACCTCGGTGTCGGCGCCGATGCCTCGCTCTATTTCATTTGCCGGTCGGGAGCGCGCAGTCGATCTGCGGCGACCGCGGCGACGGCCAGCGGGTTTGCGCGGGCCTTCAACGTGACAGGCGGTTTCGAGGGTGCGCTCGGTCCGGATCGGCACAGGGGCTGTGTCGATGGCTGGAAGGCGAGCGGTCTGCCCTGGATCCAGAGTTGAACCGATGCGTTGGACAGAAGCGGCCTTCCGGTCGACACGGTGCGCGCAGATCGGGATACCTGTCACACTGACCACAAGCTGAGGTCCGGAAGCTGCGGCTCCGGTAGATGACGGGCTCTGCCCGTCATGAGTGTTGTTGTCGGCCTTGCGGCGGGCAAAATCATAAAGGTGCCTTCCTCGCAAGGGAAAGGTGCTTTAATCCCGCCGACGGGACGATGGCAGATGGGTGTTCCCAGAGGCTGTCGCCCCGGCCGGTAAGGAGAAGATGGTCGGTCCGGAGCCTGTTTTCGGACGGCCGGCGAAGGGAGCTCCTGGCGGAAGCGTCCTTCGGATGGAAGACCTGGCGGACAGAAGATTATGGATGGAGGCCGAGATATGTTGGAAGCGGAAGCCTGCGGCGTCGCCGGAGCGGCACTTGATCATGCCGATGCCTGGGCGCGCGTTCGTGGCCGCCTCAAGGCCGATCTCGGCGACGAGGTGTTCTCCTGCTGGTTCGCTGGCATGAATGTCGAGCAGATCGAGGGCGGCACCGTCTGGCTCTCGGTGCCGAGTCGCTTCCTGAAGACCTGGATCTCCACCCACTACCGCGACAAGCTTGCCGGCCTCTGGCAGGCTGAAGGTGCGGCCTATCGCAAGGTTGAGGTGTCCGTGCGCTCGGCCATGCGGGCCAGAGTTGAGACGCCGGCTCGCTTTGCGGCGCCGGAGGTGGTGCGTACGGCCAGCACCCCAATGCTGCGCGCCACCGCTCCGGCCCGTCCGGCTGACGCCGCTTCGGCTCGGCTTTTTGACGATATCTCCTCGCCGCTCGATCCGCGCTATACCTTCGACAATTTCGTCGAAGGCGCCTCCAATCGCCTGGCGCTGGCCGCTGCCCGCCAGGTCGCCGACGGCCCGGCCTCCGGCGTCAAGTTCAATCCACTCTACATCCATTCCTCGGTCGGCCAGGGCAAGACGCACCTCCTGCAGGGCCTCACGCATCACCTCAAGGCCGAGCATCCGGAAATGCGGGTGCTCTATCTCACGGCCGAGCATTTCATGTACCGCTTCGTGCAGTCGCTGCAGACCCAGTCGGCGCTTGCCTTCAAGGAAGCGCTCCGGACCATCGATCTGCTGGTTATCGACGATATGCAGTTCCTGCACGGAAAGCAGATCCAGCAGGAATTCTGCCATACGGTGAATACGCTGATCGATGGCGCCCGGCAGGTGATCGTCGCCGCCGACCGGCCGCCGGTCGAGTTGGAAACCATGGACGAGCGCGTCCGTTCGCGTCTCTCCGGCGGTCTGCTGATCGAGATCGGTGCACCCGATGCTGCGCTGCGCCGCGCCATCGTCGAACGCCGCATCGCCCTCACCGCGTTGCACATGCCAAGCTTCTCTGTTCCCGACGACGTCATCGATTTTATCGTTCGCAACGTCACCACGTCGGGCCGTGACCTTGAGGGCGCAGTGACGCGCCTTGCTGGCCACAACCAGTTGACCGGCCTTACGCTGTCGCTCGCCATGGCCGAGACGACGCTGAAGGACCTCATCCGCGTCACCGACACGCGCCGCATCAAGATCGAGGATATCCAGCGCGTCGTCTCCAAGCACTACAACGTCTCCAAGCAGGACCTTCTGTCCTCACGCCGGACTCGTTCGATCGTCTGGCCGCGCCAGATCGCCATGTACCTGGCCAAGTCGCTGACGCTGCGCTCCCTGCCAGAGATCGGCCGTCGGTTCGGTGGCCGCGACCACACCACCGTGTTGCATGCGGTGCGCAAGGTCGAGGATCTGCTCGGCGGCGACGAGGTGTTGACGCAGGAGATCGAGGTCCTGAAGCGTATGCTCGAGGCCTGACACCGGACCGGAAACGAAAACGGCGGCGAAAACCCCTTCGGTCGCCGGCCTGCCGGCTTGCGGAAATCGGTAGTTGCCGTAATGTGCTGTTCCCTGCGATCGCCGCTCTGGCGGCGGCGGGGACCGGCCTAGAGCGTTTGCCGGCCTGATCGCAACATCAAGCCGACAAGCAAACGCTTGGGACATGTACGGGAGCATCCGCTTTTTGATTGGGCAGGGTCTGCCTGATCGGCGGGTACTCAGCGCCAGATTTTCCGGAGGCTGCGCCGGTCGCACCCAGTGCGGCCGACCGGTGCGGCAGCCACGACAGACGGGTTTTTCCATGCGCGTTACGCTGGAGCGGTCGCACCTCCTTGCCTCTCTCACCCACGTCCACCGCGTCGTCGAGCGTCGGAATACCATTCCGATCCTCTCCAACGTCCTGATTCGGACCGACGATGGCCAGCTCAAGCTGAAGGCGACTGACCTCGACCTTGAAGCACAGGAGACGGTGCCGGCTGTCGTCGAGCGCCCCGGTGCGACCACGGTGCCGGCGCATATGTTCTACGACATCGTGCGCAAGCTGCCCGAGGGCTCCCAGGTCTCCCTCGAGGGCTCGGCCGACGGTGCCACGCTCACGATTTCCTCCGGCCGCTCGCGCTTTTCGCTGCAGATGCTGCCGGAGAGCGACTTCCCCGATATCACCGTCGGTGAGCTCAGCCATGCCTTCACGCTGGAGGCCGGTGATCTCAAGCGGCTGATCGACCGGACGCAGTTCGCCATCTCCAACGAGGAGATCCGCTATTATCTGAACGGTATTTTCATGCATACCGTTGACGGCCCGGATGGTGCGCTGTTCCGTGCCGTTGCCACCGACGGTCACCGCCTTGCCCGCGCCGACATTGCCGCGCCGAAGGGCTCCGAAGGCATGCCCGGCATCATCGTGCCCAGGAAGACGGTGGGCGAGATCCAGCGCCTCATCGAGGATCCGAAGGCCGAGCTCAAGGTTGAACTGTCGGACGCCAAGATCCGACTCACGGTCGGCAACGTGGTGCTGACCTCCAAGTTGATCGACGGCACCTTCCCCGACTACGGCCGGGTGATTCCGCAGGGCAATGACAAGGAACTCCGGGTCGACAAGGCCGAGTTCGCCGAGGCTGTCGATCGCGTCTCCACCATCTCGTCCGAGCGCGGTCGTGCGGTGAAACTGGCGCTTGCCGAAGGCCGCCTGATGTTGACTGTCGTCAATCCGGACTCGGGCACCGCCACTGAGGAAGTGATGGTCGACTACAGCGACACGCCGCTCGAGATCGGCTTCAACGCCCGCTATCTCCTCGACATCGCCGGCCAGCTGACCTCCGAAACGGCGGTGTTCCACCTCGCCGATGCCGGTTCGCCGACGCTGATTCAGGACGACGGCGACGGCGCCACGCTTTACGTGCTGATGCCGATGCGGGTGTAGGCCGCCGCCGGAGCGCCATGACCCAGTCTCGTCCGGAGGCGAAGGTGCGCGTAAGCCGCCTTCGCCTCGTCGATTTCCGCAACCATGCCGACCTTGCGCTCGATTTTTCGGGCCGGTCTGTGGTGCTCGTCGGCCAGAATGGTGTCGGAAAGACCAATGTGCTCGAAGCCCTGTCGCTGCTCGCCCCCGGTCGGGGCTTTCGCCGAGCAACGCTCGCCGAGATGGCCCGGCTCGGCGGATCCGGCGGCTTTTCGGTGCTCGCTGACGTCGAGGGAGCCTTCGGTTCCGTGCGGATTGGCACCGGTGCCGTCCACGGCGAACCGGGTCGGCGACTCGTCGTTGACGGCGAGCCGCAGAAGGGCAGTGAGCGCTTTTCCGATCATGTGCGTCTTATCTGGCTCGTTCCGGCCATGGACGGCTTGTTTGCCGGCCCGGCCGGTGACCGCCGCCGCTTCCTCGATCGTCTGGTTCTGGCCGTCGATCCGACGCATGGCCGGCGCGTTTCGGCCTACGAACAGGCGGTTGCCGCGCGCAACCGCCTCCTCGAGGCGCGCGAGGCCGACGTCGTCTGGCTCGACTCAATTGAGATGGAGATCGCCGCCACCGGCGTTGCGATCGCCGCCGCCCGCCGCGAGACGGTGCATTGCCTCGCCCGACTGATCGAGACGCGCCCCGACGGCTACGGCGCCTTCCCGCGCGCCGCCGTCCAGCTTGCCGGCGACGTCGATGCGGCGCTCGACGGTGCGGCGGCGGCCGATGTCGAGGATTGGCTGAAGGCTGATCTCAAGGCGGGGCGCTCGCGCGACCGGGCGGCCGGTCGCACGCTCGTCGGCCCCCACCGCTCCGACCTCTCGGTCCGTCATGCCGAAAAGGACATGCCCGCCTCAGCGTCTTCGACCGGCGAACAGAAGGCGCTGCTCACCGGCTTGGTGCTTGCCCAGGCGGCGCTGGTCACTGAGCTGACCGGCAGCCCGCCGGTGCTGCTGCTCGACGAGGTGGCTGCCCATCTCGACGCCCGCCGTCGGCGGGCGCTGGTCGACCTCATCGCCGCGCTCGGCGTCCAGGCCTTCATGACCGGCACAGAGGCCGCCCCCTTCGAGTCCTTTTCGAACGAGGCAGAAATCATCGCGATTCCGGACGCCGCCGCCCCGGATTTCCTGGAATTTTGAGCCTGATTCGCCGCATTTCCACCCGATTGCCGGACCATGGTTCGGCCACCATCGCCCAGGCAGGATGTGCATCCCGTGAGGCCATTGAAAAGAAATGGCTTTCTCCCTTCTGCCAAGGGTGGTTGAAGCCGTCGCCGCCAGCCTTTATGACATTTCAGGCGGGACGCTCCCGAGACGAGAAACGAAGGCCTCCATGACCGACACCACAGCCTACGACCCCGACGAATACGGCGCCGAATCCATCAAGGTGCTGAAGGGTCTCGACGCGGTGCGCAAGCGCCCCGGCATGTATATCGGCGACACCGACGACGGCTCGGGCTTGCACCACATGGTCTACGAGGTCGTGGACAACTCCATCGACGAAACGCTGGCCGGCCACGCCGACCTGGTGACGGTGCGCCTCAACGCCGATGGCTCATGCACGGTGCGCGACAACGGCCGCGGCATCCCCACCGACATCCACAAGGAAGAGGGCGTGTCGGCGGCTGAGGTCATCATGACGCAGCTGCATGCCGGCGGAAAGTTCGACCAGAATTCCTACAAGGTGTCGGGCGGTCTGCACGGCGTCGGCGTATCGGTGGTCAACGCGTTGTCGGTCTGGTTGCGGCTCAAGGTCTGGCGCCACGATCTGGTGCATGAAATGAGCTTTTCCAACGGCGTGCCGGATGCTCCGCTCGCCGTGACAGGCCCCTCCGTTGGCATGAAGGGCACTGAAGTGACCTTCATGCCGAGCCACGAGACCTTCAAGGGTGTCACCGATTTTGACTTCGCGACGCTGGAACGGCGGTTGCGCGAGCTGGCCTTCCTGAATTCCGGCGTCCGCATCCTGCTTGAAGACAATCGCGGCGTCGAGCCGCGCGTCGAGGAACTGCACTACGAGGGCGGGCTTGAAGCCTTCGTGCGCTATCTCGACCGCTCGAAGAAGCCGGCGCTATCGAAGCCGATCCTGGTGTCGACCGAGAAGGACGGCATCACCGTCGAAGTCGCGCTCTGGTGGAACGACAGCTACCACGAGAATGTGCTCTGCTTCACCAACAACATCCCCCAGCGCGACGGTGGCACCCATCTCGCCGGCTTCCGCGGTGCGCTGACCCGCCAGGTGACCGGCTATGCCGAGAGCGCCGGTATCTCCAAGCGCGAGAAGGTGACCCTGACCGGTGACGACTGCCGCGAAGGGCTGACTTGCGTCTTGTCGGTGAAGGTGCCGGATCCGAAGTTCTCGAGCCAGACCAAGGACAAGCTGGTGTCGTCGGAAGTGCGCCCAGTTGTCGAGGGCGCTCTCAACGAGGCTTTCTCCACCTGGTTCGAGGAGCATCCGGCCGAGGCTCGCACCGTGGTTGGCAAGGTGGTCGAGGCCGCCGCCGCCCGCGAAGCGGCCCGCAAGGCCCGCGAGCTGACCCGCCGCAAGGGCGCGCTCGACATGGCTTCGCTCCCCGGCAAGCTCGCCGAATGTCAGGACCGTGATCCGGCCAACACCGAACTGTTCCTCGTCGAGGGCGATTCGGCCGGTGGCTCGGCCAAGCAGGGCCGCAATCGCGAGTTTCAGGCGGTGCTGCCGCTCAGGGGCAAGATCCTCAACGTGGAGCGGGCGCGCTTCGACAAGATGTTGTCATCGGCCGAAATCGGCACGCTGATCACCGCGCTCGGGACCTCGATCGGCGTCGACGAGTTCGATGCCAACAAGCTTCGCTACCACAAGATCATCATCATGACCGACGCCGACGTCGACGGCGCCCATATTCGCACGCTGCTACTGACGTTCTTCTTCCGGCAGATGCCGGCGCTGCTCGAGCGCGGCCACATCTACATCGCCCAGCCGCCGCTTTATAAGGTGACACGCGGCAAGTCCGAGCAATACCTGAAGGACGAGCGGGCACTCGAGGACTTCCTGGTGACGCAAGGACTCGACGAGGCGGTCCTGAAACTCGCCGACGGCGAGGCGCGCGCCGGGCAGGATCTCCGGGCCATCGTCGACCGTGCGCGTGCCGTGCGCGGTCTCATCGATGGGCTGCATCATCGTTATAGCCACAATGTCGTCGAGCAGGCGGCGATTGCCGGCGCCCTCGACGCCCGTCTCCTCGACAATCGCGAGGCGGCGCAGACCGCCGCCGACAACGTGGCCGTCCGGCTCGATTTCATCGCCGATGAGTTCGAGAAGGGCTGGACGGGCGAAGCTATGCCGGACGGCAGCCTCGCTTTCCATCGCACCGTGCGCGGCGTGACCGAGACCAGCATCATCGACGCGGCACTGCTGTCGTCGGCCGATGCGCGCAAGCTCTCCGGCCACCACGAGCATCTTGCCGCCATCTATGGCGCGGCGGCCGTGCTCCGGCGCCGCGACAGTGAAGTCGTGGTGCGCGGTCCGCGGACGCTGCTCGATGCCGTTTACGGCGCCGGTCGCAAGGGCATTACCATGCAGCGCTACAAGGGCCTCGGCGAAATGAACGCCGAACAGCTGTGGGAGACGACGCTCGATCCCAACGCGCGTTCGCTGTTGCGTGTGCAGGTGAACGAGGCGGTCGAGGCCGACGACATCTTTGAGCGCCTGATGGGCGACGAGGTCGAGCCGCGCCGCGAGTTCATCCAGACCAACGCGCTGTCGGTCGCCAATCTCGACGTCTGACGCTCAGTTCCCGATCCGGCAAGCCGGGTCGGGAGCGATGCCATCTGCAGTCGACGGAGCTGGCGCTTGCACCTCGATGCCCGCCAGCTTTTGGCTCCATCATCAAGCTGTCGTCAGGCCTTGCCGGCCTCAACCTGCCGGTCGATGCGTAGCGATGACGGTCGTCGGCACGTTCGACAACGGCACCCACACCGCTGATGTCGCGTCTCCGTAAGGTCGCGCCCGGCCGTCGAGCGCCATGGCGCCGGCATGCGCGGCGACGACAGCATCAAGGCAGTCCTCGAAAGCCTTGAGGCGTCGGCCACGCGCATCAGTCGGCGGCAGAGGAAGAAGGGCGGCGGTGCCAGCCATCACACCGTCGAGAGCGGCGACAATGGTCGCCCATACCTTGAAAAGGCGGATGCGCCGCTCGGCGAGCGGCAGGCCGCGCCAGTATTTGCCGGTGTTGCCGGCTTTGTAGGGCAGGCGATAGGTCGTGCCCAGAAGTTCGATCAGCGCCGGATGCGGATAGATCTCGATGCGACAGGGCGGTCGGATATCGAGGGTGGCCAGCGGATAGCCGACGACGGACAGCTCTGCCTCGAGCGCCCTGCCGACGGCGCCGGGGCGGCTGCCGGTCGGTGAATGCGTGCCGGCACCCCGGCCCGCATAGGCTCGGTTGACGGCATTGTCGGCGGCCCGGCGCGCCAGGATTGGCGCGTCCATCATTGGCATGTCCACTGCAATGAGATCGGGTGCCCGTCCAGCAAGGCGGGTGGCGGCGGCAATCAGCGCCGTCGGGCTGGGGGCCTCTCCACCACCGATGTGTTTGATGAATTCGCTGAAGGAAGATGCCACGGTGACGAGGCGCCAGACACCGTCGATCTTGGCCGCCAGCGCCACGCCACTCGGGTTTGCGGCAGTCCAGGCAGCGTCGATGCCCAGCACGACCGTTTCAGGAGGGGAAGCCGACATGGCCTCTCGTCGAACGGGGCGTCCGACGGGCACCCGCCAGCATCAGGAAGATGCCGAAAAGGCCGGCGACGGCGAGCGTCGGCCAAGCGAGGACTGCCGGGCCCCATTCGGCCCAGGTCGCTTCGCCGATGAGCGGCGTCACCGCCGCCTCGATGCGGTCGACAAAGTCGGGTGCAATGAGAGAAAGACTTCCCGATAGCGGTGTCATCACCACCGCGTCGGCAGCGATCGACGAGATACCGTCGGAAATCAGCGACACCACGCCAATGGAAAACAGCACCAGCCCCAACACACGCGCCACAAAGGACAACATTCAACGTGCTCCCCGCCCGAACACCGAGCCATCTTGCGGCTTTCGCGTCTTCCGTGCAACGTCGACGATGAGCATTTGTTGCGATTCTCAAGTTTTTTCAGCCTTTGGTTCCACTCCAGGACCTGTGCGGCTATCATTGGGCACAATGCTTTGTAAGAATCACGCCGGGAGCCACGGCGTCTTCTCTTCGCCCCCTGGGAGCCTTACCTGATGCGCATCCTTGCCACCGCCTCTGTCATGTCCGTCCTCGCGCTCACCGCCTGCAGCAGCTATGCGCCGCAGCCGCCGCGTATCGCTCCGCTCGCACCGCAACCGGTCAATCCTGTGGCGAGCCAAGCGCTGCCGGCGCCGGTGATCCCGGTCATGCCGCAGCCGACGACCGATGTCGCCATGGGCCAACCGGCGGGCCTGGCGACCGCCCCGACCAACCCCGCCGCGGCCTCGGAAGTGCGCAAGCCCGATCTGATCGGTGGCTGGACGTTGGCCTCGGCCGGCGAAACGTGCCAGCTGTCGATGAATCTCACCAGCTGGAGCGGCGGCTATCGTGCCTCGACGCGCGGCTGCGTATCCGATGAGCTGAAGGCGATCGGCGCCTGGGACGTGGCTGGCAAGGAAGTCTTGCTGAAGGACGCCTCCGGCTCGGTGGTCGCCCGTCTCTATGCTGCGGCCCCCAACCGCTATTCCGGCCAGACCGACGTCAGCAAGCGCGGCGTGCAGTTCTTCCGCGGCTGACCGCCGGCATGCTGGCGAAGGCCTCGGCAGGCAAGATCGTCCTCTGGCTCGATGGCGAGGTCGCTGCCGGCCGGCTTGCCGTCGATGCCGCCCAACGGCAGGCGGCCCTCGCCTTGGATCGACTGCTGGACCGGCTGGCCGTGCCACGCCGCCGTCGTCGCCTCCTCGGTGTCATTCCGGTCGGGCCGACACCGACGGCGCGTGGCCTCTATCTCTGGGGTGGAGTCGGACGCGGCAAGACGCTGCTGATGGACCACTTTCACGCGGCTGCGCCGGTCGAAAAGAAACGGCGGCAGCATTTTCATGCCTTCATGGCCGATATGCACGATGCCATCGCCGTAGCGCGGCGGGCGATGGCGGCCGGTGACTCGCGTGATCCCGTCGAAATCGTGGCGCGGAAGCTTGCCGACGAGGTACGTCTCCTCTCATTTGACGAGTTCTCGGTGACCGATATTGCCGACGCCATGCTGCTCGGCCGGCTGTTCAGTCGTCTGTTCGACCTCGGCCTGACGCTCGTTGCCACCTCCAACGTCGCTCCCGATCGCCTCTACTGGAATGGTCTCAACCGCCAGAGCTTTCTGCCTTTTGTCGATCTCCTGAAAGAGCGCTGCGACGTCGTCCATCTCAAGGATGGCATCGACCATCGGCTCGAGGGACTGTCGGCGGCCGATGTCTATCTTTCGCCGCTCGACCGCGCCACCGAAGTGGCCGCCGAACGTCTTTGGGCCACCCTTTCAGCGGGTGGCGAAGAGGCGCATGACCTCCGCGTCAAGGGCCGGCTGGTTCACGTGCCGCGCGCCGCTGGCCGGCGCGCCCGCTTCACCTTTGAAGACCTCTGCGATCAGCCGCTTGGCGCGACCGACTATCGGGCGCTCGCCCGCCATTTCGATCTGCTGATGGTGACCGGCGTGCCGCGCCTCGCTGCCGGCGAGCGCAATCGGGCGAAACGCTTTATCACGCTGGTCGACGTGCTCTACGACGCCGGCCGGGCGCTGGTGTTGACGGCCGACGGCGAGCCGGCGGATCTTTATCGCGCCACGGACGGAAACGAGGCCTTCGAGTTCGCCCGCACAGCGTCCCGCCTCGTCGAGATGCGAACGGAGGCCTGGCTGCACCGGGCGGCGGCCGAGCCATCTAGATCAGCAACTTATGGCCGCATGACGCGGACGTCACCTATTCCATGAAGAAGTGGACTGCCAAAGGGATAGCGTCTTCGTGAAAAGTTGACTTTTCCCTATAGTCTCCCTTGCACGTGACTTGCGATCATTGTAATTCGATGCCGATCGATTTCGATCTAACAACTAACCTTTACGTAAAGGGAAGGTAAAAAATAATGGCGCGGAAAAAGATCGCTCTCGTTGGTGCTGGCCAGATCGGCGGCACGCTGGCCCTGCTGGCTGCTCAGAAGGAACTCGGCGACGTCGTCCTGTTCGACATCATGGATGGCGTGCCCCAGGGCAAGGCTCTGGATCTCGCGGAAACCGCTCCGGTCGAAGGCTTCAACGCCAAGCTTTCCGGCACCAACAGCTATGAGGCGCTCGAAGGCGCCGACGTCGTGATCGTCACCGCTGGCGTGCCGCGCAAGCCCGGCATGAGCCGCGACGACCTCATCGGCATCAACCTCAAGGTCATGGAACAGGTCGGCGCCGGCATCGCCAAGTATGCTCCCAAGGCCTTCGTGATCTGCATCACCAACCCGCTCGATGCCATGGTATGGGCGCTGCAGAAGTTCTCGGGTCTGCCGGCCCACATGGTTGTCGGCATGGCCGGTGTGCTCGACTCGGCCCGCTTCCGCTATTTCCTGTCCGACGAATTCGGCGTCTCGGTCGAAGATGTCCATGCCATGACCCTCGGCGGCCACGGTGACGACATGGTGCCGCTCATCCGCTATTCGACGGTTGGCGGCGTGCCGCTGCCCGAACTGGTCAAGATGGGCTGGACCACCCAGGAGAAGCTCGACGCCATCGTCGATCGTACCCGCAAGGGTGGCGGCGAGATCGTTGCCCTCCTGAAGACCGGCTCGGCCTTCTACGCCCCGGCCGCCTCGGCCATCGCCATGGCTGAATCCTACCTCAAGGACAAGAAGCGCATCCTGCCGGTGGCCTCCTACCTCAAGGGCGAGTACGGCGTTACCGACACCTATGTCGGCGTGCCCGCCATGATCGGTGCCGGTGGCGTCGAGAAGATCGTCGATCTCGAGCTGTCGGCTGACGAGAAGGCCGGCTTCGAGAAGTCGGTTGCCTCGGTCAAGGGTCTGATCGAAGCCTGCAAGACCATCGCTCCGGCGCTGGCCTGATCACTGACACCATTGGCCGGGCGCCTCCGGGCGACCCGGCCTTTTCGTCTCCATCGCATCCATCCGCATTTTCCCTCAGTCCGTCTCTTTTCCACTTCCAAGCCAAGGACGTCCGGATGAACATCCACGAATACCAGGCAAAGGCCCTGCTCAAGGGGTTCGGCGCGCCTGTCGCCGCTGGTGTACCCGTCTTTTCCGCCGATGAGGCGGAGGCGGCTGCCCGATCCCTACCTGGCCCGCTTTGGGTCGTGAAAAGCCAGATCCATGCTGGCGGCCGTGGCAAGGGTCGGTTCAAGGAGGCTTCCGCCGGTGACAAGGGCGGCGTTCGCCTCGCCCGCTCGGTGGACGAGGTTGTGAAGTTTGCGCGTGAGATGCTGGGCTCGACGCTCGTCACCAAGCAGACCGGCCCGGCCGGCAAGCAGGTGAATCGTCTCTACGTCGAAGACGGCGCCGACATTGCCCGCGAGCTCTACTGTTCGCTGCTCGTCGACCGGTCGGTCGGTCGCGTCGCCTTCGTCGTTTCGACCGAAGGTGGCATGGACATCGAGACCGTCGCCCACGATACGCCGGACAAGATCGTCACCGTCGCCATCGATCCGGAGGCTGGCGTCACCACCGCCGACGTCGCGGCCATCGATGCCGCCCTGAAGCTCGACGGCGCCGCGGCACAGGACGCCCAGGCATTGTTCCCGCTCCTCTATCGGTCCTTCCTTGAAAAGGACATGAGCCTGCTCGAGGTCAACCCGCTGATCGTCCTGAAGGATGGCCACTTGCGCGTTCTTGACGCCAAGATGTCCTTCGACGGCAACGCTCTGTTCCGCCATCCGGACGTCGAGGCGCTGCGCGACCTCAGCGAGGAAGACGAGAAGGAGATCGAGGCGCATCGGCACGACCTTGCCTATGTGGCGCTGTCCGGCAACATCGGTTGCATGGTCAACGGCGCGGGCCTGGCCATGGCGACCATGGACATCATCAAGCTCTACGGCGCCGAGCCGGCCAACTTCCTTGACGTCGGCGGCGGCGCGTCCCGCGAGAAGGTGACGGCGGCCTTCAAGATCATCACCGCCGATCCTGCCGTGAAAGGCATCCTGATCAACATCTTCGGCGGTATCATGAAATGCGACGTCATCGCCGAAGGCGTCATCGCCGCCGTGCGTGAGGTCGGCCTCAAGGTGCCGCTGGTCGTTCGTCTCGAGGGGACCAACGTTGCTCTCGGCAAGAAGATCATTGCCAACAGCGGCCTCGACGTCATCGCCGCCGATGATCTTGACGATGCCGCCCGCAAGATCGTCGCCGCCGTGAAGGGAGTCTGACGCGATGTCCATCCTCGTCAACAAGGACACCAAGGTCATCGTCCAGGGCCTGACCGGCAAGACCGGCACCTTCCACACCGAGCAGGCGCTCGCCTATTTCGGCACCAAGATGGTTGCCGGTGTCACCCCCGGCAAGGGGGGGAGCACCTGGGAAGGCACGCTGCCCGACGGGTCAAAGGCGGTGCTGCCGGTGTTCGACACTGTCGCCGAGGCGCGGGAGAAGACCGGCGCCAACGCCTCCGTCGTCTATGTGCCGCCGAAGGCCGCGGGTGCCTCGATCATCGAAGCGATCGACGCCGAGGTGCCGCTGATCGTCACCATCACCGAGGGCATCCCGGTGCTCGACATGGTGAAGGTCAAGGCGCGGCTCGATCGTTCGGCGTCGCGCCTTCTCGGACCCAATTGCCCCGGCGTGCTGACCCCCGGCGAGTGCAAGATCGGCATCATGCCGGGTTCCATCTTCCGACGCGGTTCGGTCGGTATTGTCTCGCGGTCGGGAACTCTTACCTACGAAGCCGTGTTCCAGACGACGAACGAGGGCCTCGGCCAGACAACGGCCGTCGGCATCGGCGGCGATCCGGTAAAGGGCACCGAGTTCATCGACATTCTGGAGTTGTTCCTTGCCGATCCCGAGACGACGTCGATCGTCATGATCGGCGAAATCGGCGGTTCGGCCGAGGAGGCGGCGGCGCAGTTCCTCAAGGATGAGGCAAAGCGCGGTCGCATGAAGCCGACGGTCGGGTTCATCGCCGGCCGCACGGCACCGCCTGGCCGTACCATGGGCCATGCCGGCGCTGTGATCTCCGGCGGCAAGGGCGGGGCCGATGACAAGATCGCCGCCATGCAGGCGGCCGGCATCATCGTGTCGCCATCGCCGGCCCAGCTTGGCCGCACGCTCGCCGAGCGCCTGAAGGGCTGAGGCCTGCTTTCCAGCCAAATGGAATCCCGCGGAGGCTGGCCCAGCCGCCTCTGCGGGTTCCTCCGAGAACGCGAGGACGGAGCGGACGGCTCCGAAACGCACATGGCACGGCAGAACGATAACGACGCTTTCGCCGGAACCTCGTTCCTCTATGGCGGCAACGCCGCCTACATCGAGGCGCTCGAGGCCCGCTACCTCGCCGACCCCGCCTCGGTCGACCCTGAGTGGCGCGCGTTCTTCGGCGCCGTTTCGGAGCCCGACGCGGCACGCGGCGCGCAGGGCGCCAGCTGGTCGCGGCCCGACTGGCCGCCGAAGGTCAACGGCGAACTGGTGTCCGCCCTTGACGGAAACTGGCCGGAGACCACCAAGGTCCTCGAGAAGAAGATCGAAGCCAAGGCGCAGCCGGTCGGCATCACTGCCGAAGAGCTGAGGCAGGCGACGCTCGATTCGGTGCGCGCCATCATGATGATCCGCGCCTATCGCATGCGCGGCCACCTGCATGCCGACCTCGACCCGATCGGCGTCGCCCGCAAGCTCGACCATGAAGAGCTGCACCCGGCGAGCTATGGCTTCACCGAGGCCGACATGGATCGGCCGATCTTCATCGACCACGTGCTCGGTCTCGAATATGCCACCGTGCGGCAGATGATCGACATCTTGAAGCGCACCTACTGCGGCACCATCGGCTACGAGTTCATGCACATCTCCTCGCCCGAGGAGAAGGCGTGGATCCAGGAGCGCATCGAGGGGCCGGACAAGCAGATCGAGTTCACCGACAACGGCAAGAAGGCC
>JAGSYU010000089.1 GCA_018262575.1 Pseudomonadota bacterium | reverse complement strand
GAGTAGGCGATACCGGTGACGACTTCCTGTTCCACGATCTCGTCCTCATCGCAAATGAGCGTTCCGAACGGGTCGCCGTTCGGCATGGTCTTGGGGTTGGTGGGGTCCTCGAAGGAGGATCGCACGAAGGTGCGCACCTTGTGGACCATGGCAAGCTCGACGGAGCGCACCTGCAGCACCTTGGAGCCGAGGGAGGCCATCTCCAGCATCTCCTCGAAGGAGACCTTGTCGAGACGGCGGGCCTTGGGCACGACGCGTGGGTCGGTGGTGTAGACGCCGTCGACATCGGTGTAGATGTCGCAGCGGTCGGCCTTTACCGCCGCCGCCACGGCGACGGCCGAGGTGTCGGAACCGCCGCGGCCGAGCGTCGAGACGCGGCCATCGGGGCCGATGCCCTGGAAGCCGGCGATGACGGCGACGCGGCCGGCTTCCATCTGCTCGATGACGCGGGTGCCGTCGATCGACTGGATGCGAGCGGCGCCATGGGCGCCATCGGTGGCGATCGGCAGCTGCCAGCCCTGCCAGGAGCGGGCGTCAACACCCATCGCCTGCAGCGTGATGGCCAGCAGGCCGCTGGTTATCTGCTCGCCGGATGCGACGACGACGTCGTATTCGCGGGCGTCGTGCAGGGAGGAAGCGCCACGGCAGAGCGCGACCAGCTCGTTGGTCTTGCCGGCCATGGCCGACACGACGACGGCGACCTGATGGCCGGCGTCGACCTCGCGCTTCACGTGAGCCGCGACATTGCGGATCCTATCGAGATCGGCGACGGAGGTGCCGCCGAATTTCATCACCAATCGAGCCATTTTTCGACGTCGTTTCCTGAGGGGCGGGAACCCCGTTGCAAGAGGCGAAAAGGCGGGCCGCCGAATGGCAGCCGCGGGCCGCGCCCTCAATACAGGAAGGTGCGCGCTCGGGCAATCGCCGGAGCCGCTTGCCCGGTTCTATTCTTTATTGGCCTCAGTCGCCGGCGGGCCTCCGGCCCTCGGCTTTCGCTTCGCTTCCGTCTTTCGAGACGCTTCGTGTCTCGAAAGCCTCGCTCCGCGCGGCGCCGCTTGGCGCCGGAAGCCGCAGGGGGCGGCTTCTGCTTTGTTCTGGCCTCAGTTGCCGGCAAGCCTCCGGCCTTTGGCTTTCGCGCTCCGCGCGGGCGCCGCTTCGGGTGCTTTTGCCTGGCAGTGGGGGGGCTAGAGACGAAAAATCGCCCGGGCCCAGGTGACGAGGTGCTCGAAGAAGGGGGCGACGGCCTGAAGGCGACCGTAGTCACCGGCGCAGCCGTGGTGGAGGCCCTCGTAACGGCGGAAATCGAGCGTGACGCCTGCAGCGGCGAGGCGGCCAGCATAGGCTTCCCCCTCGTCGCGCAGCACGTCGCAGCCGGCCGTCAGCAGCAGCGTCGGTGGCAGGCCGGCGAGGCTGTCGGCACGCAGCGGGCTGGCATGCGGATGGCGGCGCTCAGCCGGGGCGGGCACGTAGTGGTCCCAGAACCAGACCATGTCGTCGGCGGTAAGGCCGAAACCGTCGGCGAATTCCGTATAGGACGGGTGGCCGGCGGCGATGTCGTCGGTCACCGGATAAATCAGCATCTGGCCGGCGAGCGTCGGGCCGCCTTCGTCACGGATGCGCAGCGCGGTGACGGCGGCAAGGTTGCCGCCGGCGCTGTCACCGCCGACGATCAGCTTGGCCTGGTCGATGCCAAGACCTTTGGCGTGGGCGGCCACCCAGCGGATGGCAGCAAGGCAGTCGTCGGTCGCCACCGGGAAGCGGTGCTCGGGCGCCATGCGATAGTCGATCGACACGACGACGGCGCCGACGCTGGCGGCGAGATTGCGGCAGATGTTGTCATGGGTGTCGAGCGAGCACAGCACCCAGCCACCGCCATGGAGATAGACGATGCCGGGCAGGGGAGCGCCGTCGCCGAACGGTCGGTAGAGACGGGCCGCGATGCTGCCGTCCTTCACGGGAATGGCGATCGTCTCAACCGCCTTCACCGGTGCCCCGGTGGCGCGTGGCCCCGCCTCGGCGCGGGCGCGGCCGGCTTGCGCCGACAGGTCCTTGAGGGGCGGCTCGCCAAGCGCGGCAGCGGCCGCCAGGTCGGCAGCAATTTCGGGATGAAGCGGCATGGGAACCTCCAACGGTTGTCTGCCCTAGTGAAGCGCTTCAGAGTGGTGCGGGAAATGCGTCTTTTCGCTTATGACCAGGATTCGAGCGGCTGCTCCAGGGTTGACTTGGCAACCGACCGGCTCGAAAAGTCGATGACTGCCCCGATCCTGGCGGCGACGCGGAGAAACCCATGACCGACATCAAGCGTGACAGCGTCGACCAGGCCGAAGTCGACCGCTTCTCGGCGATGGCCCGGGAATGGTGGGATCCGAACGGCAAGTTCAAGCCGCTGCATCGGTTCAGCCCGGCCCGGCTCGGCTACATCAAACGGGAGGTGTCCCGGCATTTTGACCGCGAGACACGCGCCGCCGACGCATTTACCGGCCTGACGTTCCTTGACATCGGTTGCGGCGGCGGTCTGGTTTCCGAGCCGATGGCCCGGCTCGGCGCCACCGTCACCGGCATTGATCCGTCGCCGGTCAACATCGAGGTGGCCCGCCTGCATGCCGCCGAGACCGGCGTGAGCATCGACTATCGCGCGACCACGGCCGAGGAGGTTCTGGCGGCCGGCGATCGCTTCGATGTGGTGCTGGCGCTTGAGGTGGTCGAGCACGTCAGCGACGTGCCCGCC
Organism: Pseudomonadota bacterium; assembly: GCA_018262575.1. GTDB lineage: Bacteria > Pseudomonadota > Alphaproteobacteria > Rhizobiales > Pleomorphomonadaceae > Pleomorphomonas. The sequence continues at coordinate 12,686 of JAGSYU010000089.1, read as the reverse complement.
TTCCTTGCCACGACGGCCGACCTCGTGAAGCCCGGCGGCCTGGTGATCGCCGCCACGCTCAATCGCACGCTGAAGGCGCTCAGCCTCGCCGTGGTCGGCGCCGAATACGTGCTGCGCTGGTTGCCGCGCGGCACCCATGACTGGAAGAAGTTCGTCAAGCCGGAGGAGCTGGAGGCCCCGCTGCAGGATGCCGGCCTGACGCTGCTCGACCGGCGCGGCATCGTCTTCGATCCGCTCCGCTTTTCCTGGAAGGAAAGCGACGACACCGACGTCAACTACATGGTTCTCGCCGCTCGCCCGAAGGGTTGAGTTCAGTTCCGCTCGCCGGGCAGGACAGGCAGCGGCAGGATGTCGACGCCTTCCTCCATCAGGGCGCGGGCGTCTTCCTCGGTGGCTTCGCCGTGCACGGCGCGGATTGGCGCTTCGCCAAAGTGGATGCGCCGCGCCTCCTCGGCAAACCGCTTGCCGACGTTCTCGGACCCGTCGAGCAGCGCGGCCTTGATCTCTTTCAGCTTCTCGAGGAATTCGCGCGCCTCTGGCGGAACGGTGACCGATGGCTTGTCCTCGGCGACGACCGGGGCGACCGCCCTCATTTCCGACGTCGTGACGTTCGGCCTCATCAGCGCCTTGGCGACCGACGTCGAACCGCAATCCGGACAGGCACAGAGGCCGGCCGACGACTGGACGTCAAAATCCTCCGAGGAGCGGAACCATCCCTCGAACTCATGAGCGTTGGAACAGACGAGCGAATAGCGGATCATGATTTTCAACATGGCGCGCCAAAGCGTTCACCGCAAGTCTGGCGCTGCTTTTTTGCTCTGGCAAGATGAAGGACGCCTCGACTGCTTCCCATGCCCGCGCATGATACCCTTGTCCAGGATGTACAAGTCTTTCGCGCGATGGTTATGGCCGTGGTTGGGTCGATACCGAAATGGCAGGGAACAGAATGAAGCGGCTCCTGGGTATCCTTGTTCTGATGGCACTTGCCGCATTGTTCTACCACAAGTCGATGGCGCGCTTTGGCTCAGGCTCTCCTCCACCCATGGTGGACGCGGAACAGCAAGTCGATTTTATCTCGGTTCGCAAGTCGCAGCGAACCCTGTCGCTTTTCAAGGATGGCCAGCCGATCTCGATCTTCCGGATAGCGCTCGGCGCGGCTGGAGACGAGGGGAGTAAGCGACAGGAGGGGGACGGGCGGACCCCGGAAGGGCTTTACAAGATCGATTGGCGCAATGCCCGATCAGCCTATCACCTCAGCCTTCACATCTCCTATCCGGACGCCCATGCCATCTCTGACGCCAGCAGACGAGGTGTTGTACCGGGCAGCAACATCATGATCCACGGATTGCCCAACGGCTGGGGGTGGCTCGGCCCCGTCCATCGGCTTCTGGATTGGACCGACGGCTGCATTGCCGTCACCAACGCCGAGATGCGCGACATCTGGTCTCGGGTGCCAGACGGCACGCCGATCCAGATCGAACCTTGATCGCCTTCGCTATTCGGCCAGCGTGAAGCGGCGCTCGTTCTCGAGTGAGGGAATGCGGGCGCGGGTGAGTTCCACCTCATCGAGATCGATGTCGGCGATGACGATGCCGGGATTGGCGTGGTCGGCCTCGGCGATCACCTTGCCCCAGGGGCCGATGACCAGCGAGTGGCCGTAGGTTTCGCGGCCGTCCTCATGCGTGCCGCCCTGAGCAGCCGACACCATGAAGCAGCCGTTTTCGATGGCGCGGGCGCGTTGCAGCACGTGCCAGTGCGCTTCGCCGGTCTGGCGGGTGAAGGCGGCGGGGGCGCCCATGATCTCGACGCCGGCGTGGCCGTAGGCGCGGAACAGCTGGGGAAAGCGCAGGTCGTAGCAGATGGCGAGACCGATCCGTGTTCCGGCCGCTTCCACGACGATGGCGCTTTCGCCCGGCGTGTAGGCGGCGCTCTCGCGCCAGGTCTCGCCATAGGGCAGATCGACGTCGAACATGTGGATCTTGTCATAGCGGGCGAGAAGGTCGCCCGAGGGGCCGAAGACATAGGCACGGTTGGCGATCCGGCCGTCGTCGCGGCGGATGGCCAGCGAGCCGAAATGCAGCGTGATGCCGAGCTCGCGGGCGAGCACAGCCCCGCGGGCGACGAAGGGGTCCTGCGCCTCGGTGTCAAGGTGCCCCAGCATGTCGGACCGGTCCCGTTCGATGATGTTGGTCATCTCCGGCGTCTGGACATAGGTGGCACCGGCACCGGCGGCGTCGCGGATCAGCGCCTCCACCTCGATGAGGTTCTTCAGGGGATCGCGGCCTGACCGGAGCTGGACGGCGGCGACGCAGAGCGGGCGAGTCATCTTTCCTCCTCAGCCTGCCAGAAGGGCGTCGAGCCGCCCCTTGCCTTCGAGTGCGTAAAGGTCATCGCAACCACCGATATGGGTGTCGCCGAGAAAGATCTGCGGGAAGGTGGTGGCGCCGGACCGTTGTACCATTTCCGCCTTGAGGGCGCGGTCGCTGCCAGCATCGATCTCGGTGAAGGCGACGCCCTTCTTGGTCAGGAGCGTCTTGGCCCTGAAGCAGTAGCCGCAGTCCTCGCGGGTATAGATGGTGACCGGAACCATGGCGGACCTCCTCGGATGAGCGTTGCTGACGCGATTCTATAGCGCACCTCAGCGGGGCGCCACAACTCGAGCGAGTGTCAACACGTCGACGGCAATGGCACCGGCGGCGAGCAGCGTGCGAGTGGCGGCTTCCAGCGTGGCGCCGGTGGTCAGCACGTCGTCAACGAGAACCGGTCGGCGGCCGGCGACATCGGCCTTTCGGTGGTCGGGTACGACGAAGGCGCTGCGCATGTTGCGTTGCCGCTCGTCGCGGCCGAGCCCGACCTGCGGTGGCGTCCGGCGGGTGCGGACGAGGAGGCGGCTTGCAACCGGCAGACCGGTGAGCCGACCCACCTGGCGGGCCAGCAGAACCGCCTGGTTGAAGCGGCGACCGGCGAGGCGCGTCCAGTGCAGCGGCACTGGCACCAGCATGTCCGCGTCGGCGATCAGTTCGTGGGCGGCCCGTGCCATCCAGGCGCCAAGCATTGGCGCGAGATCGGTGCGGTCGGCGTACTTGAGGGCATGGACGAGGTCGGGCACCGGCCCCTCGTAGGAGACGGCCGAGCGGGCGCGGGCAAAGGCCGGCGGATCGGCAACGGCGGCGGCCGACAGTATGCCGGGGCCGAGATCGATGGGAAGCGGCGTGCCGAGCCGCTCGCACCAGGGGCGTTCGAGGAAGCGCACGGTCTGCCAGCACGCGGTACAGAGACCGCCGGGGCTGCCGAGACGGGCGTGACAGACCGGGCAGGCGGGCGGCAGCACGAGGTCGGCGACCCCGCCGCAGGCCGCGCGAACGAGCCGCCCGGCCGTCACAACGGCGCCAATCGTCACCATCCGTCGGCGTGGCGCGTCGGCGGCAAGCGGAAGCCAGAGGTCGGATTGGGCGGCCATGGCGCGTCCGAGAGGTTGCCGTGAAAGTTAAGCATGGACTGCGGTGTGCGCCTAGGGGTTGCAGGACCGCGTCCCCGGATTTGACGCCTCGCCCGCCGCCGCCTATCACGGTTTCGCCGCTGCGCGGCCAAAGCCGATCAATCAGGACCGGATGCCCGCCGATGACGCCCGTGATCTTCGACCGCCCCCTTCTTGCTCGCCGCCGGGCGCGGGCGCTCGCCGACCGGCGGCCGGGCGCCGATTTTCTGCTGACGCTGGCTGCCGACGACCTCGCCGACCGGCTCGCCGCCGTCGACCGCCGCTTCTCGCGGGCGCTGGTGGTCGGCGACCCGACCGGCACGCTGGCGGCCAAGATCGGCGCCGGCCGAGTTGATGACGTGCTGCGCGCCGACCTGCTCGGTCCAGGCATTGACGGCGGCGGCGCCGTGGTGATCGACGACGAGGCACTGCCGTTTTCAAACGGCGCTTTCGATCTCGTCATCTCCTCGCTGGCCCTGCAGTTCGCCAATGATCTGCCGGGCGCGCTGATCGAGGCGCGGCGGGTGTTGAGGCCGGACGGCCTGTTCCTTGGCGTGCTGGCCGGCGGCGATACGTTGACCGAGCTGCGGCAAGCCTTCCTGATGGCGGAGAGCCAGCGGTCGGGCGGTGTTTCGCCGCGCGTCGCGCCGATGGCCGAGGTGCGCGATCTCGGCGGGCTGTTGCAGCGGGCCGGCTTCGCGCTGCCGGTGACCGACCAGGACCGATTGACGCTGCGCTATGCCAATGCCTTTGCCCTGATGGACGATCTCAAGGCGATGGGAGCGACCAGCGTGTTGACCGACCGCCAGCGTGGTCTCACCGGGCCGGTGCTGCTGGCCGAGGTCGCGGCGGCGTATCAGGAGATGTTCGCGGATCCGGACGGGCGTGTCCGGGCGAGCCTGTCGCTCGTTTCGCTGTCGGGCTGGGCGCCGCACGACAGCCAGCCGAAGCCGCTCAAGCCCGGCAGCGCCACCATGCGACTGGCCGACGCGCTGAAAGCGCCGCGGCCGACGGACGTCGGTTGATCCGTCAGCCCGACATCGTGTTGGCGACGGTGTAGAACGTATTGCTGATCCGGTTGGTGACGTCGGTCAGCGACATCATGCCGAGCAGCGCCAAGCCGATCATCATCAAGATGATGCCGTACTCAATGGCGGTGGCGCCTTTGGTGTCGCGCAGGAAAGCGTCGGGCCGGCGCTGCCGCTGTTCCTGACGCTTCTCCGTCATGCCGTCGCCCCTTGCTTTTCCGGAAATCGATGATCAGGCGGCGGTGCCGTTGACCGAGTGCGCAGCCTCTATCTTTGCCGCGAAAGTGTAATGATTTCGTGTATGGCGGTTACAAAGAGCCGGTGGAAAGCGGCGACAGAAGGTCGAGGAGGTGGGGGATCAGCGGGCCATCGGCCGGCGGCATCGGATAGTCGCGCAGCTTTCCCGGCCGCACCCAGGCGAGCGCCTGTCCTTCGCGGCCGGACACGTCGCCGTCCCAGCGGCGACAGACGTAGAGCGGCATCAGCAGGTGGAAGTCGTCGTAGGCGTGGCTGGCGAAGGTGAGCGGTGCCAGGCAGGCGGGCTTGACGGTGATGCCGAGTTCCTCGGCGAGTTCGCGGATCAGCGCGTCCTCCGGCCGTTCGCCGACCTCGAGCTTGCCGCCGGGAAATTCCCACAGGCCAGCCAGCGCCTTGCCTTCCGGCCGTTGCGCCAGGAGGATGCGCCCGTCGGCGTCGATCAGCGCGCAGGCAACGACCAGCACCATCTTCATCGGCGACCCTCCGGAGGCGGCTTAATCAGCTGCGATAGTCGCCGTTGATGGCGACATATTCCTTGGTGAGGTCGCAGGTCCAGACGGTGGCGCGCCCCTCGCCGAGGCCGATGTCGGCACGAATGACGATCTCGTCCTTGCGCATCGCCGCCGAGGCGGCGTCCTCGGAATAGTCCGGGTCGCGCTCGCCGTTGACGGCGACGCGGATGCCGCCAAAGTAGATGGCGAGGCGGTCGCGGTCGGCCGGCTCGCCGGCCTTGCCGACTGCCATGACGACGCGGCCCCAATTGGCGTCTTCGCCGGCCACGGCGGTCTTGACCAGCGGCGAGTTGGCGATGGAGAAGGCGATGCGTTTTGCCGAGGCATCGTCGACGGCGCCGGTGACGTTGACTTCGATGAACTTGCGGGCCCCCTCGCCGTCGCGCACCACCATCTGGGCGAGGTCGGTGAGCAGGCCGTCGAGAGCGGCGCGGAAGGCGGCAAGACGCGGATCGGCCGCCTCGGTGATGCGGGGCGCGCCACGGGCCTTGCCGGTGGCAAACAGCAGCAGCGTGTCGGATGTGGACGTGTCGCTGTCGACGGTGATCGAATTGAACGACTGCCGGACGCCCTTGCTGATGAGGTCCTGCAACACCGGCGCGGCGAGCGGCGCATCGGTGAAGATGAAGGACAACATGGTCGCCATATCAGGCGCGATCATGCCGGCGCCCTTGGCCATGCCGTTGATGGTGACCGGAACGCCACCGAGATCGACGGTGGCGGTGACCACCTTCGGGAAGGTGTCGGTGGTCATGATGGCGCGGGCGGCGTCGATCCACGGCGTCGCAACGAGGCGAGCGGACAGGTCGCCGAGCACCGCCTCGAACTTGTTGGGATCGAGCGGCTCGCCGATGACGCCGGTCGAGGCGAGGAACACCTGACCGGCCGGCACGCCGAGGGCCGCCGCGACATAGGCCGCGGAGGCGTCGACCGTCTCGCGACCTTTCTTGCCGGTGAAGGCGTTGGCGTTGCCGGAGTTGACCATCAACGCTCGCGCCCGGCCGCCGCCGAGATTGGCGCGACACCAGTCGACCGGCGCCGATGGGCACTTCGAGGTGGTGAAAACACCGGCCACCTCGGTCCCCTCGTCGAGGGAGACCAGCAGCACGTCGGTGCGGCCCCGGTATTTGATGCCGGCGGCGGCGGTCGCAAAGCGCACGCCGTCGAGGGCCGGCAGCTCGGGGTGGGACTTCGGGGCGAGCGGGGACAGGGTTCCGGACATCTTCGGTCCTTCACGTGGAGGTCGACAACCCCGGCCGATGGGCGGCCGGGGCGGGCGTTCGTCAGTTGGCGGGAGCCGGCGCAGCCGGGGCGGCAGCGGGATCGGCCGGCGCGGCGGCCGGCGTCAGGATCTCGACCTTCGCCTCGCTGCGCATCTTGGCGAGCGTTTCCTGGTACTTGTCGCGCTGCACCATCTGAAGCACCTGCCCGCGCACCTGATCGAGGGTCGGCACCGGCTGGGCGCGACGTTCCTCGACCTTGATGATGTGGTAGCCGAACTGGGTCTTGACGGGCTTGGTCGACGTCTCGCCGGGCTTCAGCGCGAAGGCTTCGGCTTCGAACTCTGGCACCATCTGGCCCTTGGCGAAGAAGCCGAGATCGCCGCCATTCACCTTGGACCCGGGGTCCTCGGACTTTTCCTTGGCGATGGCTTCGAAGTTGCCGCCGTCGGCGAGCTGCTTCAGGACGGCATTGGCCTCGTCCTCGGTCTTCACGAGGATGTGACGGGCGTGGACTTCCTCGGGGGCGACGTAGCCGGTGATGTCCTTCTCGTAGCGGGCCTTGACGTCGGCATCGGTGATCTTCGACTGCAGTTCGTCCTCGACGTAGGTGTTGCGCAGCGCCTGCGCCTCGAGGAAGGTCATGCGGGCCTTGTATTTCGGGCTGTCGGCGATGCCGGCGGCGCGGGCGGCCTCGGCCATGACGTGCATGTCGACCAGCGTCTCGACCACCATCGAGCGGCGCTGCGCCTCAGGGATCTGGGCGAGCTGCTCGCTGAACACGTCGGAGGCCATCTGGACTTCGGAGGCGGTAATATCCTTGCCGTTGACGCGGGCCACGACGTCGTCGGCGGAGGCCGGCAGCACACAAAGCGGCAGCGCGAGAAGGGCGGCGGCAAGAAGACCGAGGCGACCGCGAGCGCCGGCGGCGGGAGCAAAGTTCATCGGGACGATCCTGTCTTCGGTCCGGCACCCGGGAGTTCGGGCCGGCACCGTGATGGCAGCCCTATAGCGCGCTCGGCGCGTTGCGGCAAATTCTCCGTGGTGATGTCGACGAAAAACGCCCGCCAAAAATGCTTCCCGGCGACCGTCGACGCGACGATCGGCCTGGTGGCGCGGGAAGCGCCGATTCCGGCCATCCGGGTGGGGCCAGCGTTGACATATCCCCGACCCCGCCATAGATGGAGCGTGGCTCGGCAGGTCGGGCGAACGGTTGGCCCGGAACCAAACGCCGGGTGCCGCTTCCCGTCCCGCACACGCATACGGAATTCTGATCGAAGGGATGGGCTGCCATGGTCGGCCTCGGCGGATTAGCACGCAAGATTTTCGGTTCGGCGAACGATCGCCGCATCCGCTCCTACCGACCCGCCGTGCAGGCAGTCGGGGCGCTCGAGGCGGAGATGGCGGCGCTGTCCGATGAGGCGCTGGCCGGCAAGACCGTGGAGTTCCGCGCGCAACTGGCGGCAGGCGCCGATCTCGACACGCTGCTGGTCCCGGCCTTCGCGGTTGTGCGCGAAGCGGCCAAGCGGGCCCTCGGCCAGCGCCACTTCGACGTCCAGCTGATCGGCGGCATGGTGCTCAACGACGGCGACATCGCCGAGATGAAGACCGGCGAGGGCAAGACGCTGGTGGCGACGCTCGCCGTCTATCTCAACGCGCTGCCCGGCAAGGGTGTCCACGTCGTCACCGTCAACGACTATCTCGCCAGCCGTGACTCCGAGTGGATGGGCCGCGTCTACCGCTTCCTCGGGCTGACGGTCGGCGTCATCGTCCATGGTCTCTCCGACGACGAGCGTCGCGTGGCCTACGCCTCGGACATCACCTACGGCACCAACAACGAGCTCGGCTTCGACTATCTGCGCGATAACATGAAGTACGAGAAGGCGCAGATGGTGCAGCGCGGCCACTACTACGCCATCGTCGACGAAGTGGACTCGATCCTGATCGATGAGGCGCGCACGCCGCTGATCATCTCCGGCCCGCTCGAGGACCGCTCGGATTTTTACAACACCATCGACACCTTCATTCCCAGCATCGCCGACGAAGACTTCGAGGTCGACGAGAAGCAACGCACGGCGATCCTCACGGAGATCGGCACCGAGCGGATGGAGGAGCGGCTCAAGGTGGCGGGTCTGCTCAAGGGCGGCTCGCTCTACGACGTCGAGAACGTCTCGGTCGTTCACCACCTCAACCAGGCGCTTCGGGCGCACAAGCTGTTCCAGCGCGATCGCGACTACATCGTCAAGGACAACGAGGTGGTCATCATCGACGAGTTCACCGGCCGCATGATGCCGGGCCGCCGCTATTCGGATGGCCTGCACCAGGCGCTGGAGGCCAAGGAGCACGTCCGCATCCAGCCCGAGAACCAGACGCTCGCCTCGATCACCTTCCAGAATTATTTCCGCATGTACAAGAAGCTGGCCGGCATGACCGGCACGGCTTTGACCGAGGCGGACGAATTCGCCGACATCTATAACCTCGAGGTCGTCGAAGTCCCGACGCACCGGCCGATTTCCCGCATCGACGACCATGACGAGGTCTACCGGACCGTCGATGAGAAATACGCGGCGATCATCGAGACCATCCGCGCCTGCAAGGAGAAGGGGCAGCCGATCCTGGTTGGCACCACCTCCATCGAGAAGTCCGAGCAACTGGCCGATCTGCTGCTGAAGCGCGGCTTCCAGCAGAGCGATCCGGACGTGCTGATGGACGGCGACAAGCCGGTGTTCCAGGTGCTGAACGCCCGCTATCACGAGCAGGAAGCCTACATCATCTCGCAGGCCGGCCTGCCCGGTGCCGTGACGATTGCCACCAACATGGCCGGCCGTGGCACCGACATCCAGCTCGGCGGCAACGCCGACATGCTGATCGCCCGCCGTCTCGCCGACGTGCCGCCGGGGCCGGAGCGCGACGCCCGCGAAGCGAAGATCCGCGACGACGTCAACCGTCTCAAGGACAAGGCGCTGGCCGCCGGTGGCCTGTTCGTGCTCGGCACCGAACGCCACGAGAGCCGGCGCATCGACAACCAGCTGCGCGGCCGTTCCGGCCGCCAGGGCGACCCCGGTCAGTCGCGCTTCTATCTGTCGCTGCAGGACGACCTGATGCGCATCTTCGGCTCCGACCGCATGGACGGCATGCTGCAGAAGCTCGGCCTGAAGGACGGCGAGGCCATCATCCATCCGTGGATCAACAAGGCCCTCGAGAAGGCGCAGCAGAAGGTCGAGGCACGCAACTTCGACATCCGCAAGAACCTGCTCAAGTTCGACAACGTCATGAACGATCAGCGCAAGGTGATCTTCGAGCAGCGCATCGAGCTGATGACGGAAGAGAGCGTCGCCGACACCGTTGCCGACATGCGCCGCGAGGTGATCATCGGCTTGGTGGCGCAGCATATTCCCGGCAACGCCTATGCCGAGCAGTGGGACGTCCAGGGGCTGCACGACGCGGTGATCGAGGCGCTGAACATCGATCTGCCCGTCCCCGATTGGGCCAAGGAAGAGGGCATCGCCGACCAGGAGATCGAGGAGCGCCTCATCGCCGCCGCCGAGGCCGACTTCGCCGAGCGCGAGAACCGCGTCGGTGCCGACCTGATGCGCCGCGTCGAGAAGGCGATCCTGCTGCAGACGCTGGATAACCTCTGGCGCGAGCATCTCGCCCATCTTGATCACCTGCGCTCGGTGGTCGGTTTCCGCGGCTACGCTCAGCGTGATCCGCTGAACGAATACAAGACCGAGGCCTTCTCGCTGTTCGAGGCGCTGCTCAACGATCTTCGCCGGCAGGTGACGGCGAGCCTTTCACGCGTCGAGATCCGGCAGGCGCCGCCCGAGACGCCGACCTACGACGAGAGGACGCTGTCGGCCCACCACGCCGATCCGGCGACCGGTCTTGACGAGTCAGCGGGCGAGCCAGCGTCGGCCTTTGCCGCCACGCCGGTCGGCCGTGACACCGACGATCCCGCCAGCTGGGGCCACGTTGGCCGCAACGAGCCGTGCCCCTGCGGCTCCGGCAAGAAATACAAGCACTGCCACGGCCAGTTCGCCTGAGGGGACTGACCGATGCGCCCGGCCGGAAAGTCATGGACTTTTCCGGGCCGGGTGGCAGATGGCTAGGCAATTCGTCGATAGTCACGCCGGAAAGGCCGGCCAAAAAAGCTGATCCGCAATTGCACGAATTATGTCGGTCGGCTCAAAGGCGCATGCTGGATTTGAACGATTAATCTTGACTTTTAATGTCAACTCTTTAATCAGATGGTGTCATGCGTCTTACTCAAGCGACCAACTACTCGATCAGGGTGTTGCTCTATTGCGCGGTGAATCCTGACCGCCCGAGCCGCGTCGCTGACATCGCCGCCACCTTCGACATGTCGGAGACGCACCTGTTCAAGATCCTGAAGGTGCTGGTGGATCACAAGTTCATCGAGACCATCCGCGGGCGCCATGGCGGTCTGAAGCTCGGCCGGCCCGCCGACGAGATCAAGATTGGCGACGTCATCGCCGCCACCGAAGAGAGCTTCCAGATGGCGGAGTGCTTCTCGGAGGAAGGGCGCAAGGACTGCCCGTTGATCCTGTCCTGCGAGTATAACCGCGTGCTGCGCGAGGCGCTCGGCGCCTTCTTCGCCGTTCTCGACCGCTACACGGTGGCCGACATTGCCAAGGACCGCTCGATGCTGCGCGGGGCGCTCGGCATTGACGATCTCTATCCGGCGCTGGCCAGCGCCTGACGCCGGTTTCCCGTATCGTCTTTCAGCTCGCCCGGCGGTTTCCGTCGTGGCGGGCTTTGTCTTTTTGCTGGCCCCTTTTCGGCGCTCGCCTCGTTCCCCATATTGGTCGGCGAGGAGCAAGGGTCAGGAAGTAAACTCTGGACCTAACCTCCACGATATCCAGACGCATCCGCCGGGCTTCGGACGGTGGACGCGGGCTCCAGGAAAGGATGTCCAGATGAATTTTGAAAAATATACCGAGCGGGCGCGCGGCTTCGTCCAGTCGGCCCAGACCATGGCACTCGGTCGTGGTCACCAGCAGTTCGCGCCGGAGCACCTCCTTAAGGTGTTGCTCGACGATTCCGAGGGCATGACCACCGGATTGATCAATGCCGCCGGTGGCGATGCGGCGCGGGCGCTTGCCGCCGTCGATAGGGCGCTCGAGGCGATGCCGCGCGTTTCCGGTGGCAACGGCCAGCTCTATCTGACCGCGCCGATGGCCAAGGTGTTCACCACCGTCGAGGTGCTGGCCGACAAGGCGGGCGACAGCTTTGTCACCGTCGAGCGGCTGCTGATCGCGCTGGCCGTCGAGGCCGATGCGGGCACGGCGAAAATCCTGAAGGACGCTGGCGTCACCGCCAACGCGCTCAACGCGGCGGTCAATGAGATCCGCAAGGGCCGAACCGCCGACAGCGCCTCGGCCGAGAGCGGCTACGACGCCCTGAAGAAATACGCCCGCGACCTGACCAAGGCGGCGCGTGATGGCAAGCTCGACCCGGTGATCGGCCGCGACGAGGAGATCCGCCGCACCATTCAGGTGCTGTCGCGCCGCACCAAGAACAACCCGGTGCTGATCGGCGAGCCGGGCGTCGGCAAGACGGCCATCGCCGAGGGGCTGGCGCTCAGGATCGTCAACGGCGACGTGCCGGAAAGCCTGAAGGACAAGGAATTGCTCGCCCTCGACATGGGCGCGCTGATCGCCGGCGCTAAGTATCGCGGCGAGTTCGAGGAACGCCTCAAGGCGGTGCTGTCGGAAGTGACGGCGGCCAATGGTGGCGTCATCCTGTTCATCGACGAGATGCACACGCTGGTCGGCGCCGGCAAGGCCGATGGCGCCATGGACGCCTCCAATCTCCTGAAACCAGCGCTCTCCCGCGGCGAACTGCATTGCGTCGGCGCCACCACGCTCGATGAATACCGCAAGTATGTCGAAAAGGATGCGGCACTGGCCCGGCGCTTCCAGCCGGTGTTCGTCGCCGAGCCGACGGTGGCCGACACCATCTCGATCCTGCGTGGCATCAAGGAGAAATACGAGCAGCACCATAAGGTGCGCATCACCGACGCGGCGCTGGTCGCGGCGGCGACGCTCTCCAACCGCTACATCACCGACCGCTTCCTGCCCGACAAGGCGATCGATCTTGTCGACGAGGCGGGCTCGCGCCTCCGGATGCAGGTGGATTCCAAGCCGGAAGAACTCGACGAGATCGACCG